>JAZQUM010000089.1:0-20099 GCA_045631305.1 Oscillospiraceae bacterium | reverse complement strand
AAAGCTCTTTTCAATCGTACCGCTGTAGTTGCCCTTACCGCTGATCACATACTTGGCAGCACCTGCGTTTACATTATTGCTGTAAACTACGGTGTAGTCTGTGCCTTCAACCAGTGCTGTGGCAATAACCTGGGTCTGGGCTTCACCACTGTAGTTCTTGGTTTCTGTAGCAAGATTTGCGAAATCGCTTTCGGCAATGGTTTTAGGCGCGATGGTGAAGGTCTTTTCAATGGTTCCACCGTAATTACCCTTACCGCTGACCACATACTTGGCCGTGCCTGCGTTTACATTATTGCTGTAAACAACAGTATAATCGCGGTCCAGAATCAGCTGGCTTTCAATCGTCTGCGTCTGTGCAGTTCCGTCATAGATCTTGGTTTCCGTACCAAGGGCAGTAAACGCACTTTCAGTAAGAGCTTCTGCCGCAATGGCGAAAGTCTTTGCAAAAGAACCTTCATAGTTACCCATACCGGTAATCACATACTCGGCCATACCGACATTGATATTGTTGCTGTAAGCAACAGCATAATCCACATTCTCAGCCAAAGCCGTTCTGATTACCTGAGTCTGCTCTTCGCCGTTATACACCACAGAAACCGTGCCAAGATAATCGAAATCACTTTCAGCAATCATCTTAGGCGCAATCGTAAAGGTCTTTTCAATAGTGCCTGTATAATTGCCTTTACCGCTGATCACGTACTTAGCTGTGCCAGCGTTTACGTTATCACTGTAAGCAACGGTGTAGTCCACATCTTCCAAGAGCGCGGATTCCACTTCCTGCGTCTGCGCAGCACCGTCATAGATCTTGGTTTGCGCACCAAGAATCGCAAAATCGCTTTCAGTAATGCTCTTGGCTGCAATCGTGAAAGTCTTTTCAATCGAACCCTTATAATTGCCAACACCTTCCACCACATACTTGGCGGTACCCGCATTTACATTATCACTGTAAGTAACCGTATAATCGGTGCCCAGAACCAGCTGACTTTCGATTACCTGGGTCTGGGCCCCACCATTGTAAGTTTTAGTTTCTGTGCTAAATTCAAAATCACCTTCGGCAATGGTCTTAGGCTCAATCTCAAAGGTTTTCTCAAAAGAGCCTGCGTAGTTGCCCATACCGCTAATCACATACTTGGCCGTGCCTACATTTACGTTGTTGCTATAGGTAATGGTATAGTCCACACCCGGCTTCAGTTCGCTTTCCAGCACTTGGGTCTGTTCTTCGCCGGTATATGTTTTACTTTCGATGCCAAGAGATGCAAATTCACCTTCAGTAATGATTTTCGGGTCAATAACAAAGGTCTTTTCAAAAGAACCGGTATAGTTACCCATACCTGCAACAATGTATTTTGCCGTGCCCGCATTCACATTGTCGCTGTAAGCAACCGTGTAATCCGTTCCTTCTGTCAGCGCAGTGGTAATACTCTGGGACTGGGCCTCACCGCTGTAGGTTCTGGTTTCGGCACCAAGAACAGAGAAATCTCTTTCGGAAATAGTCTTGGGGGCAATAGTAAAGGTCTTTTCAATAGAACCCTTATAGTTGCCAACACCCTCTACGGTATACTTGGCTTCACCTGCATTTACATTATTACTGTAAGCCACAGTGTAATCTGTGCCCTCAGCCAGCGCAGAAGTAATACTCTGGGTCTGGGCCCCACTGTTGTAGATCTTGGTTTCCACACCCAAAGTAAAGTCACTTTCAGAAATGGCTTTTCGGTCGATAACAAAAGTCTTTTCGAAAGAACCGGCATAGTTGCCAACACCCGCAACAGTATATTTAGCCATACCTGCATTCACATTGTTGCTGTAAACAACAGTATAGTCTGTGCCTTCTGTCAGCACAGAAGTAATCTGCTGGATCTGGACTTCACCGCTATAGGTCTTGGTTTCCGTGCCAAGGGTGGTAAAATCACTTTCAGAAATGGTCTTGGGGACAATGGTGAAAGAAACATTTACAACGTCCTGATAATTTCCTTCGCCAGTAACCGTTACCGTGGCAGTACCCACAGAAGTATTATCGGAATAAACAACACTGTAGTCTCTGCCGTAGCTCAAAACAGCATCGCCGTCTTTTACCGCAACGGAAGGCTCAATAGCAGAACCGGTATAAGTCTGCTGGCTAATACTTTCCACCATGGCAGAAGTCAACTTCTTGGGCGCAACGCTCAGCGCATAAGACGCTGCGCTTTCTGCGTACATACCGGGCACTGCAGCTGCAGTGGCAGTAATGGTGACAGAACCCGCACTCAAAATCGTTACCGTACCTTCAGTTGCATGAACTTCTGCAACGGAAGGATCGCTGCTGGTATATGTTACCGCACCGCCGCCAACGCTTTCATTGGAAGCAGCCACCGTGAACGCAGCATCACCATAAGTCTTGGAAACCGTGCTCTGCGCAAAGGACAGCGCCTGCATGTCACCTTTGATAATGGTAATTTCCACCGCACCCGTTTTGGATGCAATGTAGTTGCTGTTCTCAGCACTAAACTTCCAGTACAGGGTTTTTTCTGCATTTTCAGGAAGAAGAGAAATGTCACTGTCTTTTGCTGCAGCAGTGCAATCTGCATCAGTAAACCAAGCGAGACTGCCGCTGACAACTTCATCGTTTACACCGCTTCCTGTTGCAGGATAAAGCAAGGCACTAAGCCCGCCGCCCACTTTTACATACTGCGCAGCATCCACTGCATAGCTGTAGTCTGCAGGCGTGATCACAGCGCCGCTAAAAGCAACCAAAGATTCAGAAAGCTTATAATTGGCTGCGTCGCTGCCTTCCAGATAAACCCGCAGAGAAATCTGCTTATTTTCTCCCGCAGCGGCATCGCTGTAAGCGCTGGGAAGCACGACAAGGGCAATATCATCCCCATCATACTTGCCCCACATCTCTACAGAACCAGAAGCAGTGCCAGCCTGCGTGGTACCGTCATAAACTTTGGTGACCGTGCCATTAAATGCACCAAGGGTCAAAGCGGCTTTTTCCAGATTCCAGGTTTTGGTAACCGTGCCGCTATAGTTGCCCATGCCGGTAAAGACGATTTCCACATCAGCATCTGCCACATTTTCCAAAGCCATAACACCGCTTACGGCATAGTCTCTATTTTCCACAAGTTCGGTAGAAGAATAGGGTGCATTCTGGGAGGTGGCATTATAGGTAGGATTACCTCCCATCTCAATATGGTCTTCCGTCAGCGCTGCAGGGCTGATGGTAATTTTCAGCGCCACACTTTCTGCAGCGGTATAGTTGGCGGTTTCTGCCAAAAATGCTTTGATCCAATACGTGCCCGCATTCACGGCTGGAGCATCTACCAGCGTGTTTTCTGCGCAGCTTGCATCAGAATAAATTGCATAGCTTACATTGCCGCCACTGTTGCTCACCGCAGTAAGGTGCTCAGGTTCAATCGGAGCACCGTCATAAATCTTATCCAGGTTACCGCTCAAGGAAATTTCGCCTGCGGCAGGAACAATCCGGAATTCTTTGCTCACGGGCGCAAAGGTATAATTGCTGCCTGCCACATTTCTCACGGTGACAGCTCCGCCATCTGTAACAGTTACATTGGCGCCGTATTCTACCGTGTAATCCTTATTTTCTTCCAGCGTCTTACCGTCATCACCCACCACAACGACAGCAGGTCTTATCTGGCCGCCGGTATATACCTGATCGGCAATATCAGAGACGGTTACATCGGCAATACTCTTACTTTCAACCATCACCGAAACATCAATATCGCTGACAGAAGCATACGCGAAAGAATCATCAGGAATAAACTTTGCTTTGAAAGTTTTCGCTTCGGCAGAAGCGTCCCCCACGGAAACCGTTCCGTCCATCCACGCCCAGGTACCAGGCGTGTTTCCCGCAGGGTTACTGAGTGCCACAGAGGCAAGCGTCTGGCCGTAAATTGCCGTCACATTGGAGGGAGCCACGCAAATGGGCAGTTCTTTTTCTTCCGTTGCAGGGAAAGAAGCGCTGAAGGAAAGAGTCTTTCCGCCATTTTTTACAGTAGCTTCAGAATTAGAAGCAGCATCTGCTACACTAAAGGCAACATTTTCCGCAAAGGAAAATTCACCTTTTGCCGTCAAAACAACATTTGCGGTATAAACCGTGGCAGGAGCAAAACCTCTTCCCCCATCCACTGCAGGAGACCAGGTGATAACGCCGCTAAAATCCGCAGCATCAATGGTGGTCTGAGGAGCGTTCAGCTTCACAGGCTTTGCAACAGCAACCGTCTGCTCACCGTAAACAACGGGAGTAAGAGAAAAAGAAGTGGGATACCGGGCAGAAGGCAGGTAATCTACAGGATTATTGCTATCATTTCCGCCCTTTAATTCCATCATCGTAAAGGCAAATTCCGTTTTTGCGGAAATATCGCTCTTGGCCGTCAACTCAAAGGTGAAGAGTGTGCCGCTGCTCACCTCACTGCCGCTGCTCCATGCAGCAGACACCAGCAATTTACTGTCATTAACAATATTATAGTCCACCAAAGTCGAACTCAAAAGCGTGCCGAAGTTCACACCTTCATATGCAGGAGCCAAAACCTGACTATCAAAATTCAATGCAAAGTGCATCGCCTTGATATCTTCCGGCAAATTTTCATATTTAGCCGTCACAGTAACAGTTTCCCCAGCCTTGATCACATTCGTGCTGCTCACCGACGCAGGATCAACCTCAAAGCTCACAGCAAAGGTCCCCTCGGCTGCAGCAGGAATTACCAGCATGGAAAGGAGCATCGCAAACACAATCACCAGCGATACCAATTTCTTCATTTTCATAGTCTTTCTCCTTTTATTGCAAAGTCGCTTCCCTTTCATTTTCACAAAAGGGCTCGCCCACTATATCGCACAGCAGTAAACTGCAGAATTGCAGACAAATATTGCTTGTAGTATATCATTCCGTTTTGCCGCGCGTCAAACAATTACCACACTTTACAACAAATTTATAATCCGGGGAATATAAAAACAGCGTGCCCTTCGACACGCTGTTTTTATCTACTTTTATTCTTCTGCATGACAGCTGCTGCAAGTGCTGCAGTTGCCGCCATTGGGACAGCCAATGCATCCGCCCCGCTTTTTGGACTTTACGATGTAAGCCACCGCCCCGCCGATCACAAAAGCAAGGATGGCAATCACAATAATATCTGTCATATGTTTTCTCCTTAATGGGACTTTCTTGCTGCAAAATCAAGCTTGGTTCTGCGGGTCAAAGCAGCAATGATCACAACGAAAGCTGCCACAGCCACAAGGCCGCTTACAAACCCCACACCCACGCTGCCAGTGGTTACAAAGGTACCGGTCTGATAAACCAGGAAACTCACAGTAAAGCCAATGGCAAACTGCAGGCCGATACCACCCCAGAGCCACTTACCGCTCTTCATTTCAGAATTCATAGCACCGATGGCTGCAAAGCAGGGAGGCGTGAAGAGGTTGAACATCAGATAGGCAAGAGCCGCGGACTTGGTAAGGGCAAAAATCGCTGCCACTTCGCCGCCGGCACCTTCCATCAGCGCCAGTTCTTCCACATCAATAAGGCCGGAAATACCGTAGCACACGGCAAGGGTGCCCACCACGTTTTCCTTGGCAATAAAGCCGGTTACCGCAGCGGCAGCCAGCTGCCATGCATGATAACCCACAATAGGAATCAGCACATAGGCAAAGGGATGCGCAACCGTTGCAAGAATAGAGGTATGCGCCATACCTTCTTCCACCAGCTGCAAGCGCCAGTCAAAGCTCTGCATGATCTGCACCACCGTGTTGCAAACAAGGATGACAGTAGCAGCCTTTACGATATAAGACCAGCCGCGGCTGCACATGGAAAGAAAAGCACGGTAAAAACTGGGCACCTTATATTCAGGCAATTCAATGATGAAGAAGGACTTGCGACCCTTGTGACCGGTGATAAGATTTACCAGCAGCGCACCCAGGAAAATAATGGCAATGCCGGAAAAATACATAAGGGTGCTGACCCAACCTGCGTTTTCAAAGAAAACGCCTGCAAACAGGGCAATGACAGGGATCTTGGCGCCGCAGGGCATGAAGGGCGCCAGCATAGCAGTAGCGCGGCGCTCCCGCTCATCGCGAATGGTGCGGGAAGCCATGACACCGGGAATCGCACAGCCAATGCCGATAACAAAGGGGATCACAGAGCGGCCGGAAAGACCCACTCTTTTAAAAATAGGATCCAGTACCACACTGACGCGGGCCATATAACCACAGTCTTCCAGAAGGGCGATGAAGAAATACATCACCATTACCAGCGGCAAGAAGCCAACCACAGCGCCTACGCCGCCGATAATACCGTCTACCACCAAGGCCTGCAGGAAGGGAGACGCATTTTCCATCCAGCCTGCCACGATTTCCATGAAAGCTTCGATCCATGCAACCAGTGCATCTGCGATCCAGGGACCAACCCAGGCCTGAGAAATCTGGAACACAAGGTACATCACCACCGCAAAGATGGGAATACCCAGCCACTTATTGGTCAGCACATCATCGATCTTATCCTGCGCGGCAATATCCCTGGAAAAAGACTTGCGCTCTTCCACCTGCGCCACAATGTTATTCACAAAGGCAAAGCGCTCACGGTCTGCCTTTTCCACAGCGGCCTTATCGCTAAGATCCACATTCCTCTGTTCAAACGGTGCTTTCTGCACTTTTCCGCAAAGAGAAACTGCAGTGCGCACTACTTCTTTCAAACCCTCTGCCGAAGTGGAAACGGTTTCCACCACGGGGCAGCCCAGTTTTTCAGAAAGAGCAGATGCATTGATCTTGGTCTGCTTCTTTTCGTTGATATCGCTCTTATTCAGCGCTACCACCATAGGAACGCCAAGTTCCAGAAGCTGCGTGGAGAAAAACAGACTGCGGCTGAGATTGGTGGCATCCACAATGTTAATAAGAACATCGGGAGCTTCATTTTTAACATAGTCGCGGGTAACGCTTTCTTCCGCGGTAAAAGGAGACATGGAATATGCGCCGGGCAGATCCACTGCCACCAGCGCTTCCCCATCGGTATAACTCTTTTTGAAGAGGCTCTCCTTCTTTTCCACAGTGACCCCTGCCCAGTTGCCCACGCGTTCATTTCTGCCGGTCAGGGCATTGAACATAGTGGTCTTGCCGCTGTTGGGGTTACCCGCCAATGCAATTCTCATGATACTTCTCCCGTTCTCCAAATTTAAACTTCCCGGAATTAGCATATGCTAACTCGGTCCCAAAAAGAAACGCCATAGATAACCTTGGCGAATCTCAAGCAGGTTCCTTCACAAAGATGGCTTCTGCCAGGTGATTATCAATATTGTATCTGCCATCCTTTACGGAGATGACGCAACCGCTTCTGCGGCGCTTGACTACGCGGATAGGTTCACCGCTGTAGCAGCCCAAAGAAAAAAGAAAGGCATTGAGTTCATCGTCATTGGTTTCGATGGAGGAAACGATATAGTCCTTACCTTCCGAAATGGTTCTAAGATGCATAGGATACTCCTTTCTGCTTTCTGTAGAGTTAGCAATAGCTAACTTCATGATAATTATAACTGCACTTCCTTTTTTTGTCAACAAAATTTCTGCACGTTTTCCTGGCAAAAACTGCACAACTTTGACCCGTGTCATTTGAGCCAACTCCAATCAATATGCATAAAAAACCGCAGCAGTATAACTGCCGCGGTTTTTCAAAACAAAGGTCCCGGTGAGAGCAGCGCCTAAAGCGCTCTTTCAGAACTTACGCCTTTTCCTTATTGGGGCGCACGAAGAACATGCTCAGAAGCAGCGCCACGATGTAAAGAACGATGGTCACATAGAGCACCATCTGATAGCCCGTGGGGTTCACCACATTGCCTGCGATCTCTACTTCTTCACCGAAGTTGGTCACAATCCAGGTTGCCAGCTGGTTGCCGGAAAGACCTGCAAAGGCCCATGCGGAAAGGGTGATACCGTGGAGGGCGCTGATGCTGCCCATGCCGTAATGGTCACTGAGGAGGGTGGGCACGTTGGAGAAGCCGCCGCCGTAGCCTGCGTTGACCATCATAATGAGAGCCAGTACCAGAGCGATGAGAACGCCGTTGCCTGCACCGTTGGCAATGCCGCCGGTAACGATAACAAGAGCGGTGAGCACGATGGAAATCACGAAGATCAGCTTATAGATAGTGTTTCTGTCCTTCAGCTTATCTGCCCATGCAGAGAAAGCCAGACGGCCGCCTGCATTGAAAATAGCGGAAACGGTAGAAACGATACCAACAACGGAAGCAAGGCCCAGGCACTTCACGATGGCCTTTTCCTGAGAGAGGAGTGCAAGGCCGCAGGTGATGTTGATATAGAACATGAGCCAGATGCCGATGTAGTTGGTGATGGGACGGGTCTTGATAACAGCCATGATGCTGGGCTTATCTTCGCCGCCCTGAGGTTCATGCCAATCATCGGGCTTCTTCAGCAGCAGATGGCCCACAAACATCATCACGAAATAAACGCCGGCCAGGATGATGAACATCTTGTAGATGCCGCCTTCGCCCAGGTTTTCCAGCATCCACTGCATGATGGGGCTGGCGATAGCCTTGGCAGCGCCGAAGCCTGCAACGGCAAGGCCGGTGGCAAGGCCCTTGCGGTCCTTGAACCACAGCATCAAGGTCTTAACGGGAGAGAGGTAACCGGTACCAAGGCCGACACCCATGATGAAACCGTAGCAAACATAAATGCCAACCAGAGCCAGCACGCTGCCCTTATTCATACCGCCGTAGTAGATGCATCCACCGGTGCCTGCCATACCGGCAGCAAAGCAGATGGCTGCGATGAGAGAAGACTTATGAATATCCTTTTCTACCACGTTGCCCAGGAATGCTGCAGACATACCCAGGAAGAAGATAGCAAGGCTGAATGCCCATTCCGTAGCACCCTTGGAAAAACCGATATAATCGGCAATTTCCTGGCTAAAGATGGACCAGCAGTAAACAGTACCGATACTGCAGTGCAGCAGCAGAGCGGGAATAGCAGCGCGGATCCATTTATTGGTGCGCCAGGATGCAGATTTTACAGTACTCATAATAAGAGACACTTCCTTTCTTTGCTTAACTAACATAGCACTCCCTTTTACGGAAATCAAGAAAAGCCCCTCCACACCCTTATAAAACCGCCCATCTTACACATTTTTGCACGCAAAAAAGAGTCCTGCAACCTTTTGGCAGGACTCTTTTCTTCATGATTCGGTAAGAATACCGCGGTTTTCTTTCAACGCCAAAATACGAAGCACACTTTCATCAATACGCGCCTCTGTGATCTCCCCGTTTTCCACAGCCTGCGCCAGCGCTGCCACAGCGTTTTCCACATCTGCGGGGCAAAGAAGCATATCCACCCCCGCTTTTACTGCCCGCACAGCCGTCTCTCCTGCAGAATAATGGTCCGTCATCGCCTGCATTTGCAGCGAATCCGTCATCACAACGCCAGTAAAGCCCAGTTCCCCGCGGAGAATCTCCGTTACCATTTCATAGGAAAATACAGCAGGCTCATTTTCATCCACATCGGTTACAATAAGATGCCCCATCATCACCGCATCCGCCCCAGCAGCAATGCCCGCCTTGAAAGGCAGCAGTTCTTCCCGGCGGATCTCTTCCATGGATTTATAAACATACACCGCGCCGTAATGACTGTCGGAAGAAGTATCGCCATGCCCCGGAAAGTGCTTCAGCGTGCAGGCAACACCGCCTTCATGGAATCCCGTCACCGCGGAAGCCACCAATTCTGCAGCCTCGGCAAAGTCATCACTGTAAGCGCGGTCGCCGATAACGGTATTATCGGGGTTGGACCACACGTCTGCCACGGGGGCCAAATTGGTATTAAATCCACAGGAAACCATATCCTGCGCAATAATCCGCGCATTTTGTGCCGCTTTTTCCCTGCCCGCTTCTTTATAATCCAGCATAGGGTCAATCCATGTAGTGCCCACAGTGCTCATCAGGCGATTCACCCGCCCGCCTTCTTCATCGCAGGTAAAGATCATAGGAATCCTTGCATAGGTTTGGGTGGTTTCCAACATAGCAGTGATCTGCTCACGGCTCTGCATGTGGGTCTTATCGTAAATAAACCCGCCCACAGGATATGCTTCCAATGCCGCACAGGTCGCCTCCCCCGCCGCCAGCTTTTCCGTTTCTCCTGCAATACTTTGCGGGAAAACAATAAAAAGCTGGCAGATCTTTTCATGGAGGGACATGCTTTCCAAAGTCTTTTCCGCAAGGGTGGGTTCCGGTTCAGGCAAAATTTCCGGAGCTTCCACTTCAGCATCTACAATTTCTTCACCGTTGTTTTGCACCCCGCAGGAAACAAAAAACACCATCACAGCCGCAAACAACAAGACCCATAATTTTCTTTTCAAGAGATTTTTCTTATTTTGTTCCATAAGTTTCAACTCCTGACTTCTTACAGAAAAAACACGGCAGTCTTTCCGGCTGCCGTGTTCTCTTTTTATTCAGCGGCGTAAAAAACGCTGTCGCAATAAGGATCTTTTCGCTCCATGCCAATGCGCTTATCATTGGCAGCCATATGTACCAAAAGGCGGAACACATCTTCCGCAGGCTCGCCCACCACAGCAGAAAGGTGGTACGCCGTGCGGCGGCCGCCACGCTGGGTGATCTCACGCAGGAGAGCGTTTTTCACTTCGATCATGTGGTTGGCTGCCCGCTTACCTGCTTCCACCGCAGGCTGATGATAGGCATTCACGCCGATAAAGAGGGCATACAGCCCTACCACACGCTCATAAAGAGCAATCAGCTGGCCCATGTGATAGGCAGTAACTTCGGGAATAGTCACCACCATGGTGCGGCGACCAAATTCTTCCAGCGTTTTCTTTACCCCCAGCATAAAAGCATTAAGATAGTCACCGCTGGTACTTTCCGCACCTACGACAGTAGACTCGCCGTTATGGTCTTTCAGCACCTGCACAAAGGTAACAAACACGTTATCAGGGCCGCAGAGCAGCTGCTGGGCATAGGAATGCTGGTCGCTGGTACCCTTGTTGCCCATAACGATCAAGCCCTGGTTCACGGTGTTGCCGTCCATATCCAGTTCCTTACCCAAAGATTCCATTACCAGCTGCTGCAAGTACTTGGTAAGAAGATCCAAGGAATCCTTGTAAGGAAGCACCACCTGTGTGCTGCCGCCCATACCGCCGGTACAGCGGTACCAGCAAAGTGCCGTCATCAGCGCGGGGTTCTTTGTCACTTCGCGGCGGCGGGAAAGGGCATCGCAATCTGCAGCGCCCTTGAGCAGCGCGCGGATATCCACACCCTGCAGCGCAAGAGGCAAAAGGCCCACTGCAGAAGTCACGGAGGTGCGACCGCCTACCCAATCCCACATGGGGAAACGGCAGAGCCAGCCCTCAGCTTTGGCGGTTTCATCCAGCTTGCTGCCTTCCGCCGTTACACAAACGGCATGACGGGCAAAATCAAGGTCGAAGCGCTCATAAACCTTCTGCGCTTCCACCATACAGTTTCTCGTTTCAATGGTGGAGCCGCTTTTGGAGATGACCAGCATCATGGTCTCGTCCATTTCATCCACCACTTCGGCAAACACACGGTCGATGCCGTCGGGATCGGTATTATCCAGAGAATAAAGACGCATTTTGTCGCCTGCAGTATAAAGCGCGCGGGAAACAAACACAGGCCCCAGACTGCTGCCGCCAATACCTGCAACGATCAAATTGCGGAACTTTTCGCCACGCTGGGAAAGGAGCTCACCGCTATGCACTGCAGCGGCAAAGGCTTCCACCTTGTCTACGCATGCATCGATCATAGCAGCGATCTCTGCCGTGGGAGCAAGATGGCTTGCACGCAGCCAGTAATGGCCCACCATGCGTTCTTCATCGGGATTGGCAATAGATCCGTGCTCCAGCGCTTCCATTCCATCCAGCGCGGTGGTGATCTGAGGCTCCATGCCCTGAATATATTCCTCTTCCAGTTCCATACCGGCCCAATCCACCGCCAGCTCCGTTTCGGGAGAGAAGAAAAGACTGGCTTTAAAATCTTTCCATTTCTGCATCGCACAACTCCTGCCGCTTCAGCGAGTTTTCTTTAATCTTATCAATTATACCACTCTTTTCCCTTTTTGCCTACCTTTTGCCGCAAAATTATTCTCTCTTCATAACCTTGCCACCTCTTTGCTTTGGGACTATAATGATAAAAACAGTTTACGGGAGGCATCTTTATGCGGCTTTGCACACCTGACTATTATAATTCCTTCACCTGCATCGCTGACAAGTGCGAAGACACCTGCTGCGAGGCATGGGAAGTGGTGGTGGATGAGGATACCGCCCTGCGCTACAGGGCCTGCACCGCACCCATCGGAGAAAAGCTCCGCACCTGTCTCCACCACGACGGAGAAGACCACATTTTCCGTCTGCAAAACGGCCGCTGCCCCTTCCTGCGGGAAAACAGGCTCTGCGAGATCCACGCTTCCATCGGGGAAGAAAATCTCTGCCGCACCTGCGCCCTCTATCCCCGCCACATAGAAGAATTCGGCGACCGGCGGGAAATGGGGCTTGGTCTCTCCTGCCCCGAAGTTGCCCGCTTGGTAATGGCTCATACAGAGCCCATCACTTTCCCCGTTACAAATATCGAAGACACCCCGGATTTGGATGCAGATCTGGACGGTCGGCTCTACTTCTCCCTTTTCACTGCCCGCAAAACAGCGTTTGCCATTGTTCAAAACCGCAGCTATTCCATCTCTGAGCGCAGCGCGCTGCTCCTCACCTTCGCCCGCCGCATCCAGCGCCTGATGGACCGCCGCCACATTGGTGATATTCTCCCCCTTGCTGCAGACTTTTTGCAGGAGAAAACCTGCGCCCGCGCTTTGAAAAAGTGCCGCAAAGAGGGCAGCATCGGTAAAATGCCGACTATCATAAAATCTTACCGCTCTTTGGAAATTTTGACCCCCCGCTGGGAAGAAACCCTGGCAGCTCTTTCCCACAGCATATTCGGCAAAACATTCGGCAAAGACCACGGTTATGAAAATTATCTGGTTTACTGGGTCTTCCGCTATTTCCTCAAGGCCGTTTTTGACCGCGAGCTTCTCTGGCGAATGCAATGGGGCATATCCGGCCTTGCTCTTCTCTTATTGTGGGACAGCTGCACCGAAAATCTCACCGATGCCCTGCAGGCAGACCACACGCATCTTTTCTCCCGTGAAACGGAGCATTGCGAAGAAAATATCGCCGCTCTCCGCAACCTCGCTCTGACGCAAGCTTTTTCCGTAGAATCCCTTTGCAGCCTTTTGCTATCGCTCCCCCTTTGAGCAGGTGGTTATGATGAATCTGAAAAAATATCTGAAATTTGAGATCCTTTATTCCGTATTCTGTATTCTAACGATGCTTACCTGCGGCATTCTCTTCAAGTCTTCCGCCCTTGTGCTGATCAGCGCCACGATGGCTATGACGGGCAATCTTCTCAATGCCATGAGTTTCAAGATCAGCTATGTCTTTGCTGTTATCGCTGCGGTGACTTACAGTTTCGTTGCCTTGGGGCAGCGCTATTACGGAGAATTCCTTTACAATTTCTTTATCCTTACCCCCCTCTTCATTTACTGCATTTTCCGCTGGTTTATCCCCAGCCGCAAGAAGAAATCTTCCGCCAAGGGCGACGTTTTTTCCATCACGCCCAAGCTCGCCCTCCTTTTCGGCAGCGCCCTTGTGGTGGTGATCATAGTTTACGGTTATATCCTCAAGGCCATCGGCTCTGAGCTTCCTTTTATCAATGCCTGCTCCACCCTCTTTGTGCTGGGCGCCAACTGCCTTGGTTCGCGGCGCATGAAAGAGCAATGGTATCTGTTTCTGGGCAGCAACACCTTCCTCATCATTTTGTGGGTCATCGCCGGCAAAAACGATCTGGGCAACGCGCTGTATGTGGTGCAGAACCTGCTGTTCCTTGGCAGCAACTCCTACGGATTATACAAGTGGAGAAAAATCAGCAAAGAAGAACACAAAGCATAAAAAAACAGCGAACCTGTCGGTTCGCTGTTTCTTTTTATTTTGCATAAGTACCGTAAATATCAATGTGGTCATAGATCGCCTTCCAGCTGCCGGAAGCATCTGCCGTGACCACGATGTATTCGCTGCCATCGGCTGCTGCGCCGCAGCTTGCAATGCAGCTGCCGGAAGCTGCCACATAGCCGGTTTTGCCGGCAATCACCGTGGCACCGTTCATCTCGCGACCCTCGATGCGGTAAAGATAAAGATTGGTGTAAGACACACCTTCAGGGTGCTGCTCTGTGGGTGTAGTGGTGAAATACATGGTAGAGAGTATATCGCGGCAGGTTTCTTCCCGCATGGCATACTCAAAAATCATCGCCATATCCCGCACGGAGCAATACTGGTTTACATCATGCAGCCCGTTGGCATTGGCAAAGTGTGCCGATTCGGAAAGTCCCAGTTCCGCTGCCTTTTCATTCATTTTGGCCACAAACGCTTCCGTGCTGCCGCAGGCAGCAATGGCCAGCGCATCTGCCGCATCCGCACCGGAAGGCAGAATCATGGCATAAAGCAGATCTCTCAAAGGAATCGATTCACCGGATTTGATACCCGTGGTGGTAGCCCCCTGACGGTACACCGGGTCAATGATCTCGGCCTTCATGGTAAATTCTTCATCCAGATCTTCAATTTCTTCCACCGCAACGATCAGGGCAAGTACCTTGGTCATAGATGCAGGATAAATGGTAGCCGTAGGGTTCTTACTTGCCACGATCTTTCCCGTTTCCCGCTCTACCACAATGGCATAAGCACTGTTGATCTCATCGCCCAAAAGCACACTGTCTCCCGCAGCAGTGGGAACAGCAGGCAGTTCGGGTTCTTCCTCCAAAACGGGAACTTCGGGCACGATTTCATCTTCTGTGCCGGTATCTTCCTTTCCACCGCGTCCGCCGCCTAAAATCAGCACCAACAGCAAAATAATTGCCGCCAGCACCAGCGCAACGGACATAAAAAATCTTCTCTGACGGCGTCGATAGGCTTTTTTTCTCTCGGCGCGACGCTGGGCCGATCTTCTGCGCAGCACTTCCTGCTCTTCCGCTGTGAGGTTATATTTATCTTCTGTCCACTGACTCATGTTTTGTCTCTCCGGGTATGGGAATTCTTTTGAATTATACCAAACCCACTGCGCTATAATCAACCTTTTCCGCCATTTTTCTAAACCGCCCGCAAAGCAAAAAAAGAAGCCGGAGGAGATTTCCCTCCGGCTTCTTTAGAAATTCAGGAATGATAATTACTGGTTATTAGAAATCCAACCGACTACTCCGTACCAAACATATAATTTATAGGGATCTGTACTTATCTGTCCATCATAAGTTCCATTTGCTCTGGGGGCCGGATAATCAGCACGAATTACATTCCATTCCTTACCCCAGTGGCCTTCGCCGGTTGTGAAATTCACATAGTAGTGCTGGTTTTGCAAAGTGTTCCCAAAGGCATCTGTCAGGTTGCCCACTTCGCTTGCCCAGAAGTTAAGTCTGTTGCCTGTCCACCACACATTTTCCATTTTCAGGTTCTTATCGGGGGCAACGCCCTGACCTTCCCCAACAATGCCATGGGGGCCAACTTTCAGAATAACCTTGGTGCCGTCTGCCTTCACAAAGGTGTCTCCGGCTCTGGCAAGGCGGGGAGAGGGCTTGCCTTCATAAATGGTGAGACTGCCATCGGGGTTGGTCTCGGCTTCAATCTTTGTGAGATTCACGCTCTTGCGCAGCGCTGCATCACACATGCGGGTAGCAATGGCACAGGCAGCACCGCGGGTGATGTAAGAATTGGGGTAGAAAGTTCCCTTGGCATCGGAGCCGTTGAGGATGCCTGCGCGGTAGAGGCGGTAGATGTCATCGGCATATTTCATGCCCATGCCCACATCGGGAATCGCGTCATCTTCTACATTATTGATGGCAGAAAGGGCCTCTTCAGGAAGAGCGCTTGCGAGAATGGCAGCAAACTCGGCGCGGGTGGCATTCTTGGAAACATCGTCAAAATCGCAGAGAATGCCGAAATCCTTGGCATAAGCCATATACTTTTGCTGGGTGGTGCCGGAATATCTTTCATCAATGTTATTGGCACCTTCATGGTAGATGCAGTTGAGGCGGCAGGCAATGATGATGGAAGCAAGGCGGGTAATGTTATTGCCTACACCGAAAGTGGAACCGTAGCCCTGCATGATATCAAATTCATAAGCAGCTTTGGCATTTTCGCTGAAGGTGTGGGTAGAAGGCACATCGGAATACTGGCCTTCGGTGTAGGTATTGACCTTCTTGAAGTTGTGAAGCCCGGGTTCAGCAGGAGCGGCAGGGCGTTCTACCACCACCAGCACTGCGGTCATCTTAATGGGAGCACCCATGAGAGGTTCATCCACAAGGATGTAGGAGCCGGGCTCGGTAATGACATGAGTTCCGTTGACAGCCCAGAGATTATCGGTGAACTCGCAGGGCATGTGAGAAGCAACTTTAGTATTGAGTTCAAATAAGCCGCAGTAGTTTTTCTCGGCACTGGTAATAGTGACGGGTGCGGTACAGATGTATGTTGTAGTGGAACCGTAATTTACTACATTGGTGGTGTAGCTTGTCTTAGTGATGGAAGAAGCGGAAACGGTAGTAGGGTCATTGCCGTAATCTACCAGAAGATCAAAAGTTACTTCAGCAGCGGAGGCGGAAACGGCGAGGCTCATGGCCATCACCAGCGCCAGCACGAGGGACACGAGACGGCGGAAAGTTTTTTTCATAATCAAAGTTCCTTTCTTTATTTTGTAATCTCAGCCCAGACGATATCCATATAAGCAGCCGCTTCGTAGCGCAAATCAGCACAGGCCATATAGGCATCGTATGCCACGTACCAGAAGCCCCGCTTTTTGTATGTGTAGCCGCTCTTTTCCACTTCCTGCAAAATGGAAACGATCTCGGTTGTCATCTTCTTGACCTCGGCAAATTCGGGATAGCTGCCGCAAAGGGTCAGAATATCTTTATAATACTGCACGCCCTTGGTCCAATAGTCATAGCAGGACTTCATATATGCCGCGGTGGCACCCGTATCCATCACAGCAAACATATTTTTGATGGACTCAGCCATATAATTAGAGCCGTTGCCCATTTTGTTGAGTATTTCGTTTGCAGAAATTTTAAGACGGTCAGTGCGGCCAACTGTGAGACTCACGCTTTTGCGCAGGCTCACGTCGCACATACGGGTGGCAATGGCGCAGGCCGCGCCGCGGGTGATGTAAGAGGAGGGATAGAAGGTACCCTGTGCATCGGAGCCGTTGAGAATACCTGCGCAATAGAGGCGGTAGATCTCTTTGGCATAATTCATGTCCATGGTCACATCTGGGATAGCGTCATCCACAACCGTGTTCATGGCAGGCAGCGCTTCATCGGGGAAGGCGCTGGAGAGGATGGCCGCAAATTCCGCGCGGGTGGCATTTTTGGAAACATCGCCAAAGTCGCAGAGAATGCCATGATCTTTGGCATAGGCAAGGTATCTTTCCTGGGTGGTGCCGGAATAGGTAGCATCAATGTTGTTGCTGCCGTAGGTGTAGATGCAGTTGATGCGGCAGGCGATGATGATGGTTGCTAAGCGGGTAATGTTGTCGTTAATACCAAAGCGGTTGCCGTAGCCCTGCATAATGCCCAACTCATAGCCGGTCTGCACATTTTCGGTGAAGGTGTGCTGGGTGTACATATCATTGTACATGCCTGCCCGGTAGCTATTCACCTTTTTGAAATTCAAAAGACCGGGCGCAACAGAGGCAGCCTCGTTGGATACCACACGCAGCACGATGATATCGCCAACATTTGCACTTTCGGCAATGTAGCTCACCGCATACACACCGGGTTCGGTAATGGTGCAGGTGAAGCCATCACCCAGGAAATCATCGTCATCGAAAGTGAAATATTTTCCGTAAGCGCTGTCATAATAAAGCGGAAACACACCGAAAAGAGAATAGGGCCGCTCCGCGGTGGGTACGTAGGTGTTGACCACCGTCACGGGAGCCGTGCAGGTATAGGTCCTCAAATCCCCGTTGGGCACAACTTCTGTAGGCTGCGCCTCTTCGGTGATGCTCTCGGATGTAATGACAATATCCTTTTCCCCATAGGCGGCAAGGCTGTTCATTCTCAGTTCCGCAGCGGAGGCGGAAACGGCGAGGCTCATAGCCATTACCAATGCCAACAGGAGAGAAACGATCCGGCGGAAGTTCTTTTTCATAAGCAATTCTCCTTGCAGGGATTCCCCACACAAATTGTTGTTAGCTATAGAATACCCAACTGCTGCCAATTTCGCAATAACTACCTCAAAAAAAGAGAAATTTCTTTGAAAATTCTCCCCAAAAGCAAGGCTTTTCAATGCTTACGGGCTTATTCTGTCAAGCACAATATATAGGGTTGCAATATTTTGCAAAATCGCAAGATATGCAGACTTTCCCCTTGACTAACCCACAATATGTAGTATACTGGATATAGAATGAGATTTTATCCGGCTTAGGCGGAAACCCACAAACATAGATAGATCAAAGAAAAATGGACATAGATAAGGAGAAAGCACCGTGAAGATCATTAAGAGAAACGGCTCAGAAGTTGAATTTGACATTACTAAAATTATCATCGCCATCACCAAGGCAAACGAAGTGGTGGACGAAGCTGAGCGCATGACCCCCGTGCAGATCCGCCGCCTCAGTGAGTCTGTGGAGCTTGCCTGCCAGAAGATGAACCGCGCCCCCACCGTAGAAGAAATTCAGGACCTGGTGGAAACCCACATCATGGCACACGGCGCCTATGAAGTGGCCAAGCGCTACATCACCTATCGCTACACCCGTACCCTGGTGCGTCAGTCCAACACCACTGACGATAAGATCCTCAGCCTCATCGAATGCAACAACGAAGAGGCCAAGCAGGAAAACTCCAACAAGAACCCCGTGGTGAACTCCACCCAGCGCGACTATATGGCAGGCGAAGTTTCCCGCGATATCACCAACCGCATCCTTCTGCCCCGCCACATTGTAGACGCACATAACGACGGTATCATTCACTTCCACGATTCCGACTATTTCGCTCAGCACATGCACAACTGCGACCTGGTGAACCTGGAAGACATGCTGCAGAACGGCACCGTTATCACCGGCACTCTCATTGAGCGCCCCCACAGCTTTGCCACCGCCTGCAACATCGCCACCCAGATCGTAGCTCAGGTTGCATCCAACCAGTACGGTGGCCAGTCCATCTCCCTTGCGCATCTGGCTCCCTTTGTTGATGTGAGCCGCCGCAAGCTCCGCAAGGCCGTGCAGGATGAACTGAGCGCTCTGGGTGTGGAAACCACCGCCGAAAAGCTCAGCGACATCGTGGAACAGCGCCTGCGCGAAGAGATCCGCCGCGGCGTGCAGACTATCCAGTATCAGGTAGTAACTCTGCTGACCACCAACGGTCAGGCTCCCTTCGTCACCGTGTTCATGTATCTGGGTGAAGCCAGAAACGAACAGGAAAAGCACGACCTTGCCCTCATCATTGAAGAAGTGCTCACCCAGCGCTATCAGGGTGTAAAGAACGAGCAGGGCGTTTGGGTTACTCCCGCATTCCCCAAGCTCATCTACGTGCTGGAAGAAGAAAATATCTACGAAAATTCTCCCTATTATTATCTGACCCGCCTTGCTGCCAAGTGCACCGCAAAGCGCATGGTTCCCGACTACATCAGCGAAAAGAAGATGCTGGAATTGAAAGTGGACAAGAACGGTGACGGCCATTGCTACACCTGCATGGGTTGCCGCTCCTTCCTTACCCCCTATGTAGATCCCGAAACCAACCAGCCCAAGTATTACGGCCGCTTCAACCAGGGCGTTGTCACCATCAACCTGCCTGACGTGGCTCTCTCCTCCGGCGGTAATATCGATAAGTTCTGGAAGATCTTTGATGAACGCCTGGAACTCTGCCATGAAGCACTGATGTGCCGTCACGAGCGCCTGAAAGGCACTCTGTCCGATGCTGCTCCCATCCTTTGGCAGCACGGCGCCTGCGCACGTTTGGAAAAGGGTGAACCCATCGACAAGCTCCTCTTCGGCGGCTATTCCACCATTTCTCTGGGTTACGCAGAAGTCGGAGGCCAAGCGGTCTTAGGAAGACAGACCTGATAACAACTC
>JAZQUM010000088.1:0-4556 GCA_045631305.1 Oscillospiraceae bacterium | reverse complement strand
CACCGCTGCCCGCGTGTTTGGTGCCGTTGCCAAGGCAGATGTCAACGTTCGCATGATCGATCAGGGTTCCAGCGAACTCAATATCATCATCGGCGTTCACGGCGAAGACTATAAGAAAGCCATCCACGCTATCTACGAAGGTATGGAAGGCCTGATGTAAAAAAGAAAACACCCACCAATGGCGGTGGGTGTTTTTATTTCCCTTTTTCCAGAAAAGGAGAATACATCATAACGGCACTGTTTTTTACCGCAAGGCGCTCTTGCAGCAAGTTCCCTGCAAGGTCAAACTCCTTTTGCCATATTTCATTGTGACGGGTGTAGCCGCCCCAGTATTCCCCCCGCATTTCGTGGTTTCGCTCCTCGATCTCATAGCGGCATTGGGGCGGGGACGAAATGCGCCACTGCCCTTCAAGATATTCCTCCCCCACCGTTACCCACAGCTGATAGGTATCTTCCGTATCGTTACGAAGCATAAGATCGCAATGAGGATAAGAACAGGTGGCGCCGCTGCCAAAGGGCTGCTTTCTATCGGCATCAGGGAACACATCATATCCGTGGCGGTGCCGCTCCACAATTGTCAGCGGAGTATGGAGGGCCATATAGAAAATGAGATTGGACATTTGGCAAAGTCCGCCGCCAACACCCGCTTCCAGTCTGCCGTTCCGCAGGATCATTCCGGGGAGATAGCCTTTCCTTGCCACAGGAGCGCCGATGAGCCTCCAGTAGCTGAAAGTTTCTCCGGGCTGCAGCAAAATCCCATCCAGCTTTTGAGCTGCAAGGCGCAAATTGGTAATTTTATTCTCCTGCATCCACATATCCACATCCTTGAGTTTGCGGCGCAGGGGTGTTTTGTGGGCGGCATAGCAATGATCCAGCGGGGTCTTCTGCCGCGTTTTGGCAAATTCCCGCCGTTTTGTCAGCCATAACATTTTCCGCAAGGTGCCGTAATACGCTTTTCCTAGTTTCACTCGAAGGCGAGAGCGTTCCTTTGGTTTTTGTATCATCAACCCACACCTCCCTGCTGATTTTTATTGATTATATCATACCGCCAAGGCATTTGACATCTCTCCCCCGCTATTTTATAATGAGCAAAGAATCTTCCCAAGGAGGCTATTATGGCCAACATTATTGAGATCACCGATTTTGAAGCGCCTGAGCTGGACGTTTATGCCCGCCTCACCGAAGCGCAGCTTTTGAACCGCCACTGCCTGAAGGACGGTCTTTTTATTGCCGAAAGCCCCCTTGTTATCGGCCGCGCGCTGGACGCGGGCTACACCCCCGTCTCTTTCCTTTGTGAGCGCCGCCATATTGAAAACCAAGCCAAGGATGTTATTGCCCGCTGCGGCGACATCCCTGTCTATACCGCGGAATTTGACCTTCTCACCAAGCTCACGGGCTATCAGCTGACCCGCGGCATGCTTTGCGCCATGCGCCGCGTGGCGCTTCCCACGGTGGAGGATATCTGCGCCAAGGCCCGCCGCATTGCCATTTTGGAAAACGTCATGAACCCCACCAACGTGGGTGCCATTTTCCGCTCTGCCGCGGCTTTGAATATGGATGCCGTGCTTCTCACTCCCGCCTGCAGCAACCCTCTCTACCGCCGCAGCGCCCGTGTCAGCATGGGAACGGTATTCCAGGTACCCTGGACGTATATTGGCGAAGAGGTAGCAGACTGGCCCGACAAAGGCATGGAGCGTCTCCGCGCCATGGGCTTTAAAACCGCTGCTATGGCCCTTTGTGACGATTCCGTTTCCATTGATGACCCCGCCCTTATGGCAGAGGAAAAGCTGGCCATCATTCTGGGCACGGAAGGTGACGGCCTTGCCGAAACCACCATTTCCGAGTGCGACTACACGGTGAAGATCCCCATGAGCCACGGGGTAGACTCCCTGAACGTGGCCGCCGCCAGCGCCGTTGCTTTCTGGCAGCTGGGCAACAAGTAAATAAAAAAGAGCAATGCCTGCGGCATTGCTCTTTTTCTTATTCTTCTGCAGCTTCCAGGTTTGCCATCAGCTCATCGAAAGCTTCGCTGACGGTATCGAACTCTTCTTCGGGGATATCACCCAGTTCGAAATCGTCGCCGTTGAGGGTGTAGCGGTAGAGATAATATTCCTCAGTTTCCGATTCCAGAAGAGCAATATATTCCACACCGTTTACATCGAAGGTGCCCATAATTTCAAATTCCAGCACGTCGCCGTCGTCAAATTCCAGCGTGATCTTATTTTCATCCATAGCAGTTACCTCTTTCCTATCATAAATCATTAAACTTTTTTGCGCAATTTCTTCATCTTATAGAGTTCTTCCGTTGCCAAGCGCGCCTTAGTAACAGACACATCCCCCTTAGGGAAGCAGAAATAGGAGAACTCATTATCGCCGATACCGATAACATCGGCGATTTCATACCAGTAATAATCTGCATAAAGGGTGTGAGAAAATGTGGGCGGCTGCTTGTAATCCAGTTTTCCGCCGGCACCCACCAGCCGGAACCCATCCAAAGAATGGGTCAAGCGGCCACTACCGATTTTGCAGACACCGTTGAGATTCACCTGAATGGCAATATCCACTTCGGTATCCAAAAGATACGTTCCATTTTCCAACTCTTCTCGGACGCATTCACGCTGCCACTTGTACCAATCGGGAATATGGGGGTACTCTGTATTTCCGTCAAGAGCTTCCATTTGGCCGTATTCATCCATAAGCCACTTCTTTTGGCAGGCATGGCAGGTAAGATGGATTCCCTTGCCCTCCATTTTGTTTTCCGCACCGCAGCAGGGGCATTTATAAAGGATTCTGTGAAGCCCGTCTGCGCGGAAAGGCTCATCAATGGAGATCTTATTATCTCTCTGCCACGCAAAATTATCAAAGGAAAAGGCTTCTGCCAGCAGCGCGTCCAGTTCTTCCACCGACTTTTCCTTCACTTCTTCTGCCGTGGCGATGCACTTGACATGGGCACTGACCTTCACCTTGCGGATCTGCAGCATGTTATAAAGCGGATCGCGGTGGAAAGCGCCCTGCGTGATGACGGTGACCACAGGCACACCGAGTCGTTTCATTAAAATGCCCAGCTTTTTAGGCATCGTGGTGGCACAACCGTCAAAAGAATAGCCCGCTTCAGGATACATCAGCACGCTGGTCTTGTTTTCTTTCAGCATGTAGTCAATATCCTTGATGAGGGTAAGGTCTGTGACATATTTACGGGTAGGCGTGCAGCCAATAAGGCGCATGAGCTTACCCAAAATACCGCTCATGGCATCTACAGAGGTGACGATACCAAGCTTCTGAGGATAAAAAATGCCGTATGCCAGTTTCATATCCGTGAAGCTGGAGTGGTTCATCAAAATGAGACAGGGCTGGTCTTTCACCAACTCCATACGCTCAGTGGTGTAGCTGAAGTTGATGTTCCGCAGCGTAAATCCGCAGACAATATAGACAATGGTGGCCAGCCACATTTGGGGCTTCATAGGGGTCTTATGCCGGAGACGGGGGAGTTTCAGCACTTCTTCGTAGGGCATTTCGCGGGTATGAATTTTCATAACCAAACCTCTTTCAGTCATAAATTTGACTTTGCCAGCCTCATTATAACACAGCTTCAAAAAAATTGACAGAGGCAATAAATGCCTCTGTCAATTTAGTCTAAATTCTTTGTTGTTATACCAGACGGGCGGTTTCTCTTGCAATAGCCAGCTCTTCGTTAGTAGGCACCACCATGGTCACAACCTTGGCACCTTCATCGGAAAGGATAACTTCTTCGCCACGAATCTTGTTGCGCTCAGCATCGATATTGGTACCCAGGAATCCAATGTATTCGCCGATCATAGCGCGAACTTCAGCGTTGTTTTCGCCTGCACCAGCGGTGAAAGCGATAACGTCAACACCCTGCATAGCAGCAGCATAAGCGCCGATATATTTGCCCACGCGATAAGCATAGGCATCCAGCGCGCCCTGTGCCACTTCGTTGCCCGCAGCACCTGCCTGCACCAAGTCGCGGAAGTCGTTGGAAAGGCCGCCGGAGAGGCCCAGAACACCGGACTTCTTGTTGAGGATATCCACCACCTGGGATGCCGTCAGACCTTCCTTTTCTGCGATGAAGGAAACAATAGCAGGATCAAGGTCACCGCTGCGGGTACCCATGATAAGGCCTTCCAGAGGAGTAAGGCCCATGGAGATATCCACAGATTCACCGTGTTTCACAGCAGAGATGGAAGCACCGTTACCCAGATGGCAAACGATGATCTTCAAATCCTTACGGTCCTTACCCAGAATTTCCGCAGCGCGCTGGGAAACAAAATCGTGGCTGGTGCCGTGGAACCCGTAGCGTCTTACCTTGTACTTTTCATAATATTCATAGGGAATACCGTACATATAAGCCTTCTTGGGCATGGTCTGGTGGAAAGCGGTGTCAAACACAGCCACCATGGGCACGCCGGGCATAATTTCCTGGCAGGAACGAACGCCAATAAGGTTTGCGGGGTTGTGGAGCGGCGCCAGGTCGTTGCACTCCTCAATGGCCCGCAGCACATCATCATTGATCACGGCAGAACTGGTGAAATTCTCAC
>JAZQUM010000087.1:0-6023 GCA_045631305.1 Oscillospiraceae bacterium | reverse complement strand
AACAGGAGCGGGGGGATTTGCGGGAGTGGAGGGATTCACCGTCAGCGTGCCATTTACGGTGGTGATGGCATAGTTATGGGTAACGTCGTTGCCTTCATAATCTACAACCTTCACGCCGTCAGCAAAGGTGATGGCATAGGTGCCTGCCAGTGCCAGGTTGCCGCTGCAAACGGCGGTTGCGCTGACATGGTGGTCAAATTCATTTTCGTCATCGTGGTTCTGATCCCAACCGGTGACGGTGAAGGTATATGCAGGGGCATTGTCGCCGGCGGTAATGCTCTTATCCTCTGCGGTGACGGTGAGGGGGCGCTTGGTAACGGCGTAAGTTACAGAAGCGGTGAGATCACCAGAGCAAATGGAGGCGGTGTAAGTGCCTGCATCACAGGGGTCTGCGCTGTAAGAGATTTCGCCGGGATCAAACTGATCGTTACAAACCAGAGCTGCGGTGTGCCAGAGACCCTGCTCATAAACAGCGGAATCGGGGGCGAGCAGCGTTGCAACGGCAGCGGGGATGGCGTATTCGGCGCAGCTGTTGGCGCACTTGGCGAAGATGCTGTCATTTTCACTGTTGACAGTGCCAAGGGTGAAATCAACAAAGCTATGAACGCACTTCTTGATCTGCAGAGAGCCTGCGCCGGGATAAATATCGTAGTTGCTGGAGCTCATGCCATCGGTATTGATTTCGAAGAAGTAGTAGCCTTCTTCGTTCATATTCACTTCTTCGGTGAACATCAGCACAGGGGTGCCACTGACGGCGGCTGCAGTGTCGCCTTCTACGAGACCTTCAAAGAAATAGGCATCGGGAGAGGTGAGATCGGGAAGGGGATCACCCACCTTGCAAAGAATATCCTTACCCACGACGTACAGGTAGGCCTTTTCTATCGTGACGGTGAAGGGTTCTTCATCGGGGATGAGGTCACAATAGCCGCTGTCGCCTGCTACCTTCCACCAAATGGTGTAAGTGCCTGCGTTTTTGGCGGTGGGAACGGTATCGGTCCAGGTCTGCTGATCCAGACTATAGAGGACGGTGCCGTTTTCGGCGCTGCCGGGGAGGATGAGATCCTGCTCGGTGCCATCATACACGGGGCAAAGATCTGCCACAGGTGCTTCCAGAACGGTGGGTGCTACAGTGGGCTCGGGGGTGACTTCTACCAGAACGAACTTGGAGAAGTGATTGGTGGTGAAGGCGATGCTGCCATTTTCATAAGAGGCGGGCATTTCTTCCAGCGCGCCGCTGTCGGTAAGATAATAGACGGTTACGGAAGCGCCGTCTGCCACATCGGCAGTGTAGGAAACGGTGGCCTGACCGCCCAGCTCATGCTGATAGGTATCGCCGAACCACATGGAAAGGTCTACCACGTCCACCACGGTATCGTCGCTATCAAGGGCGGCATCGATGAGCTGCTGCTCTGCAGCGGTTGCGGCATCGGCTGCCACGGAGAAGGAAACGGGAGCGGTTGCGCCTGCAATGGTGTCAACCACGGCGTCATCCAACGTGATGCTGCCGGTGAAGTTTTCGGCGCTAAGGGTAACACCCTGATTCAGAGCGGCCAGCTCGCTGAAAAGATGCTGGGGCAGGAACTTTGCGGAAGCGAAGCTGCCCTGATCGTTGACATGGAAAATGAGGGAGGTGTTGTTGGAGGGGACATCCTCACTGCGCATGGCCAGCACATTTACATAGCCGCCGAAGAGCCAGTCATAGCCCTGACCGTCGCTGCTGGGGCAGTAGCCTTCCAGCCAGCAGAGGATATCGGAATCGTTGGTATAGAGGGTGAGGGAGATATACTCGCGGCCCACGGAAGTGTTGCCTGCTTCCCAGGAGTAGTCAAAATCGTTATAGACGATTTCGTTGGTTTCGTTGCCGTTGGGAAGATACTGGCGCTGGAAGCAGAAAATGTCCAATTCCACATCACTGTTGGGGCCGAGACCGAAGTAGCAGTTGGGGTCTGCAGGCAGGAAGGTGAGGGTCTTGGTGTACTTAAAGTCTGCAAAGCGGGGGTCGGTAGAGGTATTTTCCTCTGCCACGGTATACATGCGGAAGGTTGCGTCGGAGGGAACATCGCTGCTGTAGAAAGCGTATTCGGGGAGACAGGTGCTGTAATCGATGGAATAGGTGTTTGCACCGCTGCGGTAATAGATATTGCCTTGGCAGAAGTCATAGGCGGCAAACATGTACCAGCCCGTCTGGCCATTCACCCCGACGGGGTCCACCGTGAGGTTGGAGAAGCTCACGTCCACGGGGATGAAATCGGTGCCGTCATAGAAATAGAAGGCCAGATCCCAGCGCTCGTAATAAGGCGCCATGACAATGGGAGCGTTGGAGTAGAATTCGTTGGGGTCTACATAGGGGTTGCCGCCCTGCACATTCTGCAGGGTCTTGTAGTAAAGGCCGACGCTGTAAGTGGGCTGATACTGGTCGTCAAAGGAGACGGGGAAGCTGTTGCCGTTATCCAGACGGAAGTCCAGCGCGAAACTGCCAAAGCCCTGGGGGGCCGTGAAGGTCACTTCCCAGAAGCCGTGGGAAAGAGGCTGGCTGTTGACAGTGACGGGGCCGGGGCAGTCCACAGTAAGGGAAGAGGCGGCGGAGTTATAATAATAGATGGTGGCGGTGGTGCCGGAGGTGTAGGGGATGTTCCAGTAGCCCCAGGGGCCGTTGGTGCTGGGGGAGCCTTCGGTGACGGGGCCTGCGGGGGCATTATTTGCGGCGCTGAAATAAAGGCCCTCTGCATAAGGATCCACATACTGGTCGCTGAGGCGGACGGGGATGTTGCCATGACCGTAATCCAGGTCAAACTGCAGATTGCCGAAAGCGGGAGGCGCACTGACGGTGATTTCCCAGAGATGGCTGCCTGCGGAAGAAGCAGTTACCTGCGCGCGGGAGGGCACGTTATTTACAGAGAGGGAAGAAGTGTTGGGGGCATAGAGGTAGAGAACGAGGGGAGTGCCGGAGGTGTAGCTAAGACCCCAATAACCCCAGACATTATCGTTGTTCTGGGTAACGGAGATGCAATTGCCTGCGGGCTCGCCGCCTGCGGCATCAAAATAGAGGCCTTCAGCAGGCGCGTTGCACTGGAAGAAGGCAAGGAAGTCGCGGCCGTTGCCCTGGGCATCTTCCAGACGGAATTCCATGTTGAACTCATTGGCGAGGGTGGGGGTGAAGCTCACCTGCCAGAGTTTGCCGTCAGAGCCGATGGGGGTGAAGGTGACGTTATTGAAGCCGCCTGCCTGCTGGGCATCGGTATTGGCTCTGCTGGAAGAGAGCGCCAGAGTATCGCCTGCGCTGCCGTTGGTATCATAATAATAGAAAGTAAAGGGCTGGTTCTGCGTGTAGGTTAGATCCCAGTAGGCGGTAAAGGTTTTATTGCCGTCCTGCGTGGAGAGGGTGCGGGTGGTAAGAGAGACGCAGTTGCCCGTGGGGGCGCCGTTGCCATCCAGCGAAAAATAGATTCCGGTGACAGGTGCTGCCAATGCGGCGGGCATGAGGCCCACGCAGAGAGCAAGCGTCAGCAGTAAGGCGAGAATTTTTTTCATAAAAGGCCTTCTTTCCGTCTCCAAAGGAGACCATGGTATGATCACAGTATAGCTGTTTTGGGGAGCAAAGGCAATACCGGGGCACCTGCATGCCTATAAAAAGGGATTATTTGCGAAAAAGCCCCCTTGCGGTGTGACCGCAAGGGGGAGAGATGAAATTATAAAGAATTGTAGAATTCCAGAAGCTTATCTTCCGGCATGGGGCGGGCGAGGGCATAGCCCTGCACGCGGTCCACTCCGTGGGAGCGGAGCATTTCCACTTCTTCGGTGGTTTCCGCACCTTCGGCGATGACCCGGAAGCCCATTTCGTGGAAGAGCTTGGTCAGGGTGCGGACGGTGGCATAGTTATTCTGCTGCGCCTGGCGGCCCCGCACAAGGCAGGCATCCAGCTTGATGAGCTGGAAGGGCAGGTGGAAGAGACAGTTGAAATTGGAGTAGCCGGCGCCGAAATCGTCCAGATAGAAACGGTAACCGTCGGCAGTGAGGGCGGACATAACGTCCCGGGTCTGCTCGAAGGTCTCCAGAATGGCGCGTTCGGTAAATTCGATGCAGATGCGGCGGTGAGAAATACCTGCCCGATCCACGATGCTGTTGAGACGGGTGGTGAAGCCCTTATCCAGAAGCTGGGCCATGGGCACGTTCACAGAAACGCTGACATCGGAGAGTTCTTCGTGGTTTTTCAGAAGCTCGCACACTTCCTCCAGCACAAACCATGTGATGGGGGCAATATGGCCCGTTTCTTCTGCCAGGGGGATGAATTCTGCGGGGCTTATGAGGGTGCCGTCTTTTTCCCGCAGGCGGATGAGAGCCTCCATAGAAGTGAAGGTGCCGCTTTCCAGGTCCTGGGCGGGCTGGAACCAGACTTCGTAGCCGTTCTTGCGGTCTACAGTTTTCAGTCGATCCAAAAGATAGCGCTGGCGGCGCATATCGTAACCCATATCCTCGGTGTAGCGGATATAGCGGGTGTTGGTGCCGTAAGCTCGGGTGGCGGCATATTCCAGCTTTTCATAGAACTCGGCAGCGGTGGCGGCGGCTTCGTTCACCGCGTATTCCACGGCAACATAGTCGATCTGCACATGCTGGTCGAAGCAGGTGACGCCGCCTTCCAAAAAGTCCAGCAGGGCGCCGGTGCGCTTTTCTTCGTCTGCTTCAAACATAGCAGGGAGAATGAGGGCGAAAACGGTGCCGTTCATGTGGAAAGCCATGGCGTCTTTGAACAGCTTTTCCAGAGAGAAGGCGAAGTGATAAAGGAACTCGTCGCCAAAAAGGTGGCCGTACTTCTGGTTGATGGCGCCGAAGTTTTTGATGTTGATAAGATAGGTGCGGAAAGGTTCTTTGCGCTTGAGGCGGCGCTCGGCTTCGCGGAAGAAGCGGTGGCGGTCATTGAGCTTGGTCAGGTTATGGATGCCCTGACGCTGGCCCTGGAAAGTGAGGAAAAGAACGGTATCCACCATGGCCATAATAAACCCGTTCAGCATGATGGAGGGGTGGAGCCGCTGGATCACGATGCACAGCACCACCACGGGGAAGGTCTGCAGCAGAACGCGGCGCATGGGGCGGCCGGCAATTTTCCGGTTGCGGAAGAAACACAGGCACACAAGGGCCATCTGGCAGACGGTGACGATATAACCCAGGGCATTGAAAGGCCCGCGGTGATAAGCGCCTGCTTCATCAAAATAGAAGAGCCAGCCGGTCCGGAGATTTGCTGCCACCACGGAAAGATAGGCCACGAAGAGAATGCCAAGGCCTGTGCGGGCATAGCGCATGCAGTGATCATCGTGGGCGTGTTCCAGAATTTTGTGGAAGAGGAAAAGGGCGATGGAAGAGGTGGTGACGATGTTGAGAACGAAGTAAAGAGAGTTACTGCTGACATCCAGCCACAAAGGCACACCTGCTACTTCCATGGAAATGCAGGTGACGATGTCCACTGCGGCGGTGAGAGCGGTGAAGCACAGGCAGGCAAGGAAAAGCTTGCTGTCGGTGGGCATATAGCGGGGGCGGGTGCGGCCATCAAAATAAAAGAGGGTGAGCAAGATCACAAGGCCGATGGCAAAAAAGTCTCCTATGAAGATCATAATTATCTCCCGAAAAGGCATGGTGCCCGATTAAGTAACATGATGCGGTAACTTATACGCTCCGCAAAGAACAATATATCCCTTATTGAGTTACTTTTCAAGAGCAAATTGCAAAAATGTGAATATTTTATGGAATTTTCGGGAAAACGGGGGTTATAGGGAGGAAGAAGCGAAGGGGTTTGTACATGATATGATGGAGCGGGCTATAGGTGCGGGGGAGAGGCAAAAGAAAAAGGAACTGTACCCATGGGGTACAGTTCCTTTTGTTCTTTCAAAGAGAGGGTGAGGGTTCTGATTAGAAGCCCATGCCGCCCATACCGTCCATGCCTGCGGGCAGGGGAGCGGGGGGTTCGGGCTTTTCAGCTACCAGAGATTCGGTAGTGAGAACCATTGCGGAAACGGAAGCTGCGTTCTGCA
>JAZQUM010000086.1:0-2205 GCA_045631305.1 Oscillospiraceae bacterium | reverse complement strand
CAGGCGGTGCTGATGGCGGCGCTGCTGCGATGCCGCGGAACGACGGTATTTGTGGAAAACATATTCAAAAACCGCTACCGCCATGTGGATGAACTTTGCCGCATGGGCGCGGATATTTCTCTTGCGGGGAAAGTGGCGGTGGTATACGGCACAGAAAATCTGTGCGGCGCCTCTCTCCGTGCAACGGATCTCAGAGGCGGGGCGGCTCTTGCTGTGGCAGCGCTGCAGGCTGAAGGCGAAAGCGAAATTTATGAACTACATCATATTGACCGGGGATATGAAGATCTTGTAAGAGATTTGGTGGCCATGGGGGCAGAAGTCCGCCGGGAAGAAGATAAATGAGGAGAGGCACATGCCAAGAAGGAGAAGGAAAAACAGACGGCGCAGCAGAAGAGGAAGATTCAGCTTCCTCTATAAAGTGCTGTCCGTTTTGCTGATCTGCGGCGCTATTGTGGGTGCCATGACCTTCCTTTTCCGTGTAAATGCCATTGAAATTACCGGTGTTTCCCATTATTCCGAAGCAGAGATCCTCTCTGCGGCAGGGGTGAAACAAGGCGATAATCTCTACCTTATCAATAAGTACGATGTAGCAGATGATATTTTTGCAGATCTCCCCTTTGTGCAGTCGGTGCAGATCAACCGCCGCCTTCCCGATACGCTGACCATTGCCGTGCAGGAATGTATTCCTGCAGGTGCAGTGAAGCAGGAGGGAGGCACGTGGCTTATCAGCAGCCGCGGCAAGATCCTTGCTTCCATCGAAGCGGAGGAAGCGATGATCTATCCTGTTATTGATGGGGTGACGCTGCTTGCGCCTGCTGTGAGCACAACCATTGCTTTGGGTGAAGAAAATCAGCTGGCAGAAGCAAAACTTCTGGAACTTCTTTTGAAGCTGGAAGAAAAGGGGATGATTCCCGAACTGCGTGGTATTCACATGGGTGAAGAGAGCGTCATCGCCATGGATTATGCCGATCGCTTTACTGTGAAGTTTGCCTGGGATGCGGACTTTGACTATAAACTGCAGAATCTGCAGGTGGTCATCAGCAAGCTGGAGATCAACGAAACGGGTATCATCGATCTCACCCGTGACGGCGTGGCCAATTTTATTCCATATTGACGAATCAGGGAAAAAGCGGGGGCTTTTTCCCTAAATTTTTTGTCCGAAAAATTAAAGGAACTATTGACCTTGACGGAAAAGCATACTATTATAAGAATAGTACTTTATCTTGGGGGATTTTCTTGGGAATTCCCGTCACGATACAATTTATAGTAGGAGGATCCATCATGGCATTTGGATTGGAAACTGGTCCCGATACCGTTGTTAATATCAAGGTAATTGGTGTGGGCGGCGCAGGTAATAACGTTGTAAACCGCATGGTTAAGACCGGCACCCGCGGCGTGGATTTCGTCGCTGTAAACACGGACAAGCAGGCACTGAATGTATCCAGCGCAACCTATAAAATCCAGATCGGCGAAAAGCTGACCCATGGTATGGGCGCAGGTTCTGACCCTGAAGTTGGCCGCAAGAGTGCGGAAGAAAGCCGCAATCAGGTAGCCAAGGCTCTGGAGAATACCGACATGGTATTCATCACCGCAGGTATGGGCGGCGGTACCGGCACCGGCGCAGCTCCCATCGTGGCTGAAATCGCCAAGGAACAGGGTGTCCTCACCGTTGGCGTTGTGACCAAGCCTTTCGCTTTTGAAGGCCGCCGTCGCATGCAGCAGGCTGAAAAGGGCATTGAAGAGCTCCGCGGTAAGGTGGACTCGCTGGTAATCATCCCTAACGAACGCCTGAAGCACGCTACCGATCAGAAGATTACTTTTGCCAATGCATTTGAAATTGCAGACGATGTTCTCCGTCAGGCTGTGCAGTCCATCTCCGACCTGATTCGCGACACCGGCTTCATCAATCTGGACTTTGCTGACGTTACTGTCATCATGAAGGATGCAGGCCTTGCTCACATGGGCGTTGGCCGCGCAGCAGGCAAGGGCAAGGCAGAAGAAGCTGCCCGCATGGCAATTTCCAGCCCCCTGCTGGAAACCTCTATTGAAGGCGCTCGCGGCGTTCTCATCAACGTCACCGGCTCTATGGATATCGGTCTTGAAGAAGTGGAACAGGCTGCTTCTCTGGTTCAGCAGGCCGTTCATCCCGATGCACTGGCTATCTTCGGTGCTACCTTCGATGAAACCATGGACGATGAGATCCGC
>JAZQUM010000085.1:0-6024 GCA_045631305.1 Oscillospiraceae bacterium | reverse complement strand
AGAACGACATGGCTACGATCCGACTTAAACGGCGGTTTTGTGTTATCCCAGTTTTTTCATAAAGTTGCCCGTGATGCCGATGCCTTCCTGCACCATGAAAAAGGCATTGGGGTCAAACTCGCGGACGGTGGATTTAAGATCGTCGATCTCGTATTTGGAAACGCACACGCAAAGAACGCGGACGCCTTCTTTGGTGTAAGCACCCGTGCCTTCCCAATAGGTGACGCCGCGGCCTGCGCGGGTCATGATTTCCTGAGGAAGGTCATCGGAATCGTTTTTGGTGAAGATCATTACCTGCACGTTAATGTTTTGCTGGTGAGAGCGGTCTACAAGGATGGAAGTAAAGACCATGTAGATTACGGAGTAGATCACGGTGGTCACGTCGAAGAGGAAGAAGCAGATGGTGTAGAGAACGGCGTTGAAGCTCAGGGAGAAACGGCCTACAGTGAAGCCGGTGCCCCGCTTGGTGAGGCAAAGACCGATAATATCAAGCCCGCCGCCGCTGCAGCCGCAGGTCAGTGCCAGACCCGCGCCGGTGCCAAAGCAGATGCTGCCAAGCAAGCAGCAGGTGAGAGGGTCGGAGACCAGAGGGGTTGTAGGAATGGGGATCAAAGTGAGGAAAAGGGTGCTTGCTGTGGTGCAGACCAGAGTTTTTCCTACGAATTTCTTGCCCAGTTCTCTATATGCGATAAAGAAGAGGGGGATATTCAACGCATAATAAATAAGACCTGCAATATCAAAGCTGCCCAGCTGCAATCCTGCGTAGCGTACCAAAAGGGTACGGATGATCTGGCAGGCGCCCATAAGTCCGCTGGAGTAAAAACCGATGGGCACGATGAAGAGGTTGGTGCCACAGGCAGAAATCAGCATACCCACAATACCTGTCAGCAATCGAAGGTGACGGTTATGGATGGTGGAGTGCAGCATAGGTTCGCCCCGCTTTCCTATATGATAGGCTGATTATAGAAGAAGAGGGTGGAAAAGTCAAACCGGAGAAAAAATTTCAAAAAAGACAAATAAAAGTGTTGACAAATCGCCCTGTGTTTGCTAATATAATCCTTGCTGTTGGTTGATGCGCTGGTATAGCTCAGCTGGTAGAGCAGCTGATTTGTAATCAGCAGGTCGGGGGTTCGAATCCGTCTACCAGCTCCAACGAATTGAATATGGGGGATTTCCCGAGTGGCCAAAGGGGACAGACTGTAAATCTGCTGGCAACGCCTTCGGTGGTTCGAATCCACCATCCCCCACCAATATCGAGCAGACACTTTTGTGTCGGCTCGATATTTTTTTGTTTGAAAGCGGATTCAAGAGGTGGCTCTTGTGCCATTTCTCTTATTTTGTTACAATAGCCGCATACTATTAAATTGAGGTTTGCCATGTTTATCAGACATTCCCGAAAAGAAGATATTCCCCGCATGATGGAGATCTATGCTGTTGCCCGCCAATTTATGGCAGATCACGGCAATCCTACCCAGTGGGGCCCCAGCCGCTGGCCGCCCAGGGAATTGCTGGAGGCGGATATTGAAAGCAGCCGCAGCTATGTCTGTGAACATGAGGGGCGGATCGTGGGGACTTTTTTCTTTGATTTCGGAGAAGATGTGGAGCCCACTTACCGCGTGATTTACGAGGGCGCTTGGCTTCACCAGGGCCCTTACGGTGTGCTGCACCGCGTGGCGGCTGACGGTTCGGTCAAAGGCGTGGGAAAGTACTGCCTGGATTGGGCTTATGAAAAGTGCGGGCATTTGCGGGTAGATACTCACGGAGATAATATCGTGATGCAAAATCTCCTGGAAAAGAATGGTTTTGCCCGCTGTGGTATTATTTATATTGTGAAAGACCCGTATCCACGTATTGCCTACGAAAAAAAGGGGTAATTTGAGCATAAAAAAGGCGCCCGGTGGGGCGAGAAAAAGTATAGTAAAAAAGGAATAACCCTTGACCGGTCAATCAACAAAAATTCGGTCAAGGGTTATTCCTCTGTATTCTTATTATCTAACATCAATGGCTACCTCTCATTTCTACAGATTTTTTAAGTTGCCCTTCCGATCTGAAATCCATTCCCCGACAGTTGCCACAACTCTTCATTCTCTTAAGCGAGATACTTACATGCCGGAACATCATTGGATGGAGGGCCTTCGCCAACTTGGAAACTTAAGTTGGCTGGTAGAGTTACCTGTACATTGGTATCACCCTTTCTGATTATAATATAGCAAACGGGGTGGGGTTTGACAAGATGGGATACTGTACAAAATATACAAGCAACATTGGTGCAAAGCGCAGAAATTGGGTAAAATCACCGCAAAAGGATTGACGCCGCGAAGTGTTTTCTGCTATATTAGAAATAACGGCGGGCCATTGAGCCTGCTGCTTTTTTTGCTCCAAAAGCGGAGAAAAATGAACTGTACGTTATGCGAAAGAAAATAGCTGTTTCGGTTGAAAAATCAGGATGCATCTGTATAATTATGTAATAAGAGAGCAGAATATACCGTTTGCGGAGGTTTTATGGCAAAGGAAAAGAAAGACGGATTGAATATCAGTGTTCGGTCCTTTATTACGGCTATTGGCGTGATTTTTGGGTTGATGATTCTTTCCTATGTGTTGACTTTGGTGATTCCCGGCGGTTCTTATGCCAGAATTCCGGATGCCAATGGCAATATGATCATTGACACTGCCAGCGGGTTTACTTATGTTGCCGGTGGTCTGCCGTTCTGGAAATGGCTGCTTTCCCCCGTGCTGGTGCTGGGGGCTTCCGGTAACGGCACGCTGATTGCCGTTATCGCTTTTTTGCTGGTGATCGGCGGCGTGTTCAACAGCCTCGATCGCTGCGGCCTCATGAAGTATATGCTGGATAAGATCGCCTGCCGTTTTGGCGCAGTGCGCTATCGACTCATGGCGGTGCTGATCTTCTTCTTCATGGCTATGGGTGCCATGATCGGTTCTTTTGAAGAGTGCGTGCCTTTGGTGCCCATTGTGGTGGCGCTTGCTGTCCGCTTGGGCTGGGATGCGCTGACCGGTATGTGCATGAGCCTTCTTGCGGTGGGCTGCGGCTTTGCTGCCGGTGTTTGCAATCCCTTTACGGTAGGTGTTGCTCAGGAATTGGCAGGGCTTCCCATGTTTTCCGGGGCTTGGCTGCGTGCGGTAGCCTTTGTGTGCATTTATCTGCTGCTTTTGGCCTTTACCCATCGCCATGCAAAAACGGTGGAAGGGGTGGCCAGCGGAGAAAAGCAGGCCTTTTTGCAGGATAAGAAAATGGAACGGGCGCTGGTGGCTTTTGCTTCCATTTTGGGTGTTGGCATTGCGGTGATCCTTTGCTCCGGTTTTATTACCGCTCTGCAGGATTACACCATGATCATTGTAGCGGTGATGTTCCTTGCTGCGGGGATTACTTCTGTGCTGCTGGCCGGTATGGGCGGCAAGATGCTGGGCCGCACTTTCTGGGATGGCCTTGTGGGCATTTTCCCTGCGGTTCTTATGATCCTCATGGCATCTTCCATTAAATATACTTTGGAAGAAGCCAGCGTTTTGGATACCATCCTTCATGCTGCTGTGGGCGTTGCTGATTCTTTGCCCCAGTGGTCGGTGATCCTTTTCATCTATTTCATCGTTCTTGCAATGAACTTCTTCATTGCTTCCGGTTCTGCCAAGGCATTCATGCTGATGCCCCTGATCGTGCCTCTGGCGCAGATTTTCGGGATTTCTCCGCAGCTTTGCGTGGTGGCCTTTGCTTTTGGCGACGGATTTTCCAACGTATTTTATCCCACCAACCCCGCGCTGCTTATCAGCCTTGGCCTTGCTGATGTGAGTTATGGCGACTGGGTGAAATGCACCTGGAATTTCCAGCTTGCCAATTTGCTGCTGACGAGTTCGCTGTTGCTGCTGGGCCTTGCTGTGGGCTATTGATTTTCAAAAAACCGCCGAAGAAATTCGGCGGTTTTTGCGCATTTTTGCAGTTTCTTTCGCCGAATTGTGCGATTTGTCATATTATGGCTTTCATTTTGGAAGTTTTGTCAATAGAGAAAAAACCAGGAATCCTGTATACTACAGTTGTGCTTTGTAGTACAAGAGCTAAACTTTAAAAATTTGCGTCGCGCAAGATATTTTGACCGACGATTTGAGGAGGAAAAACAATGGCACTGAGCAAAGAAAGACTGCTGGGTCTGTACCGCGACATGGTACTGATCCGCAAATTCGAAGATTGCATCAAGGAATACGCAGCAAACGGTACCATTCCCGGTTTCGTACATCTGTCCACCGGTCAGGAAGCCTGCCAGGCAGGCGTAGTACGCGCACTGCGTACCAGCGACTTTAAGTATCCCGACCATCGCGGTCACGGCGCAATCCTTCTGTGCGGCACTGACCCCAAGCTGGTCATGGCAGAAATTTTCGGCAAGGCAACCGGCGTAAACGGCGGTCGCGGCGGCTCCATGCACGTACATGACTGGACCTGCCACAACCACGGCTTCAACGGCATCCAGGGTTCCACCACCGTAACTGCCTGCGGCACTGCATTTGCATCCAAGTATAAGAAGACCGGCGACGTATCCGTGATCTTCATGGGCGACGGTACTCTGGGCGAAGGCGCATGCCACGAAAGCCTTAACATGGCAGCAACTCTGAAGCTGCCCGTGATCTATGCACTGATCAACAACGGCTATGCAATCTCCACTCCCTGCAAGGAAGCACATCCCCAGGTAGAACTGAAGGATTGGGCAGCAGGTTACAACACCCCCGGCTACCGCATCGACGGTAACGACATCGAAGCAGTTGTAGAAGCAACTGAAGCAGCAGTAGAACGCGCACGTAACGGCGAAGGCCCCACCGTGCTGGAATTCGTAACCTATCGTTGGCAGGGCCACTTCGCAGGCGACCCCGCAGCATATCGTCCTCAGGAAGAAATGGACTACTGGGTAAAGCGCGATCCTATCGTACTTTGCGCCAACGTTCTGAAGGACAGAGAAGGCGTAAGCGCAGCAGAACTGGAAGCAATCGATGCAGACGTAGATGCACAGATCGCAGAAATGCTGAAGTTCTCTCTGGAAAGCCCCCTGCCCGAACTGAGCTATGCAACTACTCACGTATATGAAGATTTTGCAGTTGAAAACCTGGAGGTGGCAAAATAATGAGCAGAAAACTTTCTTACACCAAAGCTATTAACGAAGCAATGCACCAGGAAATGGAACGCGACGAAACCGTGTTCGTGCTGGGTGAAGACGTAGGCCGCATGGGCGGTGACTTCGGTCTGACCCAGGGTCTGTGGAACAAGTGGCCCGATCGCGTGATCGATACCGCACTGTCCGAACAGGCAATCGTAGGCGTAGCCAACGGTGCAGCAATCGCCGGCCTCCGCCCCGTAGCAGAAATCATGTTCGCAGACTTCGCAGGCTGCTGCTTCGACCAGATCGTAAACAGCTCCGCAAAGCTGAACTTCATGTTCCAGGAAGAAGCAAACTGCCCCGTAACCATCCGTATGCCTCAGGGCGCCGGCATCCGTTGCGCATATCATCATTCCGCAACCGTAGAAAGCTGGTTCCTGAACACTCCCGGTCTGGTAATCGTATCTCCCGCAACTCCCTATGAAGCAAAGGGTCTGCTGATTTCCGCAATCCGCTGCAACGACCCCGTACTGTTCCTGGAACACAAGATGCTCCTGAACGTACGCGGTGAAGTTCCCGAAGAACCCTATGCACTGCCTCTGGGCAAGGGCGTAATCGAACGCGAAGGTACTGACGTTACCATCGTAGCACTGCAGATCACCGTAGGTATGGCACTGAAGGCAGCTGAAGAACTGGCAAAGCAGGGCATCAGCGCAGAAGTAATCAACCTGCGTACCATCAAGCCCTACGATGAACAGATCATCGCTGAATCCGTAGCCAAGACCAACCGTCTGGTTATCGCACAGGAAGGCCCCAAGGTAGGCGGCTGGGCAGCAGAAATCGGCGCAATGGTAACCGAAAAGTACTTCGAATACCTGGCAGCTCCCGTAGAACGCGTAACCTGCCTGGATATCCCCGTATCCTTCGCTCC
>JAZQUM010000084.1:0-8791 GCA_045631305.1 Oscillospiraceae bacterium | reverse complement strand
ATGGGAAAAAAGCGTCTTTGGCAGGAAGTATGTGCTTTAAAAGAGTGCTTGGAAAAGGGACTTTTTGTTCCGTACCTTTTAGAGCGGGACGGTCGAGGTGTCGACTTTTCCTTTATGCCCATCTGTCAGTACGGTGGGGGAACGGATGGGAAGGAAGCGCCCTCTTTTTCCAAACTTTTTGATGAGTTTTACAGCCGCAAGGAGCGCCTTGAGCGCACCCGTCAGCGAGGTCAGGAGCTGATTCGCACCGCATCCACGGCCCGTGACCGCGTTGCCCGCAAGCTTGCGCTGCAGGAAAAGGAATATGCCCAGACCCAGAAGCGGGATGAGATGCGGATTTTCGGTGAGTTGATTACCGCCAATCTTTACCGTATGGAAAAGGGGATGAGCAGCCTCGTTGCTGAAAATTATTATGCTGAGGATTGTCCTGAAGTCACCATTCCTCTTGACCCATTGCTGACGCCACAGCAAAATGCTGCCAAATACTACAAGCAGTACAATAAGGCGAAGACTGCGGAGAAGATTCTTTCCGAACAGATGGAAAAAGGACGCACCGAGCGTGCGTATCTGGAAAGTGTTTTGGCCGAGATCGCCGATGCGGAATCCGAGCAGGATTTTCTGGAGATCCGCGCAGAGCTTCGTGAGGCAGGATACATCAAGGGAAGCGACAAAGGGCGAAAAGAGCAAAAGCGTGCTTCGCGCCCCAGAGAGTTTCTTTCTTCCGGTGGTTTTACCATTTTTGTGGGCCGCAACAACAAGGAAAACGACCGCCTGACGCTGAAAGAGGCAGATAAGCGGGATATCTGGTTCCATGCCCAAAAGATCCACGGTTCCCATGCCATTCTCCGCACCGCGGGAGCGCAGGCAGGGGAGGAGGATATCCGTGAAGCGGCTATGCTGGCTGCCTGGTATTCTCAGGGCAAGGAAAGCAGCAATGTGCCTGTGGACTATGTTGCGGTGAAAGCGGTAAAAAAGCCCGCCGGCGGAAAGCCCGGTATGGTAATTTACGACGGCTATCGGACCTTGTATGTAACGCCCAAAGAAGAGATTGTGACGAAACTGCAAAAAAGAAAGTAAACACAAGATTTTCTTTCGCGCAAAAAACGGGAAAAGGTGCCGATATACTTTAATTGAGATAACGAAAAAGTTTGTTTAGTTATTGACATACAGCACTGATTTATATAAAATGTAACTATAAAACTAAGGCTTTAAAACGGGTTTGACAACACTTTCGAAAAAGGTTGTCCAGCCCGTTTTTCTCACTTACCGCCAGGTGGTGGGGCCGGCTGTTATTTATGCAGTTATCAAACAAAGAAATTAACATAGGGGGAATTGATTATGCCATTGTATGGTCAGAAGAAATTCGATGTAATCAACCGTCCGCATCCGCGTATGGAAGGCATCGAAAAGGTCACCGGCAAGGCTCGCTATGCAGCAGACATCTACATGGAAGATATGCTGTATGCAGGCATGCTGCGCAGCCCTTATTCCAGCGCCCGCGTCGTTTCCATTAACACTGAAAAGGCAAAGGCAATTGAAGGCGTAGAGGCAGTTGTTATTGCTTCCGATATGCCCGATAACGGCGCTACCCACTGCAGCTACATGTATCTTACCGACGTAGTTCGCTACGCTGGTGACTGCGTGGCAATGGTTGCTGCCAAGAGCAAGGCTCTCGTTGACGAAGCTCTTGCTGCTATCGAAGTGGAATATGAAGAACTGCCCGGTGTTTACACCATCGAAGAAGCTCTCGCCGAAGGCGCTCCTCAGCTTCACGAAAAGTATCCCGGCAACATCTTCACCGAATCCGTTTACAACATCCGCAAGGGTGACGTTTCCAAGGGTTTCGAAGAAGCAGACCTGATCCTGGAAAGAGACTACACCACTCAGTACATTGAGCACTCCTACATCGAACCCGAAGCAGTTGTTGCTCATTACAACCCCAACGACGGTGTTATGACCGTTAACTCTTCTTCCCAGCATGCATTCTTTACCCGCCGCTATATCTCCAAGGTTCTTGGCGTTCCCATGAGCAAGTGCCGTGTTATCATGGAAACTCTGGGCGGCTCTTTCGGCGGTAAGGAAGAAGGCGTGGGGCTGGCAGCAGGCCGTGCAGCATTCCTGGCTAAGCTCACCGGCAAGCCCGTGAAGCTGGTGTTCTCCCGTGAAGACTCCTTCCTGGAAAGCTCCAAGCGTCATCCCTTCAAGCTGCACTACAAGATCGGCGTGAAGAAGGACGGTACCATCGTTGCATGGGAAGGCCAGCAGATTGATAACTCCGGCGCTTACAACAACCAGACTCTGTACATGAACTGGCGCGCCGCTGTTCACTCCACCGGTCCTTATGTAATTCCCAACGTTTCCACCGATACTTACGGTGTATTCACCAACAACATTCACTCCGGCGCAATGCGCGGCTACAGCTCTCCTCAGCTGATCTTCGCTCAGGAACAGTTCATTGACGAAGTTGCTGAAGCTCTGGGCATGGATGAAGTTGAATTCAGAAGAAAGAACTGCCTGAAGGAAGGCTCTCTCACTGCTACTGGCGCTCCCGTAGAACACGTTATTCTGCAGGAAGTTATGGATTACACCGTTGAGCAGACCGACTATCAGCGCAAGCGTGCTGAATACAAGAAGCAGACTTCTACCAAGAAGCGCAAGGGTATTGGTATGTCCATTGCTTACCGTAGCTGCGGTTTCGGTGCTGAACAGCCCGACGCAGGCGGCTGCTTCATGAAGGTTAACGAAGACGGCAGCGTCAGCGTTAACATCGGCCTTACCGAAATGGGTCAGGGTCTGAAGACTGCTTACGCTCTGATCGCTGCTGAAGCTCTGGGCGTTCCCTATGAAAGCGTATTCTGCTATGGCTGCGATACCCACGCTATCATCGACAGTGGTATGACCGCTGCTTCCCGTGGTACCGTTATGGGCGCTCAGTCCGTCAGAAAGACCGGCGAATCTCTCCACAAGATCCTCATTCAGGATGCTCTGGAACTCAAGCTCCTGCCTCTGGATAAGGTTGAAGAAGAATATGGCCTTGAAAAGGGCTCCCTCAGCTTTGATACTCTTACTGTTGAAGATGTGGATCTGCGTAACGGTGTATTCTTCCTCAAGAAGTATCCCAATGTTACTCTGCCTCTGTCTGTGGTATCCACCGTTGGTACCTTCACTGGCAAGAACCTGGGTGCTTATGAGTGGTATGAACCCGAACCCTTCAACCAGAACCACGCTACCGGCCAGGGTAAGGCAGGTCCTACCTTCGGTTACGGCTGCTGCGTAGCCGACGGTGAAGTAGATATGTCCACCGGTTTCGTTGATGTTAAGAAGGTTACCTCCAGCCACGACGTTGGTACCGTTATCAATCCTCCCATGGCTAAGGGTCAGGTTTACGGCGGTATCGTAATGGGATGCGGCTACGGCATTTCCGAAGAAGTTAACGTCAGCAAGGGTAAGGTTAAGGACACCAACTTCGACTCTTACATCATCCCCACTTCCATGGACGCTCCCGAGATGCAGGTCAACCTCTTCGAGTGTGATGACCCCGCCGGTACCTATGGCGCAAAGAGCCTTGGCGAGCCTTCCACCGAAGCTGTCGGCGCAGCTATTGCAAACGCTATCTACAATGCAACCGGCCGCCGCATCTACAACAACCCCGCAACTCTCGAAAATGTCCTGCTGGGCAAGAAGCTGTCTTAAGGAGGGTATGTAAATATGTATCAGTATGATTTCTTACTGCCTGCCAGCGTAAAAGAAGCCTGCGAATATCTTGCACAGTATGGCAAGAAGGCTGCTTGCATTGCCGGCGGCACCGACATTATGGTCCAGATCCACGAAGGCAGCAAGCGCTGGGCCGGTCTTGAGTACATTATCGACATTTCCCATCTGGAAAGCGAACTCAAGTACATTCGTGAAGATGAAAAGAACCTCTACATCGGCGCTCTGTGCACCCACACCGAACTGGAACGCAGCGAACTGATCCAGAAGTACCTGCCCTGCCTGGGTAAGGCTTCCAGCCTGGTTGGTTCTCCCCAGGTTCGTAACGCCGGCACCATCGGCGGCGCTGTGTGCAACGCACTGCCCGCTTCCGATCCTCTGCCCGCTCTCGTAATGGCTGACGCTGTTGCTGAGATCGTTGGCGTGGAAGGTTCCCGTCGGGTAAAGCTGGTTGACCTGTACCTGGATAAGGGCGCTCTGGCTTTGAATGCAGGCGAAATGGTCAAGGGCTTCATCGTTGAAAAGCTGCCCGAAAACACCATGATGGGCTTTGTTAAGCTGGGTCGCCGTAAGGCTCTGGCTATCTCTCGTCTGAACGCTTCCGTTGCTATCGCTCTGGATGCTGAAGGCAACATCAACTTTGCTCGCGTTGCTCCCGGCTGTATCTTCAAGGTACCCGCTCGTGTAGAAAGCGCTGAAGCTCTGCTGATGGGCAAGAAGCCCTCTCTGGATCTTTTCAAGGCTGCAGGCGTGGAAGTTGGCGAAGAAATGGTTCGCCGCACCGGCTATCGCTGGTCCACTGAATATAAGAAGCCTGCCGTAGAGGCAATCGTTTGTGATGCGCTGGCTGAAGCAGCGGGATTGGAGCAGGTATGACCAAGAGAATTTTGAACTTTACTTTGAACGGTAAGGCTACTTCCGTTGAAATCGAGCCCAACCAGCGTCTGCTGGACGTGCTCAGAGACACTCTGCACCTGACCGGCACCAAGGAAGGTTGCAGTGTTGGCGAATGCGGTGCTTGCACCGTTATCATTGATGGCAAGGCAGTTACTTCCTGCCTGACCCTGGCTGCTGCTTGCGAAGGCCGCAACGTGGTTACCATCGAAGGCGTTGCTGATGGCGATAAGCTGCATCCTGTTCAGGAAGCTATCCTTCGCAACAACGCTCAGCAGTGCGGTTACTGCATTCCCGGTTTCGTTATGAGTGCTAAGGCTCTGCTGGACGAAAACTGCGATTGCACCAAGGAAGAAATCCGCCGCGCAATTTCCGGTAACCTGTGCCGCTGCACCGGTTACGAACAGCTCATCGATTCTATCTATGAAGCTGCTCAGGAACTGAAGGCTGTTAACATGACCAAGATCTGATGATCTTACAAACGAGGAGGGGAAACCCTCCTCGTTTTATTTATTATTACAATGTATAGATAAAGGTTGACTATTGGAAATCCCGATGGTAAACTTAAGAAAATAAGTACTTTAATTTGGTAATCCAAATGGAGTTACTCGAGAATCTGTAAGTTACTTTGTGAACTAAGAGAGGAGGGGGTATTTAACCCCTCCTTTTTGTTTTATGTATCGAAGGGAGAGTTGATGCATGAAAGAATTGCGTTATTTTAAACCTAAAACATGGCAGGAAGCTTTGGAACTGAAAGCCGAGCATGGTGCAGCGATGCGCGTGTTGGCAGGTGGTACTGATCTTATGGTGCAGTTGCGTGAAGAAGCCAAGCGATTGGAAAATGTCACCATGCTGCTGGATCTCAGCGGCATTGACGGTGTGAAAGATATTGAAGTAGGGGAAAAGAGCATCTGTATTGGCGCGTTGACTACCCATTCTGAATTGAACTATTCTCCTGAACTGAGAGAGCATGCGGAGTTTCTTTCTGTTGCAGCCTCTACTGTAGGCTCTGAACAGATTCGCAATCTGGGTACCGTTGGCGGTAATATCTGCAATGCTTCTCCTGCGGCAGATACTCCTTCTGCGCTGATGGCGCTGGATGCCCGCTTGATTGTAAAGAGCGTTCGTGGGGAGCGTTGGCTTCCTTTGGCGGAAGCTTATGTAAAGAGCGGTGTTTTGGCATTGGAAGATGATGAGATTGTGTCTGCTGTAGAGTTTAGCCGTGTGGATGGCTACGGTACGGCATTTATCAAGGTAGGTCGCCGTAAAGCACTGGCTATCTCCCGCATGAATATGGCGGTGGCTATTCTGGTGAAAAACGGTGTCATCGAAGATGCACGTATTGCTCCCGGCTGCGTATTTGCAACGCCCAGTCGCGTGGCGAAGGCAGAGGAGTTTTTGAAGGGTAAGGCACCCTCTGCAGAACTTTTTGAAGCCTGCGGTGATATTGTCTCTCAGGTTATGATCGAAAAGACCGGTGTTCGCTGGTCTACAGAATATAAAAAGCCTGTTGTGGAAGCGCTGACGGCGCAGGCTCTTTGCCACGCAGCAGGAATCGCAGAAGAATAAGGAGGGAGAAGACGTGAAAATTAATTTTATTTTGAACGGTGATCCCACCACCATTGATGTGGCAGAAAATGCGCGCCTTGTAGATGTGCTGCGAAACGATTTTCATCTCACCGGTACCAAGGAAGGCTGCGGTGTGGGCGAATGTGGTGCCTGCACTGTGATCATTGATGGTAAGGCTGTTGCATCTTGCCTCGTGCTGGCAGTGAGCGTAGAAGGGAAGAGCGTGCTTACCATTGAGGGCCTTTCCAAAAACGGTGAACTGGACCCTATCCAGGAAGCTTTCATTGACCACCATGCTTCCCAGTGCGGTTTCTGTACCCCTGGTTTTATTATGAGTGCCAAGGCGCTGCTGGATGCCAATCCTTCTCCCACCCGTGAAGAGATCCGTATTGCCATTTCCGGTAATATCTGCCGCTGCACCGGCTATCACCAGATCGTGGATGCCATTGAAGATGCAGCAGAGCGCTATCGCAAAAGAGGGGAGGCTAAAGCATGAATAACCGCCCTGATATTTTTGCTAAAGTTACTGGTAAAGCAACCTATGTAAACGATATTTCCTTAACAGGAATGATCTATGCAAAACTGGTGCGCAGTCCCATCAGCAGCGGTAAAATCGTCTCTATCGATGCCTCTGCTGCGGAGAATATGCCCGGTGTGCTGCGTGTTTTCACTGCGAAGGATATTCCCGGCATCCCCAACCAGCCCTGTGACCGCCCTGTGCTTTGCGGTGAGCGTGTTCGCTATATCGGCGATGCCGTTGCCATGGTAGCGGCAGAAACCTTGGAGCAGGCAGAAAAAGCAGCAAAGGCTGTGAAGGTGGAATATGAAGAACTGCCCGCCATTTATGATCCTCACCATTCTCTGGATGCAGATGCGCCTGAAATTCATCCCAGTGGCAACACCATCTGCCGCTGGAAGACCCAGCGCGGCGATGTGGAAAAGGCCTTTGCCGAAGCTGCGCATATCGTGGAGCGCTCTTACAGTGTGCCCCGTGTGCAGCATGCCTGTATCGAAACGGAAGTGGCTGTTGCCTCTTATGATGCGTTGACGGAGGAAATGCTGGTTTATTGCCCTGTTAACAGCCCCTTTGTGATCCGTGGTACTGTGGCTGATACTTTGGGGGTTCCTGTAAACCGTGTGCGTGTGATTTTGGGTGCTATTGGCGCTTCCTTTGGCGGAAAGAACTACGATATTGCCATGGCTTCCAGCCGCGCCGCTCTTGTCAGCTATCTGCTGCGCCGTCCCTGCAAGGTGGTGCTCAGCCGCGAAGAATCTGTGATGGAAGGCACTAAGCGTCATCCGCTCTTTGCTGATTATAAAGTGGCTCTGGATGCAGAAGGTCATATTACCGCTATGCAGGTTCGCCTGCTGCTGGACGGCGGTGCTTACAAGAGCAAGTCTTTCCCCGTTACTACCCGTATGGCCATTGAAGCTACAGGTCCTTACTGTGTGCCCAATGTAGATACGGTAGCGCTGAATGTATATACCAACAATGTTTATTCCGATGCACTGCGCGGCTTCGGTTCTCCTCAGGTAGACTTCTGTTCTGAATCCCTTATGGATGAACTGGCTGCAGTTATGGGAATGGATCCTGTGGAATTCCGTGAAAAGAACATACTGCGGGAGGGTAAGGAATCTGCTACAGGTCAGGTGATGACCGATGTAACGCTGGATAAGTGCCTGGAAGCGCTGAAAGAGCGCGTGGATATTCCTCGCATCCGCAAGGAATTTGCCGATTATAATGCCACTCACCGCCATACAAAGAAGGGGCTTGGCGTAGGTTTCCTTTACCGCGGTGAATCCTTCGGTGCAGCAGGGCAGGGTATTGATACGGCCAGCGCCATGGTTTCTATTCAGCCTGACGGCAGCGTGACGGTGAACTGCAGTATTGCTGAAGTAGGTCAGGGCGGCCGCAGCATGATCCTCAATGTGGTGCATGAGGTTTTGGGTATTTCCCGGGAAAAGATCCATGCCAGCAAGGTGGATACCGGCTATTTGCTGGATGCAGGTCCTACCGTGGCTACCCGCGGCACTGTATTTTCCGGCGGTGCTGTTTGCCGCGCGGCAGAGCAGCTGCGCGATAAGCTGACCAATTATGCAGAAAAGCATCTTCACACCAAAGATGTTATTTTTGCAGGCGGTCGAATTACGGATAAAACCAATGCTGAAAACAGCGTAGAACTCATGCAGGTGATCCGTGATGTCTTTGCCAACAGCGACCACTTGAATGAGATCGGCTATTTCTCCGCGCCTCCCTTTAACTACGATAAGGCTACAGGTGTAGGCGATGCCTACTGGTCCTATGTATACGGTGCCGCTGCCGCACAGGTAACGGTGAATCTCCGCACGGGTGCAGTTTCCGTGGATGATTACTGTGCGGTGCACGATGTGGGTCATGCTCTGGATATGGAAGAGGTAAAGGGCCAGATCCGCGGCGGTGTTGCCATGGGTATCGGTTACGCGCTTACCGAGGAGATGGATATCAAGGACGGTAAGATTCGCAACCTGAACCTGGAAAACTACATTATGCCTACCGCGCTGGATGTGCCGGATATTGAAGCTGTTGCGCTTGAGTATCCCAGTGCCATCGGTCCTTTGGGAGCTAAGGGTCTTGGTG
>JAZQUM010000083.1:0-2213 GCA_045631305.1 Oscillospiraceae bacterium | reverse complement strand
GTTCCATCCCCCGTCTCGGACTTGCTCATCTTCTTGGTGGGATCGGAGAGGGACATAATGCGGGCGCCGGTCTCGGAGGTCAGCCCCTTGGGGATCTTGAAGGTTTCGCTGTACGCGTGGTTAAAACGCGTTGCGATATCTCTAGTCAGCTCCAAATGCTGCAACTGGTCGTTACCCACGGGAACAAGATCCGCCTGATACAGCAAAATATCTGCCGCCATCAACACGGGATACGTATAAAGTCCGCCGTTGATGTTATCGGCGTGACGGGCGGATTTATCCTTAAACTGAGTCATGCGATTCAGTTCGCCCATCATGGCGTAGCAGTCAAGCACCCAACCAAGCTGAGAATGGGCGGGAACCATGCTTTGCAAAAACAGCGTGCTCTTGTTGGGATCAATGCCTGCGGCAAGGTAGATGGCCGCGGTCTTGAAGCAATTCTGACGCAGCTCAGCTGGAACCTGGCGCACGGTGATGGCGTGCAGGTCTGCCAACATATAGTAGCAAAGATATTCGTCCTGCACCTTAACCCAGTTGCGCAATGCGCCAAGGTAGTTTCCCAGCGTAAGCGTTCCGGAAGGCTGAATGCCGGACAAGACAACTTTTTTCGTTTCGTTCATTTCCATGATAATCGGTACCTCGTATCTTTCCGCACCGGGGCCAAACCGGATTGAAACAACCAAAACTTGCCCCTGTGACAGATTTATATCACTATATTTTGTATTATAACACATAAGGAACGAATTTTCAATAAAAATTTTATAGAAAAATGTATTTACTTTTTCGTTTTCTTGATGTATAATCAAAAAAGAAAATTAAGGAGGTAGATTTTATGAAAAAAGTCATTGTTGAAACTTCTGCAAGACACGTTCATCTTTCTGAAGCAGATCTTAAGATCCTGCTTGGCGAAGGCAATGAACTGACCATCAAAAAGATGCTTTCTCAGCCCGGCCAATATGCCAGCAACGAAAGAGTTAATCTGGTTGGCCCCAAGAAGGCTATTAACAACGTTTTGATCCTTGGCCCTGCTCGTAAGGAGACTCAGGTCGAGATCTCTCTGACCGATGCAAGAACCCTGGGTGTTTCTGCAGCGATCCGCGAATCCGGCGACATCGACGGCACTGCAGGCATCAAGCTGGTTGGTCCCGCAGGTGAGGTTGAAATCACCAAGGGCGTTATTGCCGCTAAGCGTCACGTTCACCTGGATCCCGCTACCGCAGAGGAGCTGGGTGTGAAAGACAAGCAGATCGTTTCCGTTAAGGTTGACGGCGAGAGAGGCCTTACCTTCGGTGAGGTTGTCGTTCGCGTAAACCCCAATTTCGCTCCCGCGGTTCACCTCGATACAGACGAGGCAAATGCAGCCGCACTTTCCGGCGAAGTTTACGGCGAGATCATTGCGTAAGCAAACGTAAAAATTTTCGATACTAAAATTTAAAGGAGATAAACAACATGAGCAATGAGACTTACGAATACGCAGTCAGCCATGAAGTGGCTGAAATGTGTGTAGTCAAGAATGGCCCTAACCACGGTCCCGCTCCTCTGCCCGAGGAAGGTATGTGGGTGCAGGCAAGACAGATCGGTGACATTTCCGGCTATACCCACGGTGTGGGCTGGTGTGCTCCCCAGCAGGGCGCTTGCAAGCTGTCCCTCAACGTTAAGAATGGTATTATCGAGGAAGCTTTGGTTGAAACCATCGGCTGCTCCGGTATGACTCACTCTGCGGCAATGGCTGCTGAGATCCTTCCCGGCAAGACGATCCTGGAAGCACTGAACACCGACCTTGTATGTGATGCGATCAACACCGCTATGCGCGAGCTGTTCCTGCAGATCGTATACGGTAGAACGCAGTCCGCATTCTCTGAGGGCGGTCTTGTAATCGGTGCCGGTATGGAAGATCTGGGTAAGGGAGCTCGTTCCATGGTTGGTACTATGTACGGTACTAAGACCAAGGGCGTTCGTTATCTGGAAATGACCGAAGGCTACTGCACCAGAATGGCTCTGGACGCAGACGACCAGGTTATCGGCTATGAGTTCGCTTCTCTGGGTAAGATGACCGACTTCATCAAGAAGGGCATGGAACCCAACGAAGCATACGAGAAGTCCAAGGGCACTTACGGCAGATTTGCGGATGCCGTTAAGTACATCGACCCCCGCAAGGAATAATTGAAGGAGGATATACGACAATGGCAAAGTTTGAAGGTTACGAAAGACGC
>JAZQUM010000082.1:0-4055 GCA_045631305.1 Oscillospiraceae bacterium | reverse complement strand
ATGTTTATGACGGTTCCAACGGCGCGGTGGACGGTGTTACCGTAGCCCGCACCCTGGGTCAGGATGAAGAGAGAGTTTACAAGACCCTTGTGACCCGCGGCGCTTCGGGGCAGCACTATGTGTTCGATATTCCTGTGGCGGCAACACTGGATCTGAAAAAAGCGGCAAAAGCCGTGGGAGAAAAGTCTGTTGCCATGATCCTCAGCCGTGAGCTTTTGCCCCTGACGGGTTATATCCACGGCGGCTGTTCTCCTGTGGGCATGAAAAAGCAGTTTCCCACCGTGTTCCATGAAGACGCGGTGCTTTACGAAACCATTTGTGTTTCGGCGGGGAAGATCGGTCTGCAGGCAGAGCTTTCCCCCGCAGAGTTGATGGCGCTGATCGGCGCTGAAACGGCCGATATTATCGTTTAAAGAAAGAGAGGGCGCGAAAAATGACAGATGTTTCCCGTAAGATTTTTGAAGCTTACCATGTGAGAAAATCCAAAAAGCAGAAAGCGGCTTTCCGTGAATATCTTTGCGGTGAGCTGGAAAAGGCGGGTTATGCGCCCAAAGTGGAGAAGAAGGGCTCTTCCCACAATGTGGTGGTGGGGGACCCCGAAAGGGCAAAGCTTCTCTATACCGCCCATTACGATACCTGCGCCGTGCTGCCCTTCCCTAATTTCATTACTCCCCGCAACATGGCCTTTTATCTTCTCTATCAGTTTTTGATCCTGATCCCTATGTTTGCGCTGGCTTTCGGCGCGGAGATTTTGGTGCTGGTGCTCTGGAAGGATGCACCCTTGTGGGCGGCCATGGCGGTGACCTATGCAGTTTTGCTCTTCTGTTGCTGGTGGCTGATGGATGGCCCTGCCAACCGCCACACCGCCAATGATAATACCAGCGGCACTCTCACCCTGGTGGAAATTGCCCTGACACTTCCCGAAGAACTGCGGGACAAGGTCTGCTTCGTATTTTTCGACAATGAAGAAAAGGGGCTTCTGGGTTCATCTGCCTTTGTGAAGATGCATAAAGAGGTGAAGGACAGCGCTTATTGCATCAATTTTGACTGCGTCAGCGATGGCGATCATATTCAGTTCTATCCCGCAAAAGCGCTGAAAAAAGAGGAAGAGTTCCTGCGCCTTCTGGAAGAGAGCTTTCCTGCGCAGGGTGAAAAGAAAACAGAAACGGTGCGCACCTTTGGTTTCTATCCCTCGGACCAGAAACATTTCAAGCGGGGCGTGGGGGTGTGCGCACTGAAGAAAAAGCCTGTGATCGGCTACTACATGGACCGCATCCACACCCGCAAGGATACGGTGCTGGACGAAAAGAATCTGGAACTTTTGCGCATGGGCGCCCTGGCCCTTGCGGAAAAGATGGACTAAATAAGGAACTTTTTATTTATGCTGGATAAAATTTGCGTCAGAGGCGCAAGAGAAAATAACCTGAAAAATATCGATGTCACCATCCCACGCGATAAGCTGGTAGTGATCACGGGGCTTAGCGGCAGCGGCAAATCCTCTTTGGCATTTGATACCATTTATGCAGAGGGTCAGCGGCGCTACGTAGAGTCTCTGAGCTCTTATGCCCGCATGTTTTTGGGCCAGATGGATAAGCCTGATGTGGACTATATCGACGGTCTTTCTCCCGCCATTTCCATCGACCAGAAAACCACCAATAAGAACCCCCGCTCCACCGTGGGCACCGTTACCGAGATCTATGACTATCTGCGCCTGCTTTGGGCCCGTGTGGGCACGCCCCATTGCCCTAAGTGCGGCAAGGAGATCCGCCAGCAGACGGTGGATCAGATCATCGACCAGGTGCTCTCCCTCCCCGAAGGCACCCGCATTCAGGTAATGGCGCCTGTGATCCGCGGTCGCAAGGGTGAATACAGCAAGGTCTTTGACGATGCCCGCAAGTCGGGCTATGTCCGCGTGCGGGTGGACGGCAGCTTGTATGATCTCTCCGAGGAGATCCCTCTGGAGAAAAACAAAAAGCACACCATTGAGATCGTGGTGGACCGCCTCATCATCCGCCCCGACATTTCCCGCCGCCTGACTGACAGTGTGGAGACTGCCGCCTCTCTTTCGGGTGGCCTGGTGCTGATCAACCTTGTGCGGGAAGAGCAGGACATTCTTTTCTCTCAGAACTACGCCTGTGAAGAGTGCGGTGTTTCCATTGAGGAACTGACGCCCCGCATGTTCTCTTTCAATAATCCCTACGGTGCTTGTCCCAAGTGCAGCGGTATCGGCATGCAGATGAAGGTGGACCCTGCGCTGGTGGTGCCTGACGATTCTCTTTCCATTCTTGATGGCGCTATTACCGCCACGGGTTGGAATTCCATCCGTTCTGACGGCATCTCCCGCATGTATTTTGATGCCCTTTCCAAGAAATACCGCTTCTCCCTGTCCACACCCTTCAAGGATCTTGACGACAAGGTGAAAGATGTTATTTTCTATGGCACAGGAGGCGAAAAGCTGGAGATCGTTTACGAGCGGGCCAACAGCCACGGCGTGATGAATCAGCCCTTTGAGGGCATCATCAACAATTTGGAGCGCCGCTACCGAGAGACTCAGAGCGAGAGCAGCAAAAATGAGATCGAAGAGCTTCTGGCAGAGTGCCCCTGCCCTGAGTGCAAGGGGAAGCGCCTGCGCAAGGAAGCGCTGGCTGTCACCGTAGGCGGACTTGATATCGACACCTATACCCGCAAAAGTATTTCCGAGGCCCATGCTTTTGTGGAAGAACTGCAGCTCACCGAGACCCAGCAGATGATCGCCCACCAGATCGTAAAAGAGATTCTGGCGCGACTGGGCTTTTTGCGCTCTGTGGGTCTTGAATACCTGACGCTGAACCGTTTTGCAGGAAGCCTTTCGGGCGGTGAAAGTCAGCGCATCCGCCTGGCCACCCAGATCGGCTCCAGCCTCATGGGCGTGCTCTATATTCTGGATGAGCCTTCTATCGGCCTGCACCAGCGGGATAACGATAAGCTCCTTGCCACCCTCTGCGAGCTGCGTGACATGGGCAACACTCTTCTTGTGGTGGAACACGATGAAGACACCATGCGTGCTGCCGACTATCTGGTGGATGTTGGCCCCGGTGCAGGTGTGCACGGCGGTCATATTGTTGCCTGCGGCACCCCTGAAGAGGTGATGGCCAACGAAAATTCCCTTACGGGCCAGTATCTCAGCGGCAAAAAGAAGATCCCCGTGCCTGCTCAGCGCCGCTGTGGTAACGGCCATACACTGCGGGTAGTGGGCGCTGCGGAGAATAATCTGAAAAATGTGGATGTCAGCATTCCCTTGGGGACTTTCACCTGCGTTACCGGTGTTTCCGGCAGCGGTAAATCCTCTCTTGTAAACGAAGTGCTCTTTAAAAAGCTGGGTGTGAGCCTCAACCGCATGAAGGCCCGTCCCGGTAAGCACGAGCGCATTGAGGGCATGGAGCATCTGGATAAGGTCATTGATATCGACCAGAGCCCCATTGGCAGATCCCCTCGTTCCAACCCCGCTACCTACACGGGCTTGTTTGACGATATCCGCGCCCTCTTTGCTGCTACCCAGGAAGCAAAAAGCCGCGGTTACGGCCCCGGTCGATTTTCCTTCAACGTGCGCGGCGGCCGTTGCGAAGCCTGTGCGGGCGACGGTATGCTGAAAATCGAAATGCACTTTTTGCCCGATGTGTTCGTGCCTTGTGAAGTGTGCAAGGGCAAGCGCTACAACCGCGAAACGCTGGAAGTGCGCTATAAGGGCAAGAACATTGCGGAAGTGCTGGATATGACGGTGGAAGAAGCGCTTGGTTTCTTCTCTGCCATCCCCAAGATCGCTGCCCGTTTGCAGACTCTTTACGATGTGGGTCTTGGCTATGTGAAGCTGGGGCAGGCATCCACTACCCTTTCCGGCGGCGAAGCACAGCGCGTGAAGCTGGCAACGGAGCTCAGCCGCACTTCTACGGGAAAGACCATTTATATTCTCGACGAGCCCACCACGGGCCTTCATACCGACGATGTGCGCCGCTTGCTGGAAGTACTGGAGCGCCTTGTGGAAAAGGGCAACACGGTGCTGGTGATCGAGCACAATC
>JAZQUM010000081.1:0-4118 GCA_045631305.1 Oscillospiraceae bacterium | reverse complement strand
CGTGGCCTTTGATGGTCTTGCAGCAGGCCAGTCCCGCGTAGGAGATCTGGCGGAAGGCTTCCCGGGAATCTACGTCGGAAATGTGTACTTCCACCGCCGGGATAGAGACGGATTTCAGCGCGTCCAGAATGGCAACGCTGGTGTGGGTATAAGCTGCGGGGTTGATGATGATGCCATCCACGCAGCCATAGGCCGCCTGGATCTTATCCACGATGACACCTTCGTGGTTGGACTGGAACACTTCCGCCTCAAAACCCAGCTCTTCGCAGGATTTTTTGGCAAAGGCTTCCAGCGCAGCATAATTTTTATCGCCGTAAATTTCCGGCTCACGTATACCCAGCATGTTGAGGTTGGGCCCGTTGATGACCAAAATTTTCATTGCAGCGCCTCCAGGATCTTTTCTGCCGCGTTTTCCACGGCAGCGTCGTTGAGAATTTCTTTATCGCTGAATTTTTCATAAAGGGGCTTTCGCACCTGCCACATTTGGGCAAGCTTCCCGCTTTGGGAAAGGGGACGTCCGTCGGTTGGCAGCGCCTCCAGATCACGGCGCAGGTGGAAAAGGGTGCCATTTTGATGGAGGGGCGCGTAATTTTCCTCCCGTGTGACCACACCGCCGCCTGTTGCGATGATGAGCCCGCTTTCCTTGCCAAGGTCACGCAAAACTTCGCTTTCCAATTGGCGGAAGACCTCTTCCCCGCTTTGGGCAAAAATTTCGGGAATGCTTTTTCCCGCCCGGCGGACGATCTCAGCATCACTATCCACCACTTTGCGGGAGAGCTTCTCACCTAAGACGGCGGCAACGGAGCTTTTGCCGCTGCCCGGCATACCGACGAGAATGATATTTTCCATCTGCAGCCGCAGCGCTTTCGTAATGGCATCGATGCAGGAATCTTCGATTTTTTTGCCCGCGAAAAGTTCGCTTGCACGCTTGGCTTGCGCCACCAACATGGTAAGCCCGCTTTCCCACCGGATGCCCCGCGCTTCTGCCTGCAAGCAAAGAGCCGTGCGGCGGGGGTTATACACCACGTCCAGCACGCCGCGGCAGGCGGGAAAATCCGCAAGGTCTACGGGGGATGTCCCATTGTGGGGGTACATACCCACAGGGGTAGTATTGACGATGATCTCGGCATCGGCATGGCGGGAGAGATTATCATAGTTATCTTCCCCGCTGCGGGAAATGGCCCGCACGTCCCGTGTGCCCATTTCCTTCAGCACGGCGCACACCGTGGCAGAAGCGCCGCCTGAGCCAAGCACCAGCGCTTTAGCCCCTTCCACCGAGATACCTGCGGACTTCACCATATAGGAAAACCCGTAAGCGTCGGTATTGTCGCCGTAAAGGGAGCCGTCTGCGCGGCGCACCACCGTGTTCACCGCACCGATGGCGCGGGCGGTATCGGAAAGCTCAGCGCAGTAAGCCATCGCCGTTTTTTTATAAGGAATGGTGACATTAATGCCATCAAAAGAGCCGCTTTGGAGAAAAGCGCCCACGTCAGCGGGGTCTTTTTCAATGAGGGTATACGCATAGTCCCCCAAACGGGCATGAATGGCGGGCGAATAACTGTGGCTCAGCTTTTCACCCAGAAGGCCGCAACGCAGCATTTAAATCACCTCGCTGTAGCTGCCAAGATAGGAGAAGGTCTCGCTGATGCTTTCGATCTCGCCCATCAGCTGCATGAACTGGGGAGAGTATACGGAAGTATCCAGATCGAAGTAGAACATGAACTCAAATTCACGGCCCGGCAACGGGCGGGATTCCAGCTTGTTGAGGTTGATGCCCAGGGCATAGAAGCGGGAGAGCACCTTGTAAAGAGAACCGGGTCGGTGAGGCAGCACCATCATCAAGCTGGTGCGGTCTGCACCAGGATAAATTTCCAGATTGCGGGAGATGCAGATAAAGCGAGTGTAGTTATTGGCCTGATTCTGCACCGCTTCTTTTAAAGTATCCAAATTGTAGAGGTTGGCACAGGAATGTGCGCAGAGAGCGGCCACATCTTTGCGTTCGGATTTGGCCACCATGGAAGCTGCCATAGCGGTATTTTCCACGCAGGTCACCTTAACATCGGGCAAAGACTTCAAAAATTCGCTGCACTGGCTGATAGCCTGCTCGTGAGAAAAGACTTCCTTGATGTCGGAAATATCGGTACCGCGCTTTGCCATAAGGTTATGGTCCACCTTCAGACGAGTGGAGCGGACGATGCGGAAATTGTGGCGCATCATCAGGTCATAGACCATGTTGACAGAGCCTGCGGTGGAGTTTTCCAGCGGGATCACGGCATACTGGCAAAGGCCCTTTTCCACTGCGGAGAACACGCCTTCAAAGCTGCGGAAATACATGACGTTGGGCATGCGGAAAAGCTTTTCGCATGCCTGCTGAGAGTAGGCACCTTCCACACCCTGGCAGGCCACCAGCGCCTTGGGCGGAAAGAGATTGGGTGTATTTTCAATGGCCGCCTCGATGACGCGGGGCAGTTCATTGGCAGAGCCGAGAATTTTATTCTGATAGCTGCGGCTCAGCTCGAAAATCAGAGAATAAAGAGAGTGGATATGCTCTTCAAACTGATCGGGCGCCAGTTCCATCAAAGCATTGATCTTATCCCGCTCGCGGGTGGCATCCAGCACGGGAAGGCCGTTTTCCTTTTTATAGGCGGCAATATCTGCCGCAACATCCATGCGCTTGGCGAAAAGTTCCACCAAGCCCTTATCGATCTTATCTATTTCTACGCGCAGTTCATCCAGATTCATGGCGACTTTTCTCCTTCTTTAAAACATATTGGCGTCTATAAGCGCATCGTACACGGCGATAGCCGCAGCCGCCTCCACACAGGGCACGGCGCGGGGCACGATGCAGGGGTCGTGACGACCGTGGATCTCCAGCGTTTCCTCCGTAAGGCTGGAAAGGCGCACGCTCTGCTGGGTCTTTCCGATGGAGGGGGTGGGTTTCACGGCGCAGCGGAAAATCAGGGGCATGCCTGTGGTGATGCCGCCCAGAATGCCGCCTGCATGGTTGGTGGCGGTGACGGTCTTGCCGTCACGCACGGTATAGGGGTCGTTATTTTCGCTGCCTCGCATATTGGCCACAGCGAAACCTGCGCCAAATTCCACACCCTTGATGGCAGGAATGCCGAAAACGATGGCAGCAATGCGGTTTTCCATGCCGTCAAACATGGGGTCGCCTGCGCCTGCGCCAAGTCCCGTGACGGCGCACTCGATGATACCACCTACGGAGTCACCCTCTTCTTTGGCTTTCAGCACCGCTTCTTTCATCTTCTCCCCCGCTGCATCGCAAAGCACGGGGAATTCCTTTTCATTGACCTGCATATCAGGAGCAAGAGGATCGAACTTATCATCCTCCACACCCGCAATGGCTGCAATATGGGCGCTGATGGCAATGCCCTTTTCCGCTAAAATCTGCTTTGCGATACCGCCGGCAATGCAAAGAGGCGCGGTAAGGCGACCGGAGAAATGACCGCCGCCGGCCACATCCTGCGCGCCGCCAAACTTCATCTGGGCGGTAAAGTCCGCATGACCGGGACGGGGCAGGTCACGAAGGTTATCGTAATCCCCGGAGCGGGTGTTGGTGTTGCGGATGATGGCCGTAAGGGGCGCGCCGCAAAGCTCATCTCCCACGAGGCCGGAAAGGAACTCGGGAGCATCCGCTTCCTTGCGGGGGGTGGAAAGAGGACTCTTACCCGGAGCACGGCGGCCCAAAAAGGCATTGAGCTGCGCCATATCCACCTTAAAACCTGCGGGAAGACCCTCTGCCGTAACGCCGATGGCGGCAGAATGGGACTGACCGAAAATGGTGATCTTCAGATTTTTGCCGTAAGTGCTGCTCATACTCAGCCCTCCTTGGTCAAAAGCGCGTCATAATCGCGCCAGAAATCGGGATAGGATTTTTCCACCGCTTCGCTGCCCTCCACCGTGACGCTGTCACGGCAGGCAATGGCTGCTACCGCGGCAGACATGGCAATGCGATGGTCGCCCCAGGCGGAAACCGTGCCGCCTGCAAGTTCTTTTCCGCCGCGGATCACAAGGCCCTCGGGCAGTTCCCGGGCGTCTGCACCCAGACGGCGCAGCATTTCGCAGGTGGACTGCAGGCGGTCGGATTCCTTGATGCG
>JAZQUM010000080.1:0-2577 GCA_045631305.1 Oscillospiraceae bacterium | reverse complement strand
GATAAAATATCTTCAAAGAAATTCCTTGCGCTTTGCGGAGCGCAAAAAGAAAAGCTCTGTCTTTCGACAGAGCTTTTTTATTATGTCTTTATGCTGCGGGGATCTCTTCAGTGTTTTCGCTGCCCTCACCTTCTGCAGGCGGAGTCACAGGCTCGGTGGTCTCGCCGCCGCCTTCTTCGCCCTCAACAGGGGGCGTTACGGGCTCGGCAGAGCCGCCATCTGCAGGGCCGCTGGAAGGATCATCCAGGTTGCTGCCGCTGCCGTCTTCCGTTGCAGGAGGCGTTACAGGCTTATCAGCAGGTGCCTTGGTGGGGTCTTCACCGGGTGCAACCAGAATCACCTTGTTGCGCACCTTATAGTCGCTGGTGGCTTCAAACTCGGTCTTAATAAGGTTGCCGTTCTTATCGTAATGGTGCTGATAGCTCTGCACCTTGATGCCGGTATATGCGGTGGTCTTCACTTCCTGCGTGCCGGGAGCCATAGCAGGGTCTTCTTCATACACGGTTTCCCAGGGAGTGGTGGAGAGGGTCACATAGGTCATGGTGGCATAGTTGCCCGTCACGTTGGTGCCCTTCACCGTGACAGTCAGCTTGCTGCCCTGCCAGCTCACATCCAGACGGATGGGATAGGCGGTGTCGTTTTCAAACTTGTAGTCAGGGCCGCCCCAGCTGACGGTAGCGTCCATGCCCAGGGGGATATAAGAGGGTGCAAAGCGGTGTGCCCAGCGCTCCACGATATTCAGATTGCTCTTGAGGCAAGCGTAGTACAGCGTGGAGGAAACCTGGCAGATACCGCCGCCGATCTCATCCACCGTTTCACCTGCCACATAAGCGGGTGCGGGGAGATAACCGTTGGCAGCGGTGCGCTTACCCAGCGCGCCGTTGTAGGAGAAAACTTCACCGGGCAGCAGAATGAGGCTGTTGATAGAGCCTGCCGCGCGGCGCACGTTGCTCTTGCGGTTTGCAGTGCCGGAAACATTGGTGGTGCAGGTGCCCAAAACATCGCGGAAGAGGTTTGCTTTCAGGTCTTCTGCCGTCACCTCAGGGTGATTGACAGAGGCAGCAACTGCCACTTCTTCTCCGTCTGCCGCACCGGCCAGCGCCTTTTCTGCGTCTTCTACGGAGAACTCAACGCCCAGCACGTGGGGGATGATCTCGCCGGTGGCCTTATCGTAAGATGCGTTCTGCATCTGCGCGGAGAGGCGGGCGTGGATCTCCTGAAGATCCATCTTGGGTGCGGGGGTAGAAGTATAGGCGCAGTCCACAGGGGTGAGAACGCCGCTCTCCAAAGTGGCTTTTACCGCCTCTTTCAGCGTCTCACGGTCCAGAGTGCGGCCATCGCAGGGCTTGGTGAAATAAATGTGATCAGGATCAGCTTCATCCACACGGAAATATTCCTCGGGGATCACAATGTCCAACTCATCGCAGGCAGCATTTACTGCCTTGGTAACAGCGCTGTCATCGGCTTCGGTGCAGGGCATTACGGAAGCGCCGGCAACAAGGCACTTGAAGTAATCCAGACCCCAGAAAAGCTTGGAGCCGCTGCGGCCATACTGATAGGCCTGCTCTGCCGCTGCAGCGGCATCGGCATCCACGCCCAGCTCGTTCAAAGTAATGGTGGCAGCAACAGCGCCATCCAGCTTGAGTTCCACGCCGGTGGTGTCATACACCTCTTCCAGCTGTCCGTCCAAAACGGCTTCGGCATCAGCCTGGGTCATGCCGCCCACGGCCACACCCGCCACATCCACATTGGGATAAACCGTGTCGGAGGTGATGGCCAACACGCTGAGCACACCGTAGCCCAAAATCACAAGGGCCAAAGCAATGCAGGCTGCCAAAATCGCCTTCTTTTTGCCGTTTTTCATATTGTTATCGGGGCTCTTGGCCTCGCGTTTTCCACGTTCCAACGAGTGTTCCTCCTGCCAAAAAACTCATGGGGACACAATCCCACGAGGGTAAGTATAGCACAAGCCCCGCGGAAATCAATTACATTTTGATGACACTTGCTCTTTTTTCTTCGGAATACGAATGGTTACCACCGTTTCGCTCCCCTCTTCCCGTTTTTCCACCCTGGCCGCGATGCCGCTTTGGCGCATCAAGCCAACAGAGCGCTCCAGAGAGTTGAAAAAAAGCCGCACGTCTTTGAGCACATAGGCCCGCCGCGGCTTGGCTTTTTCCTTCTTTTCCGCCAAAAGCTTTTCTATGTATTCTTCACTTTGCCGCACCGTCCAGCCTTTCTGCCCCATAAGGAGCAAAGCTGCCAGCCGCTCCCGCTCCCCCACAAGGCGCAGCGCGCAGCGACCGTGACGCTCTGTCAAAGAATAGGATAACAGCACCTCGCGGCAGGCGGGGGATAACTGCAAAAGCCGCAGCTTATTGGCAACCGCCCCCTGACTTTTGCCCAATCTCTGCGCCGCCTCTTCCTGCGATAAACCGTGGAGCCGGATAAGAGAGGCTACCGCCTCTGCCTCTTCCAGAAAGTGCAGGTCGCTGCGCTGTATGTTTTCAATGATGGCCAGAGCCGCCCCTTCCTCTTCCTCCGCTTTCAACGCAAGGCAGGGCACTTCCGTAAGCCCCG
>JAZQUM010000079.1:0-28934 GCA_045631305.1 Oscillospiraceae bacterium | reverse complement strand
CATCGTGCTGGAGCGCACCTATCACACCAAGGCCTATAACCAGGCCATGATGGAACCCTTTACCGCTTATGCAAACTTTGACCGTTACGGCCGTGTGCATCTGATTTCTTCCACCCAGATCGTGTTCCATGCCCGCCGTATCCTCGCCCACGCGCTGGGTCTTCCCATCAGCCGCGTCCGCGTGGAAAAGCCCCGCATCGGCGGCGGCTTCGGCGCAAAGCAGACCGCTGTCTGCGAAATTTATCCCGCGCTGGTCACCATGAAAACGGGTCGCCGCGCAAAGCTCATTTATACCCGTGGAGAGTGCCAGATCGCCGGCTCTCCCCGCCATGAAATGGAACTGCACCTGCGCCTCGGCGCCTCCAAGGACGGTACCATCCGCGCCATGGACCTCTACACCCTGTCCAACACAGGCGCTTACGGTGAACATGCGCCCACCACGGTGAGCCTTTCTTCCACCAAGTCCATGAGCCTTTACGCAAGCTCTCTGGAAGCCTTCCGCTTCTCTTACGATGTGGTTTATACCAACCTGCAGAGCGCAGGCGCATACCGCGGCTTTGGCGCCACCCAGGGCACCTTCGCCGTGGAAAGCACCGTCAACGAGCTGGCAGAAATGCTGGGCATGGACCCCACCGCCCTGCGTGAAAAGAACATGACCCGTCAGGGTGTCACCATGCACACCTATGACCCCGTTCAGCCTGCCACCACCTGCGCGCTGGATCGCTGCATGGCCCGCTGCCGTGAGATCTTCGACTGGGATAACCGCTATCCCGTCCGTGATATGGGTAACGGCAAGGTTCGCGCCGCAGGCGTTGCCATGGGTATGCAGGGTTCTGCCATCGGCGGGATCGACGTTGGCTCCGCCACTGTGATCCTCAGCGATGACGGCACCTATAACCTCCTCATCGGCGCTGCCGATATGGGTACGGGCTGCGACACCACTCTGGCTCAGATCGCTGCCGAAACCCTGAAGTGCCCTGTGGATGACATTGCCGTCCGCGGCGCCGACACCGACTATTCCCCCTACGATTCCGGCTCTTACGCTTCTTCCACCGCCTTTATCACGGGTAATGCCGTTATCAAGGCCTGCGAAGAGCTGAAGGAAAAGATCTGCTCCGTAGCCGCCGGAATGATGGGCTGCAGCGCAGAAGACGCCGTGTTTGAAGGTGACAAGGTCACCTGCGGCGACAAGAGCGTGAGCCTCTTTGATATTTCCTACAAGGCCCAGTCCTTCAGCAACTGCGCCCTCAGCGTCACCGCCAGCAGCTCCTGCCCCAACTCTCCTCCTCCCTTCATGGTGGGTATGGCCGAAGTGGAAGTGGACAAGCTGACGGGCGAAGTGAAGGTGCTGAACTATGCTGCTGTGGTAGACTGCGGCCGCCCCATCAATCCCGCCATCGCCCGCATTCAGACCGAAGGCGGCATCGCGCAGGGTATCGGTATGGCACTGCTGGAAGACGTTACTTACGATGCCAAGGGCCGTCCCATGGAAGATTCCTTCATGCAGTATCGCATCCCCACCCGTCAGGACGTGGGTCACCTGCAGGTGGAATTTGAAAACAGCTACGAAGATCTTGGCCCCTATGGCGTTAAGTCCATCGGCGAGATCGTTATCAACACTCCCTCTCCCGCCATCGCCCATGCTATTTACCGCGCAACAGGCGCATGGCAGCGCGAACTGCCCATTACCCCCCAGAAGGTGGCAATGAGCATGGAAGAAAAGTAATTTAAACTGCATGAATTTGGTTCCCGGCGGGTAAAAGAAAAGTACAGTTACTCGCATGGAAGGAAGGAGCAGTATGAAAAAAGATGTTGTAATTATCGGTGCAGGTCCTGCTGGTATTTTTACTGCAATTGAAATGCTGCGCAAAGGCTCAAAGCAGAGCATTCTGATTGTAGAAAAGGGCGCTGCCATTGAAAAACGTTCCTGCCCCAAGAGCAAGACTAAAACCTGTGTAAACTGCAAGCCTTACTGCCACATCACCACCGGCTTTTCCGGTGCGGGTGCTTTTTCCGATGGCAAGCTTTCTCTGAGCTATGAAGTGGGTGGTGATCTGCCTACCCTTATTGGTGAAGACTTCGCACAGGAAACCATCAACTACACTGATAAGATCTATCTTGAATTCGGTGCCGACGAGCACGTGGAAGGTATCGGTAACGATGATGAGGTGAAGGAGATCCGCAAAAACGCCATCAAGGCAGGTCTTAAGCTGGTGGATTGCCCCATCCGTCATTTGGGCACGGAAAAGGCGCAGGATATTTACTACGCCATTGAACAGTATCTTTTGAATCACGGCGTGGAAATGCTGTTTGGCTATGAATGCACCGACGTGATCATGGATGGCACTGTTTGCTTGGGCGCTCACATTTCCAACGGAAAAGAAGAGATGGATGTTTTCGCCAAGCACACTGTGGTTGCTACCGGCCGCCGCGGTGCAGATTGGCTGGAAAAGGTATGCCAGGAACATGGTATTGCCCATCAGCCCGGTACTGTTGACATCGGTGTGCGTGTGGAAGTGCGCAACGAGGTTATGGAAAAGGTAAACCGCGTGCTGTATGAATCCAAGCTGGTTGGTTATCCCCGCCCCTTCAAGAACAAGGTGCGCACCTTCTGCCAGAACCCCGGCGGGTTTGTCAGCCAGGAAAATTACGATAACGATCTGGCTGTGGTCAACGGACACTCCTACAAGGATACCAAGTCCAACAACACCAACCTCTCCATACTCTGTTCCCACAATTTCTCCACCCCCTTCAACCAGCCTATTGCATACGCGCAGAAGGTGGGTGAACTGACCAATATGCTGGGCGCAGGCCACATTCTGGTGCAGCGCTTCGGTGACATTTTGGACGGTAAGCGCACTTGGCCCAAGGAACTCAAGCAGTCCAATGTGAAGCCAACCCTTCCCGATGCGGAAGCAGGGGATATCACTGCCGCTATGCCTTACCGCGCCATGACCAATATCATCAATTTCATCAAGGCTATGGATGAAGTTGTGCCCGGTTTTGCTTCCTATGAAACGCTGCTCTATTCCCCTGAGTTGAAGTTCTACTCCAACCGCGTGAAGATGGACACCGATTTCAATACCAACGTGGAAGGTCTCCATTGTCTGGGTGACTCTTCCGGCTGGACCAGAGGTTTGATGATGGCATCCGTCATGGGTGTGCTTATGGGCCGCAAGATCGCCGAAGAAGGCTAAAATTTCCGGGCATAGGGAGCCGCGCTTTGCCTCATGCTGATAGCAGAGGAGGCGAGGAGAATGTGCCCGTACTGGAAACTTTTCTGCGCCACGGGAGATCCCGTTTTCTACCTCTTGTATAAAGAGCAGACGCAGGAGAGCCGCTGTGCTTTCAGTGCAGCGCAAAAGAACTTAAAATCTATGTAATGCGGGATGGTTTCATCCCGCATTACCCTGTTAAGAGGTTTACATAACGACTATGGCCACTGCCTATCAGGTGACAAAAGGTCTTGTTTTGCGGGTGACAGATACCAAGGAAACAGACAAAATATTGACGGTGCTGACCCCAGATATGGGCAAGATCAGCGTCATTGCCAAAGGGGCGCGGCGAAAGGGGAGCCGTGTGGCAGCAGCCACGCAGCTTCTGGTCTATTCCGATATGACCCTTTATGAGAGTCGCAATTGGTATATGCTCAATGAAGCTGCCACCATTTCACTTTTTAACGGTGTGCGGCAGGATGTGGAGCTTTTGGCACTGGGGTCTTATTTTGCTGAGCTCACCGAAGCGGTAACGGAGGAGCAGATGCCATCCGGTGAGATCCTCTCTTTGGTGTGTAATGCGCTCTATGCCTTGGGAGAACTGAAAAAGTCTCCTGAAACGGTGAAGACTGCCTTTGAGTGGCGACTTTTGAGTCTTGCGGGCTTTGAACCCATGCTAGATGGGTGCGATTCTTGCGGTGCTGAGCCGCAGGATGCCGTGCTGGATGTGGTCAACGGCGTTTTGCGCTGTCGTGGCTGTACAGCCGCGCAGCATTCACTTCACATGCCCCTTTGCGGCGCGTCCCTTGCGGCGCTGCGGTATATCGTGGGATGCGAACCGAAAAAACTTTACAATTTTTCTCTTGGGGAAGAGGCCTTGGAGCAGCTTTCCCATGCAGGAGAAGCATTTCTTTCAGCGCAGTTGGAGCGAGGCTTCCGCACGCTGGATTTCTATAAGCAGCTCACGGGAAAATAACCGTGAGACGGGAGAATCATATGAACGAAATGTTTGAAAAATCCATTCATACGCTGGAGCTGCCCCGTGTGCTGGGCCTTCTGCGGGAGCAGTGCGTCAGTGATGCGGCCAAGCGCCGTGCGCTGGAGATCATGCCCCAGACAGACCGTGACGATGTGCTGCGGCTGCAGGAAGAAACTGAGGCTGCCCGCAGCATGATCGGTGTACAGGGTCACCCGCCTTTCGGTGCGATGAAGCCTGTGGCGGAATCTCTCAGCCGCGCTGACCGCGGCGGCATGCTCAATACCCGCGAACTTCTGGATATTGCAGCCATGCTGACCTCCGCCCGCCGTGTGAAGGAATACTTCAATGAAGACGGGAAGAATCCCACCGTGCTGGATAAAATGTTTTATTCCCTCCACGGCAATAAATATCTGGAAGAGAAGATCCACCGCTCTATTCTGGATGAAGATACCATTTCCGATATGGCAAGCCCCGAGCTGGGTGATATTCGCCGCCATATGCGCGTGGTCTCCTCCAAGAGCCGTCAGATCCTGCAGAAGATCATCTCTTCTACTTCCTATAGCCGCGTGCTGCAGGAAGCGCTTATTACCCAGCGCGACGGGCGATTTGTAGTGCCTGTCAAGGCAGAGCACAGAAGTGAACTGCCCGGTCTTGTCCACGATATTTCCTCCAGCGGTGCTACCATTTTCGTAGAGCCCATGGCGGTGGTGCAGGCCAATAATGAACTCAAGGAACTGGAAGCCAAGGAAAAAAAGGAGATCGACCGCATTCTGCGGGTGCTCTCCGCGGAGTGCGCTTCCTTCCAGAATGATATTTTGTGGGATTACGATGTGTTGGTGCATCTGGATCTGATCTTTGCCAAAGGTCAGCTTTCCTTCAAGATGGATGCCAGCCGTCCCATCATCGGCAAAAGCGGAAATGTGGTTTTGAAAAAGGCCCGCCATCCGCTGCTGGATGCAGGCAAAGCCGTGCCCATCGATATTGAATTGGGCCGCGAATTTGATACCCTTATTATCACAGGCCCCAATACCGGTGGTAAGACTGTGAGTCTCAAAACTCTTGGCCTTCTGATCCTCATGACCCAGTGTGGTCTGCAGATTCCCGCTTTTGACGGCAGCGAAGTGAGCATTTTTGCCAATGTCCTGGCCGACATCGGCGATGAGCAGAGTATTGAGCAGAATCTTTCCACATTTTCCGCCCACATGGTGAATATCGTCCGCATTCTGGACGAGGCGGATGAGGAAAGTCTGGTGCTGTTCGATGAATTGGGCGCAGGTACTGACCCTGTAGAAGGTGCGGCACTGGCCATTGCCATTATCCAGCATGTGCGTGATAAAGGCGCTAAGATCGCGGCTACCACCCACTACGCTGAACTCAAGACCTTTGCCATGACCACCGCGGGGGTGGAAAATGCCTCCTGTGAATTTGATGTGGAAACGCTGCGGCCTACTTATAAGCTTTTGATCGGCATTCCTGGTAAGTCTAACGCCTTTGCCATTTCTCAGCGTCTGGGCCTTGATATGGCGGTGATCGAAACCGCTAAGGCGCAGATGGATGCGGAAAGCATCCGCTTTGAAGATGTGCTGACGCAGCTGGAAAGCAAGCGTCAGACCTTGGAAAAGGAGCAGCAGAAAGCAGAGCAGCTGATGGTGCAGCGGGAAGCGGATGCCAGAAAGGCCCGCGAATTCCGCGAGCAGATGGAGCGCGCCAAGGAAAATGCCCGCAGCAAGGGCGAAAAGGAAGCCCGCCGCATTGTGGAAGAAGCCCGCGCTGCCGCAGACCTTGTTTTCGAGCAGCTTAAGGAGATTCAGAAGCAGCAGAACCGCCAGCATAATGCGCAGATGATGAACGATGCCAAAGCTGCTGTTCGCCGCCAGTTGAACGAAGCGGAAGAGGCTTTGGGCCGTCAGGAAGTTGAACCCATGCCCGCTCCCAGCCGCCCCATTCAGGAAGGGGACATGGTGGAACTGCGGGGCGTGAAAATGCCTGCCAGCGTTGTGAATGTGAATAAGGACGGCACGCTGCTTCTCAAAGCCGGCAACATGAAGATGACGGTGAAGTGCGAAGAGGTACGGCTCATCGAAGGCGGTGAAGGCCTTGCAAAAAAGAAGACTGCGGATTACATGAAAAAGTCTTCTCAGCAGCTGAACATGCGCCGCGCTTCTACCGAAGTGGATCTTCGTGGTATGATGAGCGACGAGGCGGAAATCGTAGTGGAGAACTATCTTGATAGCGCCTATCTTAGTAAGCTCGGCACTGTTACCATCATCCACGGCAAGGGAACAGGTGCGCTGCGCAAGGCGGTCCATGCCCTTTTGAAGCGCCATCCCCATGTGAAAAAATTCCGTCTTGGCCAGTATGGCGAGGGTGAATCCGGCGTGACCATTGTGGAGTTAAAATAAGAAAAAAGTTCGGGATTGTCATTTTATCTGTTTTTAATTCCATCTAAATGGGTAGGTTTGTAGAAAAACACATTGACGATTTTGCAAAAAGCTAGTATATTATAATACACAAATGCAAATGCATTGCAGAAGGAGAGAGCGTTATGTGTACTCAGGAAATCACCGTTAACAATGAAGTGGGTCTGCATGCCAGAGCTGCTACTTTCTTTATTCAGAAAGCAAATGAGTTCAAGTGCGGTATTTGGGTCGAAAAGGACGAGCGCCGCGTGAACGCTAAGAGCCTTCTGGGTGTTCTGTCTCTGGGCATTGCTCAGGGCAGTGTTATCACCGTTATTGCTGACGGTGCTGATGAAAAGCAAGCAATTGCTGCTCTGCAGGAACTGGCTGATAACAACTTCGGCGAATAATCGCAATTAAGAAGGCACAACGCTTAAGGCGGTGGGGGCTTTTCTTTTGCTGGACGAGAGAGCACCTTTTTGATACACTAAGAGAAAAAGAAGGAAAGGAGGATGCACTGTGACTCGTGATGAACTTCGCGCCAAGGCCAACGAATTACCCCTTGCCCCCGGCGTTTATCTTATGATGGATAAAACAGGCAAAGTCATTTATGTGGGCAAAGCAAAAAAGTTGCGCAACCGCGTGAGTCAGTATTTTCAGGATAACAGCACTCATAACCTGAAAACCAAGAACATGGTCTCTCAGGTGGATCGGTTTGATACCATTTTCGTTTCCACCGAGTTTGAGGCGCTGGTGCTGGAAAATTCCCTCATCAAGCAGCACATGCCCCATTACAACATCCTCCTGAAAGATGATAAAGGCTATCCCTTTGTGCGGTTAGATATGAAGGCAGAGTACCCCCGCTTCACACTGGTGAATAAAACGGCGGAGGATGGCGCCAAGTATTTCGGCCCCTTTGGCGGCCGTCAGGAGACCCGCATGGCGCTGAATGCCGTGTGTGCGGCCTTCAAGCTTCCCACCTGCACCAAGCAGTTCCCCCGTGATCTGGATAAAGAGCGCCCTTGCCTCAACTACCACATGGGCAAGTGTGATGCTTTTTGCCGTAGTGCCATCAGCAGTGAAGAATACCGAAATCGCATTCATCAGGCGGTGATGCTGCTGGAAGGCCGGTATAAGCAGTTGACCCGCGTCATGGAAGAGGAAATGGAGCGGGAGGCGGAAGCGCTGCACTTTGAGCGTGCTGCCCTTTTGCGCGACCGTATCCGCGCCATTGAGACCCTTGGCAAAAAGCAGAAAGTCATTGCAGGTATTTGCGCTGATACAGATATCTGGGGGGTGTACCGTGGGGATGTGAAAAGCGGCTATGCTGTGCTCCACGTGGAAGACGGCCAGCTGACTTACCGTGAAACCGAGCTTTTCTCTGCTGCGGTAGAGGAAAGTGCAGAAGAGATCCTTGCCGCTGTTACGGCGCAGTATTATCTGCCCCGCGGCGCTGTGCCCAGAGAAATTCTCCTGCCCTGTGAAATGGAAGGAAGCGAAGAACTGGCGCAGGTGCTTACCGATCGCGCAGGCCGCAAGGTGACGGTGCGGGTACCCCTGCGAGGGGAGAGGGCAGAACTTTTGCGCATGGCAGAGCGCAATGCCCGTGAAGAGGTGGAGCGCGCCACCACGGAAGCTGAGCGTACTGATAAGACGCTGGAGCTCCTTGCTAAAATGTGTTCTTTGCCTGCTGCGCCCCGCCGCATGGAAGCTTATGATATTTCCAACACAGGGAAAAGTGACATTGTGGCATCCATGACCGTTTTTCAGGGTGCGCGCCCTTTGAAGCGGGACTACCGCAAATTTAAAATCAAATCCCTTACTGACCATCCTGATGACTATTCCTCCATGCGTGAGGTGCTGACGCGGCGTTTTACCCGCTATCGGGATGGGGATGAAAAATTCTCTGTGCTGCCTGACCTTCTTCTCATGGATGGCGGCGCAGCCCATGCTCAGATCGCAGAAGAGGTTCTGCGGGAATTCTCGTTGAATATTCCTGTTTTCGGCATGGTGAAAGATGACCGTCATCGCACCCGTGCGCTGATCACGGCGGAGGGTGAGGAAATCGGCATTCAGGCCAACCAGAGCGTGTTCTCCCTCATTGGCCGCATTCAGGAAGAGACCCACCGCTTTGCTATCACCTTCCACCATGAAAGCCACGGTAAAAGTGCGGTGCGCTCTACGTTGGATCAGATTCCCGGTGTGGGTGAAACGCGGCGCAAGGCGCTGCTTTCCAAGTTCAAAAGTATCCGCGCCATCAAAGTGGCATCGGAAGGTGAGCTTGCTGCCGTGGTGCCGAAAAATGTGGCAAAAGCGGTGTATGACTATTATCACAAGGAAGAGGAGCGATGAAGCACATGAAGGTATATCTTAAATACTGCGGCGGCTGCAACCCGCTCTATGATAGAAGTGTGATCCGTGAACTGCTGGCTGCGGATTTTCCAGGTGTTGCCTTTACCCGTGAGGAAGGGGAAGCTGACCGCGCTGCGGTGATCTGCGGCTGTAGCCGCGCCTGCGCATCGGTAAGCGGGGAAGCGGAGTATATCACATCTTTGAAGGATTATGAAGAGGTCAAGCGCAAATGGAAAGAAATGTAATCTGCCCTTATTACGGCCGCTGCGGTGGCTGCCAGATGCAGGAGTATTCCTATGAGGAGCAGCTGCAGCGCAAGCAGCAGCGTCTGCAGGAGCTTTTTGAAGACTTCGGTCCTGTAGAGCCCATTGTGGGCATGGAAGACCCTATGCATTACCGCTGTAAGGTCCATGCTGCCTTTGGCCGCGGACGGGATGGGAAAACCGTTTCCGGTGTGTATCAGGCGGAGAGCCACCGCATCGTGGCGGTGGAAAACTGCATGATCGAGCATGAAGCGGCGGGGAAAATCCTTGCCGCCGTGAAGGACCTTTTGCCTAAGTTCAAGCTGCAGCCCTATGATGAAGACCGCCGCCGCGGCTTTTTGCGCCATGTGATGGTGCGTGTGGGCCGCTTCAGCGGGGAAGTGATGGTGGTGCTGGTAACGGCAAGCCGCCTCTTCCCGGGCAAGAAAGACTTTGTGAAAGAACTGCTGCGCCGCTGCCCCGAGATCACCACCGTGGTGCAGAACATCAATGACCGCGCCACCAGCATGGTACTGGGTAAGGATAACGAGATCCTTTACGGTCCCGGTCGCATTAGTGACAGTCTCTGCGGCCTGTCCTTTTTGATCTCTCCCGGCGCGTTTTATCAGGTGAACCCTGTGCAGACGGAAGTGCTTTACGGCACGGCTATGGAGTTTGCTGCGCTTACAGGCAGCGAACTGGTGGTGGACGCTTACTGCGGCACAGGCACCATCGGCCTGATCGCATCAAAGAATGCAGGCGAAGTGGTGGGCGTGGAGCTGAACCGCGACGCGGTGAAGGACGCAGCTCTCAATGCCAAGCGAAATGGCATAAAAAATGCCCGCTTCTTTGCCGATGACGCGGGTAAATTCCTCTGCCGCATGGCACAGGAAGGGCAGACGGCGGACGTGGTCTTTATGGATCCGCCCCGATCCGGCAGCAGCGAGGAATTTCTCCGTGCGCTGCGGCAGGTGAAGCCTGAAAAGATCGTTTATGTTTCCTGCGATCCCGACACGCTGCGCCGTGACCTTGAGATCCTCACCAAGGGTGGAAAATACACCGCAGTGCGTATCCGCGGTGTGGATATGTTCCCCTATACTGAGCACGTGGAAACGGTTGTTGAGCTGAAAAGAGGATAAGAGAAATGAAACTTTTTGTAAAAGCGATCAGCTTGTTTGCGCTGGGCGCAGCTTTGGTGGGACTGCTGATCTTCCTGCCGGCGGGTACTTTGGCCTACCCCAAGGGTTGGCTTTTTATGGCGCTTCTCTTTGTGCCTATGTTCTGCGCAGGTCTGGTGATGCTTGCAAAAGCACCTGCCCTTTTAGAAAAGCGGCTGCAGGCCAAGGAAAAGCAGGGTGAGCAGAAAACGGTGATCCGCGGCTCGGGGCTGATGTTCCTTGCGGGCTTTGTGGTATCGGGCCTTGATTTCCGTTTTGGCTGGAGCCGATTCCCTCTGTGGCTGACGGTGGCAGCCTGCGTGGTATTTTTGGCAGCCTACGGCATTTATGCCGAGGTGCTGCGGGAGAATGCTTACCTTTCCCGTACCATTGAAGTGCAGGAGGGGCAGAAAGTTATCGACACCGGGCTGTACGGCATTGTCCGCCATCCCATGTATTTTGCCACGGTACTGCTCTTCTGGGCGATGCCTCTGGTGCTGGGGTCCTGGTTTGGATTCCTTGCGTTTTTAGTGTATCCCTTCCTTCTGGCCAAGCGTATTCGAAACGAGGAGGAAGTGCTGAAAGAGGGGCTTGCGGGTTATGCGAATTATCTCAAAAAAGTCCGCTGGCGGATGCTCCCCTATATCTGGTAAAAGAAAAACTGACCGATGATTCATCGGTCAGTTTTTTTATTTAGAATTTGCCGCTGCGGTGAGAGAAACCGCCTCGGTTGACGCTGGTGCCGCCACCGCCGGAGTTCTTTTCGATGACTCGCTTCTGGGTGGTGCGGTGGGTGAAAATATCCTGACGGATATAGAGGTTGGTGCCGTAATCAGAAACATATTCCGCGGCATTTTTGCGGCGGCGTGCCGTCTTCATCTGGGAGAGGAAGATGAGGCACACGATCAGCGCAATGAGGAGTGCGGGCACAAAAACGATGAGGAGCTGGGAGCCTAAATCCGGCTCGCTGGCGCCGATAGTATCTACAGGAGTGTTGTATGCTGCTTCGGCAAGCAGATATTCGCAGCCTGCGATGTAATCGTAAAAGCCCCAGTACCAATCGTCATAGGCGAAATCGTCCAAAAACTCTTCACTGAGAACTTCCTTGCCGTAATCAGTGAAGGTGGCATGGGCATCAGCACCGAAAGCGCAAAGGTCATACTCGCGATTTTCCATGCTGAGGATTAGAAGAATGCCGGTGCGTTCCGTGCCGTAACCCAGGAGATTGTGGTTATAAAACTCTTCGGCATAGGCGGACAGACCGTGGGCATCGGAATAGGTGTAGTAGGTATCTACGGTGGCGATGTGGATGCTGCACTCATAGCTGAGAGAGATCTTTTCTGCCAGTGCACTGAGTTCTTCCTCTTCCATATCGGTGAGAAGATCGGCTTCATCGTAAACATAGAAGCCTTGTGCGGCAGAGGCAGGCAAAGTAAAGAGCAGGAGCAGGGCGAAAATAACAAGAAGTTTTTTCATAGCGCACCTCCTTACAGCAAGAATTGCCACACAGCAAGAAGCGCTGCAATGGGAGCGGCGATACCTGCAAACCAAGCGAAGAACTTGCCCTTGGAAACGGGCAGGTTGCTTACCATTTTTCCCGTTTGTCCATTCATGGCGAAAAGGAAGGTCTTATCCTGCCAACGGGTGGTGAGAAGCCACACAGGCAGCAGCACATAATGCGCGTTGCCACGCTTGATGTGGATGTTTTCCGCATAGGGGATGCAGGTGGTGTAACCGATGATGCTGCGCTGGAGGAACTCGCGGGCAGACTGCTTGGCGCGTTCATCCGCGCGCTGGGCGCAGATGTCTGCCGTCACGTCGTATTTATCTGCCATGTAACCGGGGAGATAGGAAAGGGAGAAGGGCTTGAGCTCGGAGTAATCGAAAGGCTCAATGGCATCCATGTACTCATCCGGCATTTTGGTGGAAGCATCAGCGGGGATACGGTCAAATTCCACGGTGCCTGCGCGGCGCACATAGAAATGGTCGGTATCGGTGATGCGGACATTGCCGCGGGTGTAGGAGTGGGTGCGGGAGGCGCGATAGGCGATGTCGGCATCTACCGTGCCGTCATACAGCCAGAAGGGTACATACACACCCTTGACTTCTTCAATGTGGTTGCCTGCGGCAAAGGACTTGGGCAGCAGCTTTTTGCCCTTGTAGTGGGCACGGATAGCTGCGATGGCATCTTTTTTCTCCACCTTGAAGGGCAGCACGAAATCGGGCTTCAGAATGCCGGAAAGCTGGGAGGGCACTACCGTGGGATTGCCACAGTAAGGGCAGGAAGTAGCCGCGGTGGTCTCATCGCAGATGAGCTCTGCGCAGCAAGAGGGGCAGGAATACACGCGGACCTTTGCTTCGTCTTCCCCCCATGCACCATCTTCTGTGGTATAGTCGCCTTCCACAGATTCGTGGAAGCCTTCGGGCATTTCTTCGGTGGATGCGTTTTCTTCGTTTTTAGCGGCATAGAGAGCGTCGATCTCTTCGGCAGTATAGCTGCTGCCACAGTAATCGCACTCCAACTTGCCACTTTCGGCGGAAAAGTGCAGCGGACCTGTGCAGGCCGGGCACTGATAATTAGTGAGCTGTGCAGACATATGAGATACCTCCATGGAGCACATTGTGGTGGGGCGCTTAGAAACCTCTGTTTTTCAGGAATTCATCGCCGTTGCCGTACTTTTCGAAGATGAAGTCGATGTCCTTGTCGCCGCGGCCGGAAAGGCAGGCCAGAATGGAGCCCGTCTTATTTTCCTTGGCATAGCGCAGGGCATAAGCCACAGCGTGGGAGCTTTCCAGAGCGGGGATAATGCCTTCATTGCGGCAGAGGAGGAAGAATGCTTCCATAGCCTCATCGTCGCTGACGGCATCGTAAGTTACACGGCCGCAGTCACGCAGGTATGCGTGTTCGGGGCCGATGCCGGGATAGTCCAGACCGGATGCGATGGAGTAAACAGGGAGGGGTTCGCCCTTTTCGTCCTGCAGGGTGATGGTTTCATAGCAGTGGATGCGGCCCTTGGTGCCAAAGCGCATGGATGCAGCGTGTTCGCCGACACCTGTGCCGCGGCCCAGAGGTTCTACACCGATGATATCCACAGGCTCGTTGAGGAAGGCACCGAACATGCCGATGGCATTGGAGCCACCGCCTACGGATGCGCAAACGGCATCGGGCAGGTGACCCGTCATATCCATGAACTGGTGCTTGGCTTCTTCGCCGATGACATGCTGGAAATCGCGTACCATCAGGGGGAAGGGGTGGGGGCCGAGAACGGAACCGATGCAGTAGATGGCATCGTGGTATTCCTTCATGTAGCCTTCAAAAGCAGCGTCTACCGCTTCTTTTAGGGTCTGCTGACCTGCGGTGACGGGAATGACATTGGCGCCCAGCATTTCCATGCGGACGATGTTGGGGTGCTGCTTGGCAATATCCACAGCGCCCATGTAAATGTCGCACTCAAGGCCGAAATATGCAGCGGCGGTGGCAAGAGCCACGCCGTGCTGGCCTGCGCCGGTCTCTGCAATGATCTTCTTCTTGCCCATGAACTTGGCAAGAAGGCCTTCGCCCATGCAGTGATTCAGCTTGTGAGCGCCGGTATGGTTCAGATCTTCGCGCTTGAGATAGATCTGGCACTTGCCGAAAATACGGCTCAGGCGCTCGCAATGATACACGGGAGTGGGGCGGCCCTGAAACTCGCGGCGGATGCGGCGCAGCTCGTTGATGAACTGAGAACTCTGGCAAATTTCAAGATAAGCGTCATTGATCTCCTGAAAAGCGGGAACCAGTTCGGGGGGCAGGAAAGCGCCGCCGTACTCACCGAAATAACCGTCCTTATCAGGGAAAAAACGCTGGTAATTCACAAAATCCTTGTAAGATTTCATAGTAAAAATCTCCTTTCGGCAGATCAGATCATTTCTTCGGGATGGAACACGCGGTCAAAATCTTCTTCCGTCATAAGACCCATGGCAAGGGTAGCTTCCTTGAGGGAGATGTTTTCCGCGTGAGCCTTTTTTGCCACCTTGGCGGCATTGTCATAACCGATGCTGGGGCTCAGCGCCGTTACCAGCATCAAAGAGCGATGGAGGTTTTCTGCCATCTTTTCGCGGTTGGGGCGAATGCCTTCCACGCAGTTGCGGCGGAAGGAATCCATACCGTCGCCCAGAAGGCGGACGGACTGGAGGAAATTATAAGCGCACACAGGCATGAACACATTGAGCTGGAAATTGCCCTGAGATGCGCAGATGCCGACGGTGACATCGTTGCCCATGACCTGTGCTGCCACCATGGTCAGCGCTTCGCACTGGGTGGGGTTTACCTTGCCGGGCATGATGGAACTGCCGGGTTCGTTTTCGGGAATGAAGATTTCACCCAGACCGCAGCGGGGACCGCTGGCAAGCCATCGGATATCGTTGGCGATCTTCATAAGGTCGGCTGCCAGAGAGCGCAGCGCGCCGTGGGCAAAAGCCATATCGTCACGGGCGGAGAGAGCGTGGAACTTATTGGGCGCGGTGCGGAAATCCTTGCCCGTAAGCTTTGCAATCTCTTCAGCCACAGCGGAGTCAAAACCTTTGGGAGCATTGAGGCCCGTGCCGACGGCGGTGCCGCCCAGCGCCAGCTCGTAAAGACCTGCCGTAGAGGTTTTGATCATGTCGCGGCTCTTTTGGAGCATCACCCGCCAACCGCTGATCTCCTGAGAGAAGGAGACGGGGACGGCATCCTGCAGGTGGGTGCGGCCTGTGGTAACGATACCTTCGTTTTCCTGTTCCAGACGAAGGAAGGTATCGATCAAAGCATCCAGAGGGGGAAGAAGCTCTTCTTCCAGCGCGCAGACGGCTGCAATATGCATGGCGGTGGGATAAGTATCGTTGGAACTCTGGGACATGTTCACGTGATCATTGGGGTGAAGCAGCTTTTTGCCCAGGATCTCATTGCCGCGGTTTGCCACCACTTCGTTCACGTTCATGTTGCTCTGGGTACCGCTGCCGGTCTGCCATACTTTCAGGGGGAAGTGAGAGTCCAGCTTGCCGCTTTCGATCTCGTCGCACACAGCGGCAATGGCGCCGCAGCGTTCTTCATCCAGCTTGCCCAGGCGGCAGTTGGTCAAAGCGGCGGCTTTTTTCAAAACGGCGAATGCGCGGATAATGCCAAGGGGCATGGTCTCGGTGCCGATGCGGAAGTTTTCAAAACTGCGCTGGGTCTGTGCAGCCCAATAACGGTCGGCGGGAACCTGCATTTCGCCCATGGAGTCTTTTTCGATGCGATATTCCATGAGTTTCCTCCTGAAGGTAAAAATCATCATATAATTATACGCTTCACTTTGCAAAAAAGCCACAGTAAATTGCGAATTTTGCGAAAAAAAGAGAGAAAAACAAGATGTTTTCCGCTTTTTTTCTTATCAGAAAACTTTTGTCAAAATTTGAGTTTTCCAGAGCGTGAATTTGTTGACATTCCAAGGGAAAGTTGCTACACTTGGAATAGTGAGTTTTGTGCGGGAACAAGGTTCCCGTGTCATTTAAACAGGAGGTTTTTACCATGAAATTTTCCAGCAAAGTAATGAAGTGCGGTCTGTCTCCCATGCGTAAGTTCCACCCCTATGCAGTGGCTGCAAAGGCTGCAGGCAAGTCCATCTATCACCTCAACATCGGCCAGCCCGACGTTGAAACTCCTCCCAAGTTCTTCGAAGCTGTTCGCAACTTTGAACAGCCCGTTCTGGAATATGCTCCCTCTCCCGGTCTGCCCGTTCTCATCGACGCTATCCAGAAGTACTATGACGATCTGGACATGCATTTCGAAAAGGACGAAATTCAGATCACCACCGGCGGCAGCGAAGCTCTGCAGGTAGTTCTGAACTGCATCCTGGATGACGGTGACGAAATTCTCATTCCCGAACCCTACTATCCCAACTACAACACCATGGTCTTCTCCACCGGTGGTTCCATCCGTCCCATCCCCACCTCTCCCGAAGAAGGCTATCACTATGCTGATCGCGCTAAGATCGAAGCAGCTATCACCCCCAACACCCGCGCTATCATGTGCACCAACCCCGGTAACCCCACCGGCGTTGTTCTCACTCCCGAAGAAATGCGCCTGATGGTTGACATCGCTAAGGAACACAATCTGTTCATCATTGGCGACGAAGCTTACCGTGAATTCGTATACGGCGGTGAACCCCTGCAGAGCCTGGGTGAATTCGCTGATGCTGCTGAAAACGTTATCGTTATCGACACTGTTTCCAAGCGCTTCTCCGCTTGCGGTGCTCGCGTTGGCTGCATCCTGTCCCGCAACAAGGAACTCATGGCTCAGACCATGAAGTACATGCAGGCTCGTCTCTGCGTTGCTACTCTCGACCAGGTTGCTTCCGCAGCTCTGTACGAAGTTGGCCCCGAATACTTTGCAGCAGTTCGCGATGAATACAAGCGTCGTCGTGACGTCTGCATGGAAAAGCTCTCCCAGATCCCCGGTATCATCTGCAAGTGCCCCAAGGGTGCGTTCTACATCATGGCAGCTCTGCCCGTAGACGATGCAGACAAGTTCCAGTGCTGGCTGCTGGAAGAATTCGAAGATAACGGCGAAACCGTTATGTTCGCTCCCGCTGCTTCCATGTATGCTACTCCCGGCAAGGGCAAGAACGAAATCCGTATCGCATACGTTCTCAAGCAGGAAAAGCTGGCTCGCGCTATGGATCTGCTGGCTCTCGGTATCAAGAAGTACAACGAGACCCACTAATCTTACTGATCAAAAAAAGACCTGTCTTTGGGCAGGTCTTTTTCTTTGTATAAAATCCCCCTGCTGCGGAAACATAAGGGAAAAGGGGGGCATTATGGGAACATTCAGTGCTGATTTTGAGGAACGCTGCTGTGAGCTGGACCGCATTCTGGGTGCAGGGCGCTCCTATGATGTGGTCTGCCGCGGGCTTTGCATCGGCGGCAGACGGGCAAAGCTTTGGGTCATCGATGGCTTCGGGCAGGACGCGGTTCTGGAACGCATCACATCGGTATTGCTGCAGGTGAAAGAGGCGGAGCTGGCGCAGGTGGCAACGGCAGAGGAATTTGCCGCGCGGTTTGTGACGTTTTCTGAGATCGATTTTTGCTCCGCTTATGCCGAAGCTGCCACAGGTGTGTTTCTGGGGAAGATGCTCCTTGTGGTGGAAGGACTTCAAAAGGCGCTGGCGGTGGATGCTAAGGGATATCCCGGCCGCAGCGTGGAAGAGCCTGCGGACAGCCGCGTGCTTCGCGGCGCGCACGACGGTTTTGTGGAAACTCTGGTCTTCAACACGGCGCTCATCCGCCGCCGTATCCGTGACACCAACCTCACCATGGAGGCGCACCGGCTGCGGGGCAGCTCCAAAACCGATGTGGTGCTCTGTTACATGGAAAATCGGGTACGGCGGGATATTCTTCGCGAGGTGCGGGAGAAGCTGAAGAAGATCGATCTCAGTTCCGTCACCATGGCGCAGGAGAGCATCGCAGAGGCTATGATGCCGCCCCAATGGTACAATCCCTTTCCCAAGGTGCGCTATACCGAGCGGCCCGATGCGGCAGCAGCTGCGGTGATGGAAGGGCAGATCTTGCTTTTGGTGGATAATTCTCCCGCGGTAATGATCCTGCCTGTTTCTTTTTTCGACTTTCTGGAAGAGACCAATGACTACTATTTCCCGCCCTTGGTGGGCACTTATCTTCGCTGGGTGCGGGGGATCGTGTTCTTTCTCTCGCTTTTCATTACCCCTGTGTGGTATCTTTTGGTGCGGGACCCTTCCCACCTTACGGAAAGTTGGCAGTTTCTTGCCGTGCAGGATGAGGTGGCGGTGTCGCTGCTGGTGCAGCTCTTTTTGGTGGAATTCATTGTGGATGTGCTGAAGCTTGCCTCCCTCAATACCCCCGATACGCTGGGTCATTCGTTCAGCATGCTGGGTGCGCTGATTTTAGGGGATTTTGCGGTGCAGGCGCGGTGGCTTGCCTCCGAGGTGCTGGTCTATATGGCTTTTGTAGCCATTGCCAATTTCGTGCAGCCCAGCTATGAACTGGGCTATGCCATCAAGCTCTGGCGCATGGGGATCTTGATTTTCGCAGGGCTTTTTGGTTGGTGGGGCTTTGCGGTTGGTTTTGCTTTGGGTTTGGTTTTGCTTGCCACCACGCGGCTTGTTGCGGGAAAGTGGTATCTTTATCCGCTGTTTCCTTTTCACGGGAAAGAACTTTCCCATCTCCTGCTGCGTCATCCTTCCAATCGCAATAACACATGAAAAAAGTGCGGCAAAGGCGGCGCTCCATAAGGGGTTACCCGCTTCGAAAAGGGAGTTTCCAGCCAATAGTGCGTTAAAAAGCCACGGTATGCATCAGCATTACCGTGGCTTTTTGTCTGACCTTGAAGAAAAACTCTTCTTTTTGAAGTGCTATGCAGTTTTGCGCGCGAGATTTTTTCTTGCAGGTGTTCCATAAGGACGCAGGAATACTTTTGTATTTCAAGGACGAATGGGATGCCTGCGGGGGAAAAGATCCGGGCAAAACCGGATAAATCCCTATGGAACGCCGCCTAACATAGCCGCGTTTTTTTATTTCCAAAATTCCATATAGTTGCCGCCGAAAGAGGCTTCCACAGCCGCTATGGGAACATCCCAAAAGGCGCGGTTGCGTTCCAAATGGACGGAAGGGTGATGCACGGTGAGGGAGATGAGCTTGCCCGCTTCTTCCGTTAAGCCCAAGGCTACCACCAGATGCCCGCCTTTGCCCATGGGCTTGCCGTTTTCGTCCGCTTGACCACCCATAAAAGAGGGGGAGACGGAAATGATGCAGGGATGACCTTGTTTGATGGTGTTGGCCAGTTCATCCAAAGCTGCGCCGCGGTGGGCTGCGCCTTCAAGCCCCAAAGTCCGGCCCAGTTCCACCAATTTGTAGTGGATCCAGCCCTTGCCGGGAATATAGGCTCCTGCGGCTACACCCGTGTTGATGAGTTCTTTGACAGAGGGGATCTGGCCGGGGAGGATGCCCTCGGCGATCATTTTCAGCGACACGATGCCGCAGCAGCGGTCTTCCCATTCTTTTGCTTCCTCCAAAGAGGCAAAGCCGTTTTCCTGATAGCCAGCGGAAGATTGGGTATAGAAGGGGATCTCATAGGGGAGGGAATATTTCATAAGCATGCTGTGACCTCGCTTTGCGGTGATAGGTGAATTGTAGCACGGGAAAAGGTGTATGTCACGAATAAGTGTTGATTTTTTGTATGGAATCCCGTAAAATAAACTGATAAGACGCAAAAAAGGAGGAGAAATCGTGCTTTATTTTGAAAATCGTTCTTTGGATCCCTATTTCAATCAGGCCTTTGAAGAATACATTTTCGAGAACTATCCCGATGATGAGATCCTCCTTCTTTGGCGCAACGGTCCTGCTGTGGTCTGTGGTAGTTATCAGAATGTGTTTGCCGAAGTGAATGTGCCCAAGGCTATGGACGCGGGTGTCGCCATTGTGCGCCGACCCAGCGGCGGTGGCACAGTGTATCACGATGAGGGCAATCTGAACTACACGTATATCCGCTCCTGCAAGGCAGAGGAAGTGACCTACGGCCCCTTTATTGAGCCTATGGTGAAGGCTCTCAATGCCATCGGCATTCCTGCGGAAATGAACCGCACCTGCGATATTGCCATCGATGGGCTGAAAGTTTCCGGCAGCGCGCAGAAGATTGTGAAGGACCGCGTGCTCCATCACGGAACGCTGCTTTACCGCTGCGATCTCAAGGCGCTTAAAGCCATTGCCAACGGTCAGCGCGATTCCTTCGAGTCCAAGGGTACCAAGTCTGTGCCCTGGCCTGTGACCAACATGGCAGATCACATCGAAGGCGAACCCATGGCAATGGAAGATTTCATTGCAGGTTTGAAGGCGGAATTTGAGAAGATGTTTTCCGTGGAAGAGTGCCAGCTTTCGGAAGAGGCACTGGAAAAGATCCGCGCGGCCGCCAAGGAAAAGTACCAGAATTGGGATTGGACTTATGGCAAGTCTCCTTCCTTTACATGCAAACGCACCTTTACCTTTAACGGCAAAGAACTCACCCTTTCCTACAGCGCCAAGCGCGGTGTGATCGAGGAGATCGAATTCACCCCCGAAAAGAAAGTCTGGAGCGATGCTCTGCGGGGCAAGCGCCTTTGTGCAGAAGAGCTGCAGCAGCTTTTTGAAGGTGAAGAAAAAGAACTGTACCGATATATTTTTTAAGAGGTCGAACTATGAAAGAACTGAAAATGCCCCGTCTCCGCTCCGATATGGAAAAAGGCATGCTTTGCGCATGGCTGAAAGAACCCGGCGAAGCCTTTGAAGCAGGCGAAGCACTTTTCGAAGTAGAAGTTGAAAAGATGACCAGCGAAGTGCTGGCTGAAAACAGCGGTGTTATGGGCCGCCAGCTGGTAGAAGAAGGCGACGAAGTGGAAGTTGGCGCCGTGCTGGCAGAAGTGGAGTGAGGTCTATGATCAAAAAGCTTTCCTGCTACATTACTGCCGACACCCATCCCCACTACAATATTGCAGTGGAAGAATACCTTATGAACAGCGTGGGTGATGATGAATGCACCCTCTTCCTTTGGCAGAACCGCCATACGGTGGTCATCGGCCGCAACCAGAGCGCATGGAAGGAATGCCGCACCGGCGATCTTGAGCGCGATGGCGGCACTTTGGCTCGCCGACTTTCCGGCGGCGGCGCTGTGTACCACGATTTGGGCAACCTGAACTTCACCTTCCTGGTTTCTGATGAAAACTACGATCTGGACCGCCAGATGCAGGTCATTACCGAAGCATGCCTTTCTCTGGGCATTCAGGTGGAACGCTCCGGCAGAAACGATATTCTGGCTGACGGACGCAAGTTTTCCGGCAATGCCTTCTATACCCACAACGGTAAGTGCTATCACCACGGCACCTTGATGCTGAATGTAAACAAGGAAAAGCTGGGTGCCTACCTCAATCCCAGCAAAGCCAAACTGGAAGCCAAGGGTGTGGCATCTGTTCGCTCCCGCGTGGTAAATCTTTCCGAACTGTGCCCCGATATCACGGTGGAAAAGATGCAGAAGGCAATGGTTGCAGCCTTCGAAAAGGTATATGGCTTTACAGCTGAAATGATGGAAAAAGACCAGCTGGATACTTCCGTTATCGATGCTCTCTATGCCCGCAACCACAGCTGGGAATGGAATTACGGTCAGAAACTGCCCTGCACCTTCTCCTGCGGCGACCGCTTTGCCTGGGGTGAAGCAGAAGTGCAGCTGACGGTGAAAGAAGGCGTGGTAACGGCAGCTGAAGTTTATTCCGATGCTATGGAATGGAACTTTGCCGAAGAGCTGAAAAAGGCTCTTCTGGGTGCGCGCTTCACGGTGGAAGTGCTACAGGAAAAGGTGAAAGCCGCCTGCCCTGCAGAAATTGCAGCTGACCTTTGCGTGCTTTTAGAAAAACAGGATATTTAAAAAAGAAAGCATGGTGGCTTGCCACCATGCTTCTTTTTTATTCTGCGGGGTTGGATTGCTGCTTTTCTTTCAGTATTTCATTGAGCTTTGCGGCATCTCTTTTGGTGAGGGAATAGATAACGGCCCAGATGGCAAGGTAGGCAAAGATGAAAATGGCGGTAAAGATCAAAAGGGGGGTTACGCCTCGCACTAACCAGCCGTTTATGAGGTAGGTGGCAAGATAAGCAATGTACAAAACGCCGCCATGGATGGAAATGGCAACCATCAGGGGGAGTTTTTCGATTTGATAGATCATGTTCATGCCGCCTGCAATAAAGGCCAGAACCGTCAAAGAAACGATGCCAAGGCAGACCTCGTTGACGGTGATAGTTTCCAGCAGACCCCGGTGCTGCAAAATCAAATAGAGCGCCACCAGAACCAAGGGCCCCAGACCGCAGGCTGTCAGGCCGCGGCGAATAAATTCTAAAATGTGCTTTTTCATTTTCCTTCATACCTCCTTCTGATCTCCGCAAAGCAGCGGCGGGACACATACTCCCGATAGCCGCATTGGAACACGGCATCCACGCCGCCGCTGAAGGCCGCGCCAAAGCGGGCGATGCGGTGTTCGTTGGCAAGGGTGGATTTATTGATGCGGATAAAGTAGGATGGGAGAATATCTTCCAGTTGGCGAAGGCGCTCCTGCAGTCGGTAGCGGTGGCCGTCGGTATCGATGGCCATGACTTTTCGCTCCATGACGGTGATGCATTCAATGTGGGAAAAGGGAAGCTTTCGCATTTCGTCATCCATGTATCCCATGACGGACTCTGCCCCCGAATAACTGCAGAGGAGATTTTCGATCTCCTGCGTGAGAGAAGAGGGAGCGTGGGCGATGACGATGATCTCTTCTTCAGCAGATTTGTCGATAATGAGTTTGTATTTCATCGATTCATATCCTTACTGTCGTTTCATTTGCCTGAGGAAACAGACTACCGCCGCAGCGGTGATCAGAATGCTGTAGAGAAGGATGGGGGGAATATAATCTGCGGCTGCTGCGAAATTGCCGCTGAATAAGGCTTTTTCCAGTTCAGCTGCATGGACGAAGGGGAGGAGATTGGCGATTTTTTTGAAAGCTCCTCCCACAAGATTCAGGTCGAACCAAACCCCTGAAAACCATGCTGAAAGATTGGTCAGCAGCGCCCCGCAGATGCCGCCCACCTGCTTTACACTCAAAACGCTGCCGCACAAAAGGCCCAACGCGATGTTGAAAACAGCCATGGGCAGGATGCCCATCACGGCATAGAGAACATTCAAGCTTACGGTAAGGCCCAAAGGAATGGCAAAGAGGTAGCAAATGACCACTTGTCCCAAAGCAATGGGGAGAATGGGCAGCATATAGCCCAGAATGAAATCAAGACCCGTCAGGGGCATGGTGTAGAGGCGCTGCAAAAGGGCGCTTTCCCGATCTTTCGCCACCAGCGTTGCGGAGAAAAGGGTCATGAAGGAAAGTCCGAACACGGTGATGCCGGGGGTCAGGGTGTCGATTTCAAAAAGGTTTACAGGGATGTTGGCCTGAATGGCGCTGAGAAGAAGCAGCAGCACCAACGGAAAGCCCAGCCCAAAGCCCAGAGAGAGAGGGTCGCGCAAAATCTCCTTGGCGCACCGCTTGGCAAAAGTCAACATTCTCATACTGCCGCCTCCTTTACAATGGCGATGAAGGCCGCTTCAAAGCTTGGCGCACCTGATTGCTGCATCAGCTCCTGGGCTGTGCCTGCGGCCAGAAGCTGGCCGTTTTTCATAATGCCGATCCTGTCGGAGAGTTTTTCGGATTCTTCCATGTAATGGGTGGTGAGAATGATGGTGATCTTGCCCTTCAATGCGCGGATCACATCCCAAAGCTCGTGCCGCGCAATAACATCCAGCCCCAAAGTGGGTTCATCCAGAAACAGGATTTTCGGTTCGCTGATCAGCGCCATGGCGATGCTGACACGGCGCTGCCAGCCGCCTGAGAGCTTGCCTGCTTTGCGGTTCAAAACGGGAGTGAGATTGAATTTTTCGGAAAGCTCCCGGATTTTTGCGGCAGTTTTTTCTTTGGAAAAGCCGTGAATGCCGCAGATGAGTTCCAGATTTTCCTTTGCTGAAAGATTGGGGGCAACGGCAGTTTCCTGAGGAGAGACACCGATGAGCTGCTTGACGGCTTTTGCGTCTTTTGTGATGCTGTGACCGCCCACCGTGGCATCGCCCGCTGTAGGCTTTGTGAGGCAGGAGAGCATTTTGATGGCGGTGGTTTTTCCTGCGCCGTTGACACCCAGAAGAGAAAAAAGTTCCCCCTGTGGGATCTCAAGCGTAAGGCTATCCACAGCGGTGATATTTCTGTACCGCTTGGTAAGGGCGGTGGTTTTGATGGCGGGCATAGTTGATCCTCCGTTTTCGTTTGCTAAGAGCATCATAGCAAAGGAATTGGGAGAAAAATTGATTTTTGCCTCTTCGGTCATTTTCGGCGCCTCATCGGCTAATCAAAAAGCGGCACCCTTTCGTCGGGTGCCGCCAAGTTGCTTATTTTTCGTCGTCTCTGTAGAGTTCAATGGCCTTTACATATTTTTCAGCCTGATGGCGGTTGCGCTCAATGGCTTCTTCCGACATGGGCTTGATGGTCTTGGCGGGGCTGCCCAGGATCATGGAGTTATCGGGCACTACGGTGCGGCCGGTGACCAGCGCGCCTGCGCCTACGATGCAGTTATTGCCGATCACAGCGCCGTCCAGCACGATGGAGCCCATGCCGATGAGGGTGTTGTCGCCTACGGTGCAGGCGTGAACGATGGCGCTGTGGCCGATGGTGCAGCCCTTACCGATTTTGGTGCCTTCATGGAGAATGGCGTTATCCTGAATGTTGGTGTTGTCGCCTACGGTGAGATCACCCATGTCGCCGCGAAGAACGGCGCCGTACCAGATGGATACGTTCTTGCCCAGAGTGACATTGCCTACTACGGTGGCAGAGTCTGCGATCCAGTAATCGGGGGTAGAGGTAAGCTTTTTCATAATTTTCTCTCTCTTTCTTATTCTTAGAGTGCAAAGTTGCCGTTTACAAAAACAGGGATCTCGCGGCCATCGGCGGTGGTGCCGATGATGGAAAGGTCGGCGGTGCCGATCATAAAGTCCACATGGGTGAAGGAATCGTTGAGGCCGTGGGCCTTCAGTTCATCCTTGCTCATTTCGCTGCCGCCTTCAATGCATTCGGGATAGGCTTCGCCGAAAGCCAGATGGCAGGAAGCGTTTTCGTCAAAGAGGGTGTTGTAATAAAGAAGATTCTGGTTGGAAATGGGGCTGTCATAAGGAACCAGCGCCACTTCGCCGAAATAGCGGGCGCCTTCGTCAACAGCGATGGCGGCTTTCAGGATATCCTCGCCCAGCTCGGCATGGCAATCCACGATCTCACCGTTTTTCACCGTAAAGGAGAACTTATCGATGACGTTGCCGTTGTGTACCAGCGGCATAGCGGAAACCACTGTGCCGTCCACCCCATTTTTCAAAGGTGCAGTGAAGATCTCTTCCGTGGGCATGTTGGCTACAAAATCCTGCCCCGTGCCGGCGGTACCGTTGCCTGCCGCCCAGATGTGGTCTTTGGGCAGACGGATGGTGAGATCGGTGCCAATGGAGTTTACATAATGCATGGATTCGAAGTGCAGCTCGTTGAGCTTTTCCTTGCGGCGAGCAAGGGTGTCCAGATGTGCCTGCCATTTTTCGGCGGCATCGCCGTCATCTGCGATGCGCATGGTTTCAAAAATGGCGCTCCAGAGCTTGTCCATCGCCTCTTCTTCGCTGCAATCGGGGAAGACCCGCTTAGCCCAGGAGGGGATGGGAATGGAAGCGATGCACCAGGGGAAACCGTTGGACATCTGCAGGCGGTTAAAAGCCTCCAAAGCTTTGCCCTGTGCCTGTTGGGTGCGGATCAGACGGGAGGAATCCACGCCTTTGAGATTTTCGGGGTCGCTGGCGGCGATAGAAAGATAGGCTGCGCCGCTTTCAGCGTAGTCATTATAGAAATGCTGGCGCCACAGAGGCACGGAATCAAACACATCGTCTTCGGCGCGGAGATATTTTTCCCGTGCCATGAAATCATCATGCCAGTTCATTACCACTTCCCGCGCGCCTGCATCGTATGCAGCGGAGGCACAGAGGCGGGCAAAAAAGGCACATTCTACAGGGCTGGAGATCACAAGGGTCTGCCCCTTCTGCACATTCAGCCCCACGCGGATGAGCAAGCGGGCGTACTGTTGGAGTTTTTCGTTCATAGAATACCTCTCGGTTTTATTGGTAAACCCATATTGCTACCAATATACCACAAGGAGCGGGAGAAATAAAGGGAAAAGGGCAGAATAAAAGCCTGCGGTTTTCAAAACCGCAGGCTTTTTCAGTTCATTATGCGCAGAGAAGCTTTTCCAGGCGATCGCGGATAGCAGCGATGAATTCTTCGCTGGTGGCTACGGTTGTGGAGAAGCCTTCTTCCACGAGACCGGCCAGGTCCTTGGTCATAACGCCGTCGTTAAGAGTCTGCAGGCAGGCCTTTTCCAGCGCATCGGCATAGGAGACCAGAGCGGCATTGCCGTCCAGCTCGCCGCGCTTTTTCAGCGCGCCGCTCCATGCAAAGATGGTGGCCATGGGATTGGTGGAGGTCTTTTCACCCTTGAGGTACTTGTAATAATGCTTGGTCACGGTGCCGTGAGCTGCTTCATATTCGGTGGTGCCGTCAGGAGAGACCAGAACGGAAGTCATCATGGCGAGGGAACCGAAAGCGGTGGAGACCATGTCGCTCATAACGTCGCCGTCGTAGTTCTTGCAGGCCCAGATAAAGCCGCCTTCGCTGCGGATAACGCGGGCAACGGCATCGTCGATCAGGGTGTAGAAATAGGTGATACCCAGTTCGTCGAACTTAGCCTTGTAGGATTCGAATTCTTCTTCGAAGATCTTCTTGAATTCACCGTCATACACCTTGGCAATGGTGTCCTTGGTGGAGAACCACAGGTCCTGACGGGTATCGATAGCGTACTGGAAGCAGGCGCGGGCGAAGGAACGGATGCTGGAATCCTTATTGTGAGCGCCCTGCCAAACGGCGGGACCGTCTACCTTCTGCACGGTGAGGGTCTTTTCTTCGCCGCTTTCACCCTTGAAGGTCATGGTGCATACACCGGGTTCGGTGGTAGCCATGTCTACGGATTTATACACATCGCCGTAAGCGTGACGGGCAATGGTGATGGGCTTTTTCCAGTTCTTCACCACGGGCTTGATGGCATCGATGAGGATGGGAGCACGGAACACGGTGCCGTCCAGAATGGAGCGGATGGTGCCGTTGGGGCTCTTCCACATTTCGGTGAGCTGGGGATACTCTTCCATACGCTGGCGGTTGGGAGTGATGGTGGCGCACTTTACGGCAACACCGTACTTCTTGGTGGCATTGGCAGCGTCCACGGTGACCTGGTCTTTGGTTTCGTTGCGGTAGAGAAGACCCAGATCATAGTACTCGGTGTTGAGTTCCACGAAGGGAAGGATCAGTTCGTCCTTGATCATCTTCCAGAGCACGCGGGTCATTTCATCCCCGTCCATTTCCACCAGGGGGGTGGTCATTTTGATCTTTTCCATAGTTATGTCCTTTATTTTACTGGCGCTTAGCGTAATAGTTCATGAGGCAACCGTCCAGGATGATTTCCTTTTCGTCTGCGGTGAGGCCCTTAACATAGAGGGTGATGTCTTTCACATCGCCGTTCTTGCAGATGACCTTTGCGGGGATCTCTTCGCGGCCTTCAGCGATGGCTTCGCGGATGGCGGGAACGAAAACACAGTCGCCGGAGGTGTAAGGGAATGCGGTATTTTTAGCCAAAGTGAAGGGGAGAATACCCCAGTTGATGCAGTTGGAGCGATAGCGCTTGGTGGCGAATTCGTAGCAGATGTTGGCGAAGCCGCCCAGCACCTTCTGGCAGGAAGCGGCCTGCTCACGGGCGGAGCCGTCACCGGGCTTGGTGGCGAAGACGCAGGAGCCGAACTGGGTGTTTTCCATCAGAGCCTTGGCATCGCCCACGCGGGAGAGGATGTCAGCGAGCTTTGCGGGATTTTCACCTGCGCGGCGCTGTGCTTCCACGCCTGCAGCGGCCTTGGTCAAAGGCACGTATTCGGGCACGCGGCGGGAAAGGGTGAACTCTGCAAGGCGCAGAGGATTGGAGCGGTAGGAAGAGGTTTCGCCGGAGGGGATGAGTTCGTCGGTGGTGGTGACATCATCGTGGATGACGGCAGCCAGTTCTACCAGCAGGTTTTCGGACAGGGGATACATCTTGGGCCAGTCGGTGATGTTGGGACCCATGATGAGATCCACGCTGGGATCTGCCTTGCCGTAACCGTAATAGAGACGGTTTTCGTAAACCTTCTTGTCGAAGTGATATTCGTGGCGAACAGGGGAGTATTCGATGTCGGTAGCTGCGGTGATGCGGCCGCCGTTGAGTGCGGTTGCTGCGATGGAGCGGGAGTCCATGAGGCACACTCCTGCAAACTGACCTTCGCCGGGCTTGGAGCCTTCACGGTTGGGGAAGTTGCGGGTGGTGTGGCGGAGGGAGAGACCGTTGTTGCTGGGCACGTCGCCTGCGCCGAAGCAGGGGCCGCAGAAGCTGGGCTTGATGACAGCGCCGCTGGCAAGAAGGTCACCCGTTGCGCCGATCTTGGTCAGTTCCAGAGAAACGGGCACGCTGGTGGGATAGACGGAGAAGGAGAAGTAACCGTTGCCGGTGCTGCCGCCTGCCATGATCTGAGCGGCTTCATCGATGTTGTCGAAAAGACCGCCGCTGCAACCTGCGATGATGCCCTGATCGGCCCAGACACCGTCAGCGCGGACCTTATCGGTAAGCTTGGGGTCGGCCTTGGGGAAGCGGCGCTTTGCCTCTTCTTCCACACCGCGGAGGATCTCTTCTGCATTTTCCAGGAATTCGTGGATGGTGTATGCATTGGAGGGGTGGAAGGGCAGGGCGATCATGGATTCCACCTTGTCCAGTTCAATGTGGATCATGCGGTCATAGTAAGCCACCTTGCCGGGCTTGAGTTCGCGGTAAGCATCTTCGCGGCCGTGGGCGCGGAAGAAGCCCAGAGTCTCTTCGTCGGTTTCCCAGATGGAGGAGAGGCAGGTGGTTTCGGTGGTCATGACGTCAATGCC
>JAZQUM010000078.1:0-2839 GCA_045631305.1 Oscillospiraceae bacterium | reverse complement strand
ACCTTGCGGTTTCAGGCTTTTTACTGGTCCGAGTGGCGAGACTTGAACTCACGACCCCTTGACCCCCAGTCAAGTGCGCTACCAACTGCGCTACACCCGGTTACTTTGTTTGTTGCTGTTCCGTATCGGAGTCAGCTTTGTTATATTAGCATGGCTTCAAACAAAATGCAAGCTTTTTTTTAAAGTTTTTTTGAAAAATTTTGAAAAAGATAAAAATGGGTTGAAAGGGCAGAGGAACGGATTCCCAACGGCAAAAAAGACGGCGGAATGATTACACGCGATTCGTGGCTGGTTTTTGGAAAAATGGAAATAAACGGAAACCTATATGGGGTGATTGGAGTGATGGGAACTGAGGCGGGGGCTCCTTTTGGAAAAAGGGGAATAGCCAAAATATCCTTGACAAACTAAACGTTTTCTTCTAGAATGTGCCTAACCAAACGCGATGAAGGGAATAAAGACAGTAAGTGACCCTCTCAGAGAGCCGGGGGGTGGTGCGAACCGGTGTGCGGCCTTGTTGGGGATAACTGGTCCCCGAGCGGTGCTCCCGAACCGAATGCAGTAGGGAGTGACGGATAAGCTCCGTTAACAGCTGCGGCCTTGTTGGAGGCTTTGAGAGCTGATCGGGAAACCGGCGGCTGAACCAGGGTGGTACCGCGTGAAATAGTTCACGCCCCTGACTTGAAAAAGTCGGGGGCGTGTTTATTTTTCACCCCCTGACACTTCTGCCCCGCGCCAACTACGCGGGAGCGATTGTAAGGAGGACGATTCCCATGTATGAAGGTTGTAAGAAGTACATTCCTTTCTCCCCCCAGCCCATTGAAGGCCGCACTTGGCCCGATCAGGTGATTAAGCAGGCTCCTACCTGGTGCTCTGTTGACCTGCGTGACGGCAACCAGGCTCTGGTTGACCCCATGAACATGGCAGAAAAACTGGAGTATTTCCACACTCTGGTGGACGTGGGCTTTAAGGAAATCGAGATCGGTTTCCCCTCTGCCAGCGCAACGGACTATGAGATCTGCCGTGAGCTGATCGAGGGTGGTCATATTCCCGATGATGTTACCATTCAGGTTCTGGTTCAGGCCCGCGCACACCTGATTGAGCGTACCTTCCAGGCCATTCAGGGTGCCAAGAACGTGATCCTGCACTTCTATAACTCCACTTCTACCCTCCAGCGTAAAGTGGTGTTCCGCATGGATCAGGAAGGCATTACCAAGATCGCAACGGACGCAGCAGACCTCATTTATGAAATGTCCCGTCCTGTGATCGCAGAGGGTATGAATCTGCGCTTTGAGTATTCTCCCGAGTCCTTCATGGGCACGGAGGTGGATTATGCCGTGGAGATCTGTCAGGCTGTTCTGGATCATCTCCATGCAACTCCCGAGAACAAGGTGATTCTGAATCTGCCCAGCACCGTTGAGAACTGCATGCCCAACCAGTTTGCGGATATGATCGAGTATTTCTGTCGCAAGCTGCCCGGCCGCGATTCTGCCATCATCTCCCTGCATCCTCATAACGACCGCGGCTGCGGTGTTGCAACTGCAGAAACGGCTCTGCTGGCCGGCGCTGAGCGCGTGGAAGGTACTTTCTTCGGTAACGGCGAGCGTACCGGCAACGTGGACGTGATCACTCTGGCTATGAATATGCATACGCAGGGTATTGATCCCGGCCTGGACTTTACTAATATTAATAAGATTCGTGAGATGTACGAGCGCTGCACCAAGATGCCGGTTCATGACCGCCATCCTTATGCAGGTACTCTGGTCTTTACCGCATTCTCCGGCAGCCACCAGGATGCTATCAACAAGGGTATGCAGTACATGCGCAACCACGATGCCGGTTATTGGGAAGTTCCCTATCTGCCCATCGATCCCGCTGACGTGGGCCGTGAGTACGAACCCATTATCCGTATCAACTCTCAGTCCGGCAAGGGCGGTACCGCCTACATCATGGAGCACGACTACGGCTTCGAGCTGCCCAAGGAGATGCATCCCGAGTTTGGCCGCATCGTTCAGATCGAGTCCGACGCCATGGGTACCGAGATTACTTCTCAGCACATCCGCGATATGTTCTACGAAGAATACATCGGTGCCATGGAACCCTACAAGCTGCTGCGTCACTCCTTCCAGGAGCAGATCGACGAAGAGGGTCATTCTCATGTTACTTTCCGCGGTACGCTGCAGTATAAGCGTTCCATCATGGATCTGGTAGGCGAAGGCAACGGCCCCATCGACGCATTCTTCAATGCGATCCAGGGTCAGGATATGGCACACTTCACCTTCCTGGACTACAAGTCTCACGCAATCAGCGACGGTTCCGACTCTCAGGGTGTTGCTTACATTCTGCTGCAGGATGAGAACGACGAAGAGTGCTACTGGGGCGTTGGTCTGTCTCACAACATCAACCTGGCACCTCTGCGCGCAATTCTCTCTGCAATCAACCGCGCTGCAAAGAAAAAGGGACAGTAAAAATGAGCGGCCGCAGTATCAAAGATCCTGCGGCCCTTTTTCTGCGGTTGTATTCAGGAAAATAAATTGAATGGCTTGCATAAAATTGGTTGACAGACAATTTTCTTTATGCTATCTTATTATAGCGGCTGAATGAAGGACACTCTTGCCGCTTCATGGAGAGATGTCCGAGCGGTTGAAGGAACCGGTCTTGAAAACCGGCGACGTGAAAGCGTCCGTGGGTTCGAATCCCACTCTCTCCGCCACAATTTCATCAAGATCTGCGGAAGTACCCAAGAGGCCGAAGGGGCTCCCCTGCTAAGGGAGTAGGCTGTCTAAAAAACGGCGCGAGGGTTCAAATCCCTCCTTCCGCGCCACGAAAAAGCTTGTAATCT
>JAZQUM010000077.1:0-7083 GCA_045631305.1 Oscillospiraceae bacterium | reverse complement strand
TGCGAGTCGCTGAATGCGGCTATTGCAGCATCGGTCTTGCTTTGGGAGATGTATCGGTAAGAGAAAGGAGTGTTTCGGCATGCTTAGTCATTGGGTCTGGCTTTCCACAAGAGAAGTGGGCAATCAGATGAAACTTGCATTGCTGGAGCATTTCGGCGATCCTGAGAGCATTTATTATGCGGACAGGGAAGAATATGCGCTGGTGGAAGGAATGAAGAAGCATTACTTCGCCACGTTGGAAGATAAAAGTCTTACTGAGGTCAACGAAATTCTGGGCAATACTGAGCGGCTGGGCATTCGCATTTTGACGCTTCACGATGCGATCTATCCGCAGCGGCTTCGGAATATTTATGACCCACCTGTTCTTCTCTACTATAAAGGTATGCTGCCCCAGTTTGACGATGAGGCGGTTATTGCTGTGGTAGGTACCCGTGATGCCACGCCTTATGGCATTCAGGCTACGGAAAAGCTGAGTTACGGAATGGCCCAGCAGGGCGCACTGATCGTGTCCGGGCTTGCCCGCGGTATTGACAGCGCGGCTCACCGCGCGGCGCTTCGTGCCGGCGGAAAAACCACGGCGGTTCTCGGCAGCGGTATCGATGTGATCTATCCTGCGGAAAACCGATATCTCTATGAAGATGTTGCTGCTTCCGGAGCGCTTATCAGTGAGTATCCTCCGGGAACACCGCCTGCGGGAAAACATTTTCCCCAGCGAAACAGAATTATCAGTGGATTGAGTGTTGCTATTCTTGTGACGGAAGCGCCGGAAAAAAGCGGTGCGTTGATCACGGCGGCAGCAGCGCTGGATCAGGGAAGAGAAGTGTTTGCCGTTCCCGGGCAGATCGATGCACCCATGAGTGTGGGCTGCAATCGGCTCATTCGGGACGGCGCCGGCCTTGCGGCAGAGAGTTGGGATATTCTGGAAAATTTCCAGCCCCGATTTGCTCACAAACTGCGGCCGAAATTTGTAAAAGAACCGGAAGATCTGGAGTATCACGGGGAGAGCGTGCTGCAAGGGGCAGCGGCGGAAGTGAAGCCGGAAATTGATCTTGCGGCAAACGATCTGAGCCTAACGGATGATCAGGTCCTGATTTTAAAAACCTTGGGTGACGAGCCCATTCATGTAGACGATCTGGTGGAGAGCACAGGTATCCCCACACGCCGTGTCCTTTCGGCGCTGACCATCCTTACAATGGAGGAACTGGTGGAAGAGCACAGCGGAAAGAAATTTGCGGCAAAGGTCCGTCTCGTATAAACTTTATTTGCGCAAGGCGCAAGCACGGAGGTTTCCAATGGCCAAAAAGGCAGAAAAAAATCTGGTTATCGTGGAGTCGCCCGCTAAGGCGAAAACCATCGGAAAATATTTGGGAAGCGAATTTGAAGTGAAGGCTTCCATGGGTCATCTGCGCGATCTGCCCAAGAGCGTGATCGGCGTGGATATTGAAAACGATTTTGAACCCAGCTATCAGCCTATCAAGGGCAAGGAAGAGCTCATTGGCGAGCTGAAGAAGTCTGCAAAAGCCAGTACCATGGTTTATCTCGCAACCGACCCTGACCGCGAAGGTGAATCTATTTCCTGGCATTTGAAGAAGCTTTTGGATCTGCCCGATGAAAAGACCCGCCGCGTTACCTTCAACGAAATTACCAAGAAGGTAGTGCAGGAGAGCATCGCTCAGCCCCGTAGCATCGATCAGAATCTGGTAGACGCCCAGCAGGCTCGCCGTATTCTGGACCGTATTGTAGGCTATCAGCTTTCTCCTCTTCTGTGGAAGAAGATCCGCAAGGGCCTTTCTGCAGGCCGTGTGCAGTCGGTTGCCACCCGTATGGTAGATGACCGTGAGCGCGAGATCGAAGAATTCAAGGCAGAAGAGTACTGGACTCTGGATGCCAATTTCAAGGCGGATGATGTAAAGTGCCCTAGCTTTACGGCGCGTTATCACGGCTGCGGTGGCAAGAAGAAGGAGCTTCCTTCCGAAGTTGCGGTGAATGAAGTGATGGAAGCGGTGAAGAACGAAGTCTTTACCGTAAAGTCTATCAAGCGCAGCGATAAGCAGCGCAATCCTTCGCCTCCTTTTACCACGTCCACCATGCAGCAGGAGGCTTCCCGCAAGCTGAATATGACCCCGCGCCGCACCATGGCCATTGCGCAGCAGCTGTATGAAGGTGTGGATATTACCGGCGAAGGTACTGTGGGTCTTATTACCTACATGCGTACCGACAGCCTTCGCATTTCCGATGAAGCTGTTGCTGCTGCAAAGACCTTTATTCTGGGCCGCTACGGTAAGGAGTATTATCCTGCAACTGCCCGCCAGTTCAAGACCAAGGCAGGTGCACAGGATGCCCACGAAGCTATCCGTCCCAGCAATGTGAATTTGACCCCTGAGATGGTGCGTGCCGATCTTACGGCTGAGCAGTACCGTCTTTATCGCTTGATCTGGAGCCGCTTCCTGGCAAGCCAGATGGCAAATGTGATTTATGACAGCGTTAACGTAGAAATCTCTGCCAATGGATATGATTTCCGAGCAAGTGCAAGTGATGTAAAGTTTAATGGCTATACAGCAGTTTATGAAGAAGGCCATGATGAGGAAAAGGAAGAAAAGCTGATTCGTCTGCCTGATTTGAAGGAAGGCGAGGAAGTTCAGTTGAAGGATTTTGTTCCTGAGCAGCATTTCACGCAGCCTCCTGCCCGTTATACCGACGCTACTTTGATCCGCGCTATGGAAGAAAACGGCATTGGCCGTCCCTCCACCTATGCGCCCACTGTGACCACCATTCTTTCCCGCCAGTATGTGGTGAAGGAAGGCAAGTACCTTCGCATTACCAATCTTGGCCGCGTGGTAACGGAACTGATGAAGGAACGCTTTACTGATATTGCCGACTTGAAGTTCACAGCTAACATGGAAGAAAAGCTGGACTCTGTGGAAGAAGGCAATGTGGAATGGAAGGGCGTGCTCCGTGAGTTCTATGCCCAGTTCGCCGAAAACCTGAAGGATGCGGAAACGGCACTGGAAGGCAAGTATATCAAGGTGCCCGATGAAGTGTCTGAAGAGCTTTGCCCCCAGTGCGGCAAGAACCTTGTTGTGAAATACGGCCGCTTTGGTCCCTTCCTGGCATGCCCCGGTTATCCCGACTGCAGCTTCGCCATGCCTCTGGTAGTAGAAATGCCCGGTAGCTGTCCCAAATGTGGCGGTCGACTGATGAAGCGAACCGGTACCAGCAAAAAGAGCAATAAGCAGTACACTTTCTACTGCTGCGAGCATACCAATACCAAGACCGGCGCTGAATGCGATTTTATGACATGGGATGTTCCTGTGAAGGATAATTGTCCCGTTTGCGGCGATACCATGTTCAAGAAGTCCGGCAAGGGCTTCAAGCGCCCCTTCTGCATCAATGCCTCCTGCAGCAATTTCCTGCCTGAGGAAAAGCGCGGCTATCCCAAGAAGAAGGCAGAAGATGGAGAAGACGTAGAAGAAAAGAAGTCTGCAGCCAAGAAAACTGCGGAAAAGAAGCCTGCGGCAAAGAAGGTAGCTGCGAAAAAACCTGCGGCTAAAAAAACTGCCGCTAAGAAGACGGTAAAGAAAACCGCGAAAAAAGAGGATTAATGTTGAAAGAAAAAGTAACTGTGATCGGTGCCGGTCTTGCAGGTTGCGAAGCGGCCTGGCAGCTGGCTGAGCGGGGCGTTTCGGTAACGCTTTGCGAGATGAAGCCCAAGAAAATGACTCCCGCCCATTCTTCGGCGCAGTTTGCCGAACTTTGCTGCTCCAACTCTCTGCGCAGCGATCAGCTGGAAAATGCGGTTGGCCTTCTGAAAGAAGAAATGCGCCGCATGGGTTCGCTGATTCTTTCCTGCGCTGATGCTACCCGTGTGGAAGCAGGCGGTGCGCTGGCGGTGGACCGCCATGGTTTTGCCGCATTGGTAACGGAAAAGGTGCGAAACCACGAAAATATTACCGTGGTGGAAGAAGAGATCACGGAAATTCCCGAAGGGAATGTGGTAATTGCTTCCGGTCCCCTTACTTCCGATGCGCTGGCAGACACCATTGCCAATCTTTTGGGCGATGATTCCGCGCTGCATTTTTATGATGCGGCAGCGCCTCTGGTAAGCTTTGAAAGCGTGGATATGGAATCTGCCTATTTTGCATCCCGTTACGGTAAGGGTACCCCGGACTATATCAACTGCCCCATGAGCGAAGAAGAGTACCGCGCATTTTGGCAGGAACTGACCCAGGCGAAAGAAGCAGAAGTTCACGGCTTTGAAGATAAGCATGTGTTTGAAGGCTGCATGCCTGTGGAAGTTATGGCTCGCCGCGGTGAAGAGACCCTTTGCTATGGGCCTTTGAAGCCCCGCGGTTTGCCTGATCCCAAGACGGGGAAGGAACCCTATGCTGTGGTACAGCTGAGAAAAGACAATGCTGAGGGTACAGTGTATAATCTGGTGGGCTTCCAGACGCATCTGCGTTTCCCCGAACAGAAGAGAGTCTTTTCTATGATTCCTGCACTGAAAAATGCGGAGTTCCTGCGCTACGGTGTGATGCACCGCAACACATTCCTGGATTCTCCCCGTCATTTGGACCGCTATTACCGTTTGCGCAAAGATGAGCGCATCGTTTTTGCAGGTCAGATGACCGGTGTGGAAGGCTATGTGGAGTCTGCGGCATCCGGCTTTTTGGCAGGTGTGGAACTTGCCCGCAGACTGCAGGGCAAAGAACCTCTGAATTTCCCCCAGGAAACCGCCATTGGTGCGCTGGGGCTTTACATCAGTAATACCTCTGTGGGCAGTTTCCAGCCCATGAACATCAATTTCGGTATCATCCCCCAGCTTGGTTACCGCGTGAAAGGCAAGCGCAATAAAAACGCAGAGCTTTCCAAACGCTCTTTGGAGATCATCGATGAGATGAAGGACGAAGTGCTGGCGAAATAAAAGAAAGGCAGGCACGGAATGAAAATTATCGTAGATGCAATGGGTGGCGATCACGCGCCGCTGGAGATCGTAAAAGGCGCGCTGATGGCGCGTGAGGAATTTGGTCTGGATATTCTTTTTGTAGGCCGCACAGAAGATGTGCTGCGGGCTATGGATGAGTGTGGACTTAAGGAACTCCCCAACGGAGTGGAGATTGCCAATGCTACGGAAGTAATTGAAATGACAGATGATCCTGCCAATGCTTTCCGTGTAAAGAAAGATTCCTCTATGACGGTTGGCCTTAATTTGCTCAAAGAGGGCAAGGGTGATGCGTTCGTTTCCGCAGGCAGCACGGGAGCACTTCTCTCTGCTGCAACGCTGCTGGTCAAGCGTGTGCGCGGTATTCGCCGCGTTGCTTTTGCACCTTTGATCCCTACTGCTGCGGGTCGCGCTGTTCTTTGTGACTGCGGTGCCAATACCGAATGCACGGTGGAATACCTTCTGCAGTTTGCTTATCTTGGCAGCTTCTATGCCAAGGAAGCGCTGGGCATTGAAAATCCCCGGGTGGGCCTTTTGAATATCGGTGCAGAAGAAACCAAGGGCTGTGAACTGCAGCGGGAAACTTATGTGAAACTGAAGGAAGCAGGCGAAGCCGGCAGACTGAACTTTATCGGCAATGTCGAAGGCAAGGAAGCAATCCTCGGCGGCGCCGATGTCATTGTGACCGACGGTTTTACCGGCAATATTATGCTTAAAACTCTGGAAGGTATGGGCTCTTACTTTGCAAAGACCCTCAAGAGCATGTTTACCAAGAACCTTCTTATTAAGCTGGGCGCCCTCAGCGTGAAAAGCGACATCAAAGCCTTTAAGGCTAAGGTGGATATCAACGAAGTTGGCGGCACGGCACTTTTGGGCATTTCCAAACCTGTGATCAAGGCCCACGGTTCTTCCACGGCTAAAGCATTCCGCAGTGCGATTCGTCAGGCGATGCTTTTTGCTGAGAGCAATATTATTGCTGAAATCGAAAAAAACGTGGAATTCATGAAGGTGGAAAAAGACTAATACCTATTGACACAAGGGTAGAGATATCGTATTATTCTTGAGGAAACGCCAGTTATGGCGGTAGGGAAGAAACCATGTCTTCAAAAAGGAGAATATTTATATGACTCATGAAGAAATTTTTGCAACTTTGAAGTCTTTGATCGCACACCAGTTCGGCATTTCCGAAAGCGAAGTTACCATGGCTACTTCTTATGAAGATACCCTTGGTGCTGACTCTGTTGACCTGGTAGAACTGAGCATGTCTATGGAAGATGAATTCGGCCTGGAAGAAATCGGTGAAGACGAAGTTTCCGGTCTGAAGACCGTTGGTGATACTGTTAATTTCCTTGTAAGCAAGCTCAATGCATAAAATCTGCAACCCCGCCGCAAGCGGGGTTTGCTTTTGTTCGAAACTGAGAGAAAAGGAGGTCACACAAAATGACGCTGGAAGAAAAACTGGGTTATACATTCCGTAAAAAAGCATATCTGGAAGAAGCACTCAATCACAGTTCCTATGCCAACGAACATCGCAGTGAGGGTGCCCGTAGCAATGAGCGTCTGGAATTTTTGGGTGACTCCGTGCTGGGTTTTATTACCGCTGAATATCTTTATGAGACCCATCCCGATTTACCTGAAGGTGAGTTGACCCGTATCCGCGCAGCGTTGGTATGTGAGCAGAGTCTCCATGAGGTGGCGCTGAAACTGGAATTGGGTGATTACTTGAAACTGGGCCGCGGCGAAGAAGCCGGTGGCGGCAGAACCCGTCCCTCTATTCTGGCAGATGCAACGGAAGCTGTTTTTGCAGCGGTGTATCTCGATGGCGGTATGGAAGCTGTATCGGCACTTATTCACCGTGTGTTACTCCACCGAGCCAATGAGCAGGTGGTGGAAAAGAAGCGCAGAGACTATAAAACGGCTCTGCAGGAATGGGTGCAGCGCAAAGCAGATCAGGTTCTGACCTATCACCTTGTGGATGAGCAGGGGCCTGACCACAACAAGACTTTTGTGGTGGAAGTTCGGCTCAACGGTGAGGTGATCGGTACCGGTACCGGTCGCAGTAAAAAGGGCGCAGAACAGGCGGCTGCCAAGCTTGGCCTTGAAAGCCAAGTCGGAGGCCAAGCGGGCTTAGGAAGACAAGACCT
>JAZQUM010000076.1:0-4413 GCA_045631305.1 Oscillospiraceae bacterium | reverse complement strand
AACGTGAACAACAGCGTCAACCTCACGAATATTTGACAAAAACTTGTTGCCAAGACCTTCGCCCTTAGAAGCGCCCTTTACGAGACCTGCAATATCCACGAATTCCACGATAGCAGGAGTCTTCTTATCGGGATCATACATTTCAGCCAGCTTGTCCAGACGTTCATCGGGAACAGCTACTACACCCACATTGGGGTCGATGGTGCAGAAAGGATAGTTGGCAGATTCTGCGCCTGCATTGGTAATTGCATTGAAAAGGGTGCTCTTGCCCACATTGGGAAGGCCCACGATACCGAGCTTCATACGGTTTCCTCCTGATATTAAAATGGCATATATCCATTGTATTCCAGTATTATTTTAACATCCAACGCACAAAAGCGCAAGAGAAAAGCACCGCAGAAGTATTCCTGCGGTGCTTTCTTTTTTAGCGGAAGAAATAATCAAAAATGTCAAACCCCGGATCGTAATAATATTCAGGTGTTTCTGTTATTACATTTTCCTGCGTGGAAATGGCATCCTTAGGCGTGGAGTCAAAGACAAACTTCACTTCCAAGGTTTTTCCGCCGCGATAAACCATAATGGTTGCTGAGTCTCCGGCAGAATAACTTTTCTTAGCTGCTGTCAGATCTTCCAGCGTCTTGATCTCAAGCTCATCCACTTTGGTAATAACATCCCCTACCTGCAATCCTGCTTTTTCAGCAGCACCGCCCTGATCCACAGAGAAAATATACACACCTTCCACAAGGCCACTCTGCTGCGCCATGGAAGCATTCACCGTGTAGCCCGTGATGGCAAAGTAGGGCTTATTGGTGACATAGCCGTTGGAAACAATGTCGTTGATCATAGCGTGGACATCGTTGATGGGAATGGCAAAACCAAGGCCTTCCACAGAAGTGGAAGCATAGCTGGAATATTTGGCCGACACGATGCCGATAACTTCCCCTGCAGCATTAAAGAGCGGGCCACCGGAGTTGCCGGGGTTAATGGAAGCATCGATCTGAATCATATTAAAGGGTGTTCCATCCACATTGATAGCGCGATTGCACATAGACACAATACCGCGGCTCATGGAAAAGGCCAGTTCACCCAAGGGATTGCCGATCACCGCGATATTGTCTCCCACCTGCATCTTGTCGGAATTTCCCACAACCACAGGCTGAAGATCCTGCGCCTCAATTTTGATCACAGCAATATCAAAATCCTCATCGCCGCCAATAATCTCTGCATCATAAGATGTGCCATCGTGGAACATAACTTCCACACTATTTGCACCCTTGATCACATGGTAATTGGTAACGATATAACCGTCTGCTGTAATGACAAAGCCGCTGCCAGAGGAAGCAGATTTCGTCACCTGGCCAAAATAGTTGGTAGTTTGTCCCGAACACTTAATGGAAACCGCACTGGCAATATTGTTTTTATAAATAGCAACCGTATCGATGCCATCGCCTTCGGAAGAATATACATGTTCCACGCGGCCCACTTCATTTTCTCCCAGTGCATTTCCCGCTACATCTTCACTTATGGCAGTTTCCTCTCCGCGCATCATAAAATACACTGCACCTGCTCCCGCAACACCGCCAAGAATAGCACAACACAAAGCAAGCACCGCAATTTTCAAACCGTGGCGGTTCTTTTTCTTCTTTTTCGGTGCAGAAGATGCAGAAGGTGTGGACGTAACAGGAGGCGTATAGGAAGACGGACGCACCGTTTCTCTCATATAGGGATTGGATTCACCATCGTTATTCGCGGCCGAATAGCGGTAGTAATTATTTTCATCGTTATACATAAAAACCTCCTTGAGGAATCCTTCGCATTTCATGATATAACATATCACACAGTCATGTCAAAACTATGAACGTTTTCTATGTAATTTATGAATTTTCCCCTTGTGATTTTCCTTGTTGTTATAAGAAAATTATAGTATAGTAAACTTAAACATTTCTGTAAGGCGGTGAATTTTTTGCTGAAGATCGACGGACTCAAACTTGCACCCGGAAAAAGCACGGATGCTCTGCGTGCAAAAGCTGCCAAAGTGCTGCGCTGCAAAGAGCAGGATATTCTTTCCTGCCATGTTCTGCGCCGCTCGCTGGATGCCCGTCAGGGTGTTTCTTTCGTATATTCCGTAGAAATTTCGGCAAAAAATGAGGCCCAGCTCCTCTCCCGCTGCCGGGATAAAAGTGTTTCTGCTTACGATCCCGCCCCCGCCTATGCTCTGCCCCCCGCTATCAGTGCACCCAAGGTCCGCCCCATTGTGGTTGGCGCAGGCCCTGCCGGTTTATTCTGCGCATTGACGCTTTCTTTATGCGGCTGTCCCCCCATTCTTTTGGAGCGCGGCCAATGTGTAGAACAGCGGCAAAAGGATGTGGAAGCATTCTGGCGCACAGGCAAGCTGGATCCTGCCAGTAACGTGCAGTTTGGTGAAGGCGGTGCCGGAGCTTTTTCCGACGGCAAACTCAATACCGGCACAAAAGATGTGCGCCATCGCTACATTCTGCAAAAGTTGGTAGAATGCGGCGCACCTGAAGATATTTTGATGGATGCCAAACCCCATGTGGGCACAGATATGCTCCACATTGCGCTGAAAAATCTCCGCCGCGAACTTTTGGAGAACGGCTGCGACATTCGCTTTGGCCATCAGCTCACTGATCTCACCGTAGACAACGGCCGCATCAGCGCCGTTACGGTAACTGCGGAAAGCGGCACTTATACCCTCCCCTGCTCTGCTTTGATCCTCTCTCCCGGTCACAGCGCCCGAGATACCTTTGCCATGCTCCACGAAAAGCAGGTTTCCATGGAGCCCAAGGCTTTCGCCGTTGGCGTCCGCATCGAGCATTCGCAAAAATCCGTTAATGCCGCTCAGTACAAGCAGTATGCAGACTCTCCTGCTCTTCCCGCCTCTTCCTATAAGCTCAGCTGCCATCTCCCCGATGGCCGAGGTGTTTTTTCCTTCTGCGTCTGCCCCGGCGGGCAGGTAGTAGCCGCCGCCTCAGAAGAGGGCCGCGTGGTGACCAACGGCATGAGTGAATTTGCCCGCGATGGCGAAAACATCAACGGCGGCCTCTTGGTTGGCATCAATCCCGAAGACTTCGGCGGCAGCGGCGTATTGGCAGGTGTTGAATTCCAGCGCCGTCTGGAAGAAGCTGCGTTCCGCGCAGGTGGCGGCAATTTCTGCGCCCCCGCGCAGCTGGTAGGTGACCTTCTGGAAAGAAAGCCTTCCACTGCCCACCGCTCCGTTACCCCCACCTACCGACCCGGTGTGACTTATACCGATCTTTCCACCTGTCTCCCCGATTTCATTTTGGACAGCATCCGTCAGGCGCTGCCCATTCTCGATAGAAAGCTCCACGGCTTCGCCCATCCCGATGCAGTGCTCACCGCCGTGGAATCCCGCAGTTCTTCCCCCATCCGCATCCTGCGTAACGACGCTTACGAATCTTCTCTCAGCGGGCTTTACCCCTGTGGCGAAGGCGCAGGCTATGCAGGCGGCATCCTTTCCGCCGCAGCAGACGGAATGCGCTGCGCAGAAAAAGTTTTGGAGGTATTCCGATGAAGCGTTTAATCAGCGTGGTCACTTCCTTCCACAGTGACGCTCACAAAGAAAAAATCAATGCTGCAGCAGAAATGCTGGGCTTCTCCGTGCGCTATTTCGCATCCGATGCCGAGGCTGAAAGCAGCATCCGCGAGAGCGAAATTCTTTTTAGCCACTCCTCTCCTGATCTTCTGAAAAAGGCAGAAAATCTGAAGTGGTTCTGCTGCGATTTCGCAGGTGTGGACAAGTATCAGGATCCTGCCGTTTTCTGCCGTGAAGATTGTCTTCTCACCAATTCTTCCGGCGCCTACGGCATTGCTATTGCCGAGCATCTGGTGATGGTCTCTTTGATGCTGACCCATCGCTATTTTGACTATCAGCCCTGTGTTACCGACGGCCGTTGGGGCACGGATGATATTCCCATCCGCTCCATCATCGGCTCCACCATCACCGTGCTGGGCACAGGTGATATCGGCACCGAATTTGCCCGCCGCGCCAAGGCACTGGGCGCAAAGTGCGTTCGCGGTGTTCACCGCTCCGCATCCCCCATCGATGCAGCCTTTGATGAAAATCACACCCAGGCTGAACTGGATTCTCTCCTGCCTGATACCGACCTTCTCATCATGTGCCTGCCCTCCACCCCCGATACCGTTGGTATTCTCAGTCGCGAGCGCATCGCTACGCTGCCTCGCCATGCCTGCGTGTGCAATGTAGGCCGTGGCACCGCCATCGATCAGGAAGCGCTGATGGATGCCCTTCATGAAGGTCGCATCGCCGGCGCCGCGCTGGATGTGGTAGTTCCTGAACCCATCCCCGCAAACCATCCTCTGCTGAAGACCCCCAACCTCATTAAAGTCGGATCGTAGCCATGTCGGTCTGTG
>JAZQUM010000075.1:0-10022 GCA_045631305.1 Oscillospiraceae bacterium | reverse complement strand
TTTGATGACGGCGACATCGTGTAATGAAGTTTCGAAAAAGAGAACCCTTCCGTCCAATGGCGGAAGGGTTCTTACCAATGGATTCTCTAAGAAAGAGGTGTATCCTATGAAACGGTTAATGGCACTTTTTCTGGTGCTGATGCTTCTGCTCTCTCTGGCCGGCTGCGGTAAGACAAAGCCGAAAGGTGACGGAGAGGATCAGGGCAAGGATGATACTGCGGTGGAAACCGATCCCAAAGAAGAGGAAGGCGGGCTGCGCCATATCCGCGTGATGAAAGGCAGCGGCTATCTGGAAGAATGGGATGAAAACTACAATCTTTTGTGTGACGCCACCTGGGAAGAGATCGCCCTGATGGATGATTATCCCCAGCTGAGTTCCGCTTTGGAGGAACTTAATATTGAGCAGGCGGTGGGCGCCAGCAGCTTTGTGCATGAGTGGCTGCCCTATGCCCAGGAGGATATGGCGTGGGATCCTGAGTATTTCGGCGGCTACACCTGGGAAACGGAGTATTCTATCCAGCGCGCCGATACCCTTGTTTTCAGCATCCGTGAGGACTTTTATTCTTACACGGGCGGTGTTCACGGCAATTACGGCTCTATGGGCTGGAATTTCGATGCTGCCACGGGTGAGCGGCTGGAACTGGTGGATGTTCTGGCCGATACGGACGGTCTTGCTGAACTTCTTGGCGAAAAGCTTCGGGAAAAGTATCCCTACGAGCCCTTTGAGAGTCTGGATGCCGTGCTGGCAGAGTATACCCTGGATCAGTACAACTGGTCTTTGGGCTATCAGGGCCTTACTTTCTATTTCAACCCTTATGAGATCGCAGCCTATGCTTCGGGTCTTCTGACCGTTACTTTCTGGTTTGATGAGATGGAAGAACTCTTCTATGAAGAATACACGAAGGCACCTGCAGGCGGTTATGCTGTGGCGCTGGCAGGCTGGAATGAGATGGATGTTGACCTGCAGGAAGGCGACGGCCAAAAGGATACCATTTCCTACTGGACCTATGCCGGAGAGTATGGGGAATCCTACCTGAATGTTTCCGTCAATGGGGAAACTTACGAAGAGAAAGCTTGGTGCGGCTTTGACATCGATCCCTATCTCGTCTGCGTGGACGGGGCATTTTATCTCTATGTGGAAGGCTCTTCTGCAAATGATTACCGCACCGTATATATCTACGATATCAGCAGCGGCACACCGCAGCTGATGGAAGAGTATTCGGGCGCAGGCTTTTTGAATGTGTGGGATCCCGATGCGGGGATCGATGGCGTCTACTATACTGCTGTTTTCAACGATCCTGCGGAATTCACCCTTGGCTCCAAGTGTAATCTGCTGGGCACCAAAACGGCTTACAGAAACTATACCGTAGATGCTGACGGCACATTGCTGCCGCTCAGCGATGTCTATGAGCTGGATCAGGATCTGGAACCCATCGTTTCTGTTGTTCCGCTGGATGTGACCATCCTGCCGAAAAACAAGGTGGAAACCGTTCCTACGGGCACGGAATTTTCCTTCCTGCGCACAGACAATGAAAGCTATGTGGATCTTAAGATGGAAGATGGGCGGGAATGCCGCATCGAGATCGAAGAGATCGATTACACACCCTGCATCAACGGTGTTCCCGAATGGGATTGCTTTGAAGACCTGATGTACGCAGGCTGATGAAGAAAGAAGGTGCGCTCTTGAAAGCTAACACAATACTGGCTGCGTTGTGCGCGGCGCTGCTTTTGCTGCTATGTGGTTGCGGCGCAGTGCAAGAGCCTTCTTCTGAGGTGGAAACTGACGGTGAGCCTATGGATATTACTGTGTTTTCCTTTTCCCATACCGCATCCAATGCAGAGGAGTGCTATCGTTTTCAGGTGAGCCGCGAAGGCGGTGAGGTGCGCCTCTATGCTGAAGAGCTGTTCTACGGTGGTCGGGTGGCGGATGCCGCCATCGATGCTGCGGTTCTGGAGCAGCTGGGCAAGCTTACGGGTACATACGGTGTAGCCGGCTGGGATGGATTTAATAAAACCAAACGAAACGTGCGGGATGGCAGCAATTTTGCGTTGGAGATCCTGCTGGAAGACGGAAGCACTATTTCTGCCAGCGGCAGCAATGCTTTCCCCGAGAATTACTCCCAAGTACTGGCGGAGATCCGGACGTTGTATATCGAGCTAATGGATCAGCATGGCGTTTTTGCGCAGGATGAAATAGATCCTGCATGAAAGGAAGTGTCTTGATGATAAAACGTTATTTTGCCTTTTTGGCAGCGTGTGTGCTGTTTTTAAGCAGTTGCGGAGGGGAAGAGCTTCCGCCTGATACTTCTGAACAGGAAAAAAATGATGTACTGACTGAATTTCGCGCTGAAATTGAAGACGACTCTGCGCAGATCGCTGTGGCCCATCTGGGTTATACAGAGCAGACTGACTATGAGGAGATCACCGACTACCTGGAAACCAAAGGCTTTTTTGAATACTATCCGCTTTTGAAAACGATGACACAAGAGCAGTTTGTGCAGCAGGAGGGCGGTGAGCTTTATCTGGTGGTTCCTGTTTCTGCAGAAACTTCCCTTACCGTGTTTGAATGTCTTGTGGATGAAGAAACCTGGTCTACGGTAGCAGGAGAGGAACTGTTTTCTCTGGAGGCAGGGGAACCTGTCCTGTTGCAGGGCAATGTCAGCGAAATTGTACCTAATCTTTGGGTAAAAGCCAAAGCGGAGGAAAAGATTGTGCTGGAATATGCGCCCTGCATTAGCATGATGGATGGGACGCTGAGTCAGGCCGATGGTGTTTATGACTGCTCCGATTATGGATTGATTTTTGCTGCGTGGAATGGCGGCGCTGGGGATATTGATGTTTCCGGCTCCTGCGTTTCCGTACACTATGCCGCAGATCTGGGAATTGCATGGGATGATTATGACTGGGTCATTGTGGATGATACGCTGCCTTTGGAAGCGGTCTTCTGCACCATGGTGCCTGTGGAGGATTTTACCGTGGTCTCCCTCTTTTGGCAGGAGGACAGATTCGAAGTAACAGAACTTTTTGATTACGGAACTCTGATTCCGGAAATTCCCCTTTGTGTGATCCTGACGGATTACGGCACCATCCCCAGCTATGGCGTTTCCTTCGTGGACCCCTATGGAAATCCGCGACTTTTCGGTGTGACGGTCAGCGGCATGGACGGATCTCTCGAATTGACCGAGATCCAATAACGGAAAGGAGGCACAGGGATGGAGAATCCCATTGCAAAAAAATCAGCCATAGAAACCATGGCAGCAGTTTTGCTGTTGGGTGGATTGTTTTTGGTGCTGCTGAGCGGCTGTGCAGGCGGCGAAAAATATCAGGTGGATTACTGCGGTGCCAAGGCTTCGTACAGCAATGCCAAAGATGCCTACCGGGCAGGAACTGCTGTTACGTTATATTTTGAGATGATCGCAACCGACACTGACTACTCGTTTTTGCTGGACGGGGAATCGGTGCCCTACACCTATGATGAGAAAAAAGGATTTGTGATCAGTTTTACCATGCCTGATCACGATGTGACCCTAGAGTGCTGCAGTATGAATTCCATGCTGCCGGTAGATGGCGGTTATAGCGGTGGAAACCCTGTGATGGAGAGCAGCCTTGCGGCCCTTACGGAGGAAACCGGCTATGTTCTGACACTGTCGGAAGATGTCTGGGGAGAAGAAACGGTGGTGCGGTTGGATACTTTGCCGCCCATGTATTCCGTGGACTTTTTCTCCCTTGAGGACGGAAAGAGTTACAATTTCCGTTTGCAATGTGGCGGCACAGAGCCTGACATTTCAGGCATGTATTACGAGTGGACAAGCCGGGAAGAATGTGTTGAGCCGCCTGCAGAGGTGTTTTGGAACGAGGAAGGACAGGGTATTTGCCTTTGGCAGGATAAAAAGAGCGCGTTTTCCCTTTCTATGAATGAAAATGCCACCCGTGAGGAGCTTATCCGCGTGCGGGAGATGTTGGGACAAGCGCTGAAAACTATTGCATAAAAAAGAAGCCATCCATTGGATGGCTTCTTTTTTTACAGCAGCGGTTCAATGGCGGCGAGGAAATACTCTGCCATCACTTCGGGCGATTCCTTTTGCTTTTGAGAAAGCCACCATTCCACCGTTTCCACAAAGGTGGCGGCCATATGATTCACCAGAAAATCCTGGGGAAGACGGCTCTTTTGCAAAAGTCCCTTTTGGGCATACTGGGACTCGATCAATATTTTGAGTCCGTTTTTAAAATGCCGCAGGAAGATCTCGTTGTTCCGGGAGGAAAGAAGATCTAAAATGTTGCGGTCATTTTCCTGCAGATGCCGCAGCAGATGCAGAAATACGGGGTCCTCCGATGAGCCGTAGCGGCAATCGGCGGGAAGCCCCATGGCGGTATCGATAATGTGGTGAAAAAGCTCACCGCAGAACTCCTCTAAAAGGAAATCCTTGGTTTCAAAATGCGCATAAAAAGTGGCGCGCCCCACATCGGCGCGGTCAATGATCTCTCCTACGGTGATCTGAGAATAATCTTTTTGCCCCAGCAGGTGGGTGAAGGCGGTGAAAATGGCTTCCCGTGTTTTTCGCTGACGTCTGTCCATGGCGATCTCCTGTACAGTTTTCCGTTTTTGTTCCGTATGGTACAACGGCAGAGATCTGCATGTTGTTTTCTGCGATGTATCTGCCATAATTATTATCGAACAATGCGTTCGGTAATATATATTGTATATTATAAATAGCGCAAGTCAACAGGAGGAAACCATGAAAACGGAGAAAAATATTTTTACGGCATTTCTTTTGAATCTGGCCTTTTCGGTGTTTGAATTTGTCGGCGGCATATTTACAGGCAGCGTGGCGGTCATGTCCGATGCCATCCATGACATGGGGGACGCTGCGGGCATCGGCATATCTTATCTTCTGGAAAAGAAAAGCAGAAAAGCCCCCGATAGCGTGTATACTTTTGGTTACGCCCGCTACTCTGTGCTGGGAGGCGCAGTCACCACGCTGATTTTGCTGCTGGGTTCTGCGGCGGTGATTTTCAATGCGGCCCACAGATTGCTGAACCCTGTGCCCGTTCACTATGCAGGCATGATGCTTTTTGCCGTGGTGGGAGTGTGCGTGAATTTGGTGGCGGCATTTTTTACTCGCGGTGAAGGGTCGGTAAACCAAAGAGCAGTAAATCTCCACATGCTGGAAGATGTGTTGGGCTGGGCGGTGGTGCTGGTGGGGGCAGTCATCATGCGCTTCACCCATTGGCTGTGGCTGGATCCCATAATGAGCATGGGGGTGGCGCTGTTCATTGTGAGCCATGGGGTGAAAAATCTGCGGGAAGTTTTGGATATTCTTCTTGAAAAAGCACCTCGAGGCATCAGCGCCGAAGTGCTGGCAAAGAGACTTGCGGAAATAGACGACGTGGCGGATATTTGTCACCTGCATATCTGGAGTATCGATGGAAAAAACCATTGTGCCACGGCTCATGTGGTGGCAAATGGCGATTGGGAAAAGGTGAAAGAGAACATTTGCCGGGAATTAGGGCAATATGGCATCGGTTATATTACGCTGGAGCAGGTGGGAAACTGCCATGAGGCTTGACCGGGAGAAACTCTTTAGTTAGAATGGTGCATACTATTTCAGAACCGGAGGCATGTTATATGCGCAGCAAAAAGAAAAATATTTGGTTGGCACTGCTTATGGTGGTATTGTGCCTTATGATGGTGGCATGTTCCGGTGAGGAACAGTCTTCCGATGAAATTCCTGAAAGCGACACGCAGCAGGTGGTGGATGAAGAGAACGCTTTGCCTGAGAATTTGGAAGAAGACCAGGCTGCGGATGAGTCCTCTGAAGGTGACGGCACGACTTCTTTGCCCGAAGATCTTCCCGGCAGTTTTATTTTTTCCAGCGGTGCGGGTGCTTGGGGCAGCAGTCTGACGCTCAATCCTGACGGTACTTTTACCGGCTCTTACCATGATAGTGAAATGGGAGAGATGGACGAAGATTATCCCAATGGCACGGTGTATCAGAGCGAGTTCAGCGGAAAATTCGGCAATGTGGAAAAAATCAACGACTGGTCCTATGCCCTGACGCTGACGGAGGTCACTACCGCAGATGAAGTGGGTACGGAGTGGATCGAAAATGGCATCCGTTTTGTTGCCGCTGAAGCCTTTGGCCTTGTGGGTGGAACAGAGTTTATCCTCTATACGCCCGAAGCTCCCACAGCAGAACTGGCAGAAGAGTTCCTTTCCTGGAATCCCGGTGGATATATCTGGATCGAAGAAAAGCATGAGACTCTGGAGCGCTACGCTCTTCGCAATCTTGCTACTGAAGACGGTTTTTATGCCATGTAATCAAAAGCCTGAGGCAAACGCCTCAGGCTTTTTCTTGTAAAATTCTTGCCGAAGAGATACAATGGCAGTAAGGAGGCAGATGATATGCGTATGGTTTTGCTTACAGCCCTGGGTGTTGGCGGTGCCACAGTCATCGGTTCGGCGCTGGGCTTTGCTTTTAAAAATATTTCTCATAAATTCAGTGACTTGGTGCTTTCATTTGCTGCAGGTGTGATGCTTGCGGCAGCAGTCATCGGTTTGGTGCTGCCCTCACTGGAATACGGCAGCGGCGGGTTTGCTTCTTTGGCAGTAACGGTGGTCGGCATTTTCGCGGGCGCGTGGTGTCTGAACCTGATGGATAAAGCGGTGCCCCATCTGCACCGACTGGCGGGTGTGGATCAGGAGGCCCATCCTGCCAAAACCGAGCAGCTGAATAAAGTGCTGCTTTTTGTCATGGCCATTGCCATTCATAATCTTCCCGAAGGCATTGCCGCAGGCGTTGGCTTCGGCACGGGAAATCCCGGCGAGGCTATTACCATTGCCGCAGGTATCGCGCTGCAGAATATTCCTGAGGGCATGGTGATCATCGCTCCCATGCTGGCAGCCGGTATGAGCCGGGGACGCACTTTTGTCGCCGCTCTCATGACGGGCCTTGTGGAAGTGGTGGGTACCCTTTTGGGTTATTTGGCTGTCAGTGTTTCCACGGCAGTGCTGCCTTTTGCCCTGGCTTTTGCCGGCGGCACCATGATTTATGTTATCAGTGATGAAATGATCCCCGAAACACACCATAGCGACGCACAGGGCGTTACCTATACGCTCCTTGCAGGTTTTTGTCTGATGCTGGCCATGAGCTATTTTCTGGAATAAAAGAACAAAAAAGAAGGCTGCCAATATGGCAGCCTTCTTTTTTGCTCTTTTTTAGGTGAAGTCAATGGCCAGATGCTTTACTTCGGTGTACTTCAGCATGCCTTCTGCGCCGCCTGCACGGTCGCAGCCGCTCTGCTTGTAGCCGCCGGTTTCGCATTCGGGGAGAAGCTTGTTGTAGCAGTTGACCCAAGCGGAGCCTGCGCGGAGTCTGCGGGCAACCCACATGGCCTTGTCGGTATCCTTGCTCCAAACGGCGCTGGCAAGACCGTAAGTGGTGCCGTTGCCGATGGCAAGTGCTTCTTCCTTGGTTTTGAAGGTCTGAACTACCAGCACGGGCCCGAAGATCTCTTCCTGCACCACGCGGGAATCCATGGGAGGATTGAGAAGAACGGTGGGCGCTACATAGTAGCCCTTGTCCAGACCGTTTTCGGTGAGGCGGTAGCCACCGCAAAGGCACTTGGACTGCTTCTTGCCTTCTTCAATGTATTCCAGTACCTTTTCCATCTGGCCCTTGGAGATGACAGGACCGAAGTTGGTGGCATTATCCATGCAGTGACCGGGTTTGAGCTTTTCGATCTCGGCAAGGAGACGGGGCAGGAAGGTATCCACCAGAGATTCTTCGATGACGAGACGGGTGCCTGCAAAGCAGATCTGACCTGCGTTGGTGAAAACAGCCTTCATCACAACGGGCAGAGCCTTATCCAGATTTGCATCGGCAAAGATGATGTTGGGGGACTTGCCGCCCAGTTCCAAAGAGAGCTTCTTCATGGTATCGGCTGCGGCTTTCATGATTTCGCGGCCGGTTTCAATGCCGCCGGTGAGGGAAACCATGTCCACATCGGGATGCTTGGAGAGGAGATCACCAATGAGAGCGCCGCTGCCGGAAACGGCATTGACAACGCCCTTGGGGAATTCGGGAATGTCATTGAGGAGTTCCACCACTGCCATAGTGCAGCCTGCAGTCTGGGAAGCGGGCTTCAATACGGTGGTGCAGCCTGCGGCAAGAGCGGGAGCCATGTCGCGCATCATCAGGGTGATGGGATAGTTCCAGGGGGTAACGCAGGCAACAACGCCTACGGGTTCGCGGGCCAGCACGGAGAGAAGGCCTGCTTCCACAGCGGTGGAAGTACCGTAGAGGGTGCGTGCGGCAGCTGCGTAGTATTCTACATAGCCGATGGAGCTATTGAGTTCGAAGCGGGCTTCGCCGATGGGCTTGCCGGTTTCCAGAGCCAGACGGGTAGCGAGAGCCTCGTGGTTTTTGCGCATGGCGGCAGCCCAGGCATACAGGCACTGGGAGCGGAGGCGGGGATTGAAGGCCCAGTTTTCTTCTTCAAATGCGCGCTTGGCAGAGGCAACTGCCAGATTTACATCTTCTTCGGCACAGTAAGGAACGGTGGAGACCTTTTCACCGTCGCAGGGGCAGTAGATGTCACGGGTTTCACCGGAGATGGCATCCTGCCAGACGCCGTTGATATAGTTTTTATACTGCAGAACTTCCATGGTGTACCTCCTTAGCAGGTCTGATCGGCCAGAATGTCAAGATACAGCTTTTCAGCCTGCTTCTGGGTGCAGGCGCGGGGGTTGTTGCAGAGCATGAACTGGGGCAGGTGGGTGGCGATGAGTTCGGCATCGCTTTCCTTCATGCCGAAAGAGAGCATGGGAACATGAACGCCGGTTTCGTCGAAGAGGCGTTCCACAGCCTTTACGGAAGCTTCAGCAGCTTCGAAGGTGGTCATGCCGAAGGTGTCTTCACCCATGAGGCGGGCGATCTCGGCATAGCGCTCGGGAGCAGCCATCAGGTTATAGCGCATGCAATACTTGAGGATGGCAGCATTGGCTTCGCCGTGTGCCATGTGGAAGAAAGCGCACAGGGGGCTGGAAAGGGTGTGAACGAGACCCAGACCTGCCTGGTCCATAGCGATGCCTGCCAGCACGGAGCCAAGAGCCATGTCCTGACGGGCCTGCAGATCCTTGCCGTTGGCGCAAGCCTTCCACAAAGAGCGGCTGATAAGAGCTATGGCTTCCTTGGCAAGTGCGTCGGTAATGGGGTTGGCGCCGAGGCCAACATAGGATTCAATGGCGTGGGAAAGAGCATCCATGCCGGTGGTGGCGGTGAGATAAGGGGGCAGGCTTGCCATGAGTTCTGCGTCTACCAAAGCGACTTTGGGGAACATGGCGGGGCCGTTGATGCCTTTTTTGGTGTTGCGGTCAATGATAACGGCGCACATGGTCACTTCGCTGCCGGTACCTGCGGTGGTGGGAATGGCGATGAGAGGCAGAGGGGGATTTACAAAGGGCTTGCCGTTCCACTGGTAGTCTTCCAGAGGGCCTTCATTAGTGTAGAGAGCTGCCAGTACCTTGGCGGTATCGATGGAGGAACCGCCGCCAAGAGCTACCAGCTGGGTGGGCTGATAGTCGCGCAGCTGTGCCATAGCGTTTTCTACCAGTTCTGCGGTGGGGTTGGGAGTAACACCGTCAAATACCTTCACTTCGGCGCCGGTGGGCTTCATTACGTCCAGTACGCGGTCAGCCACGCCAACTTTGATGAGGCCGGGGTCGGTGATCAGCAGTACGCGGTCTTCGGCGGAAAGGAAAGAAGCCAGATCCTTCAGACAGCCGATGCCAAAGTGGATGTCTACCGGCATATGATACTTAGTAACCATAAAAAATATCCTCCTGAAAATAAAAAATACAAAAATAAAAACAGCCAATAACACAAGGTAATATCACTTACCAGGGTTACGGCTGCGTCTCCGCGTGAAGGCGGCGTATCCGTCTTCACGATGCCCGAAGGCTATAAAATTCTGTGCGGGGAAAACTCTTTACAGTAAAAACTATGGCATACGCTTTGAAATTT
>JAZQUM010000074.1:0-7018 GCA_045631305.1 Oscillospiraceae bacterium | reverse complement strand
GGTAACGGGATTCGAACCTGCGACCTGCTGATTACGAATCAGCTGCTCTACCGGCTGAGCTATACCAGCAAAAATATTTTGCACCTGTTTTTGAGCTTTCTGCCCACACAACTGCATTGTAATTATAGCAGATAAGATCAGGGCAGTCAATAGCGCCTCCGCCTTTTATTTCGCTATGCAAACAGGCTGTATAATACAAATTGTAATCACGAATTAAATCTTTCATTTCTTTAGCGCGCTAATTAGACTTTTCATAAAAATGCACAGCAGGATTCCCTGAAAAAAGAATTTTATTTTGTGCAAACCGCAGTTTTTTTATACTTTTCACTCTATACTCCCCCTTTCAACAGAATTCACATAAATTTATCAATAACTTTTCACTACAAAGGGTTATCCACATTTTCCACAGAGTTTTCCACACGAGCCTATCCCTTGTGCTGCAACGATTTCAAGAGTTTTCCCCCATTTTGACAAAACCCGCAAAGTGTATTTCCCCCTGTTTCAGAAAACACGTTTCAGTTAACATAAACTTCCATTTTTCGTAATAAGTTTCCATAAATCACCATTTTGCAGGAGCTTTTTACTTCCTGCACAAAAAAGCAAGCCGCAGCACTTTACATGCCGCGGCTTTCGCTTTTGAATATTCACTTATTTTCACTGATGTCGCAAGTAGCATATGCGTTGAGGGACATATCTGCCACGTTGCCTGCGAGATATTCATAATAACCCTGAGCACCGATCATGGCCCCGTTATCGCCGCAGAACTTGAGAGGCGGCAGATAAAGTTCACAACCTTCCTTACGGCAGGCTTCTTCCAGATCGCCGCGAATGATAGAGTTCGCGGCCACACCGCCGGCTGCCACAATCACTTTTCGACCGGCTCTGCGGGCTGCTTCCATGGCGCGGGGCACCAACTCATCGCTGACAGCACGGGTAAAGTCTTTTGCAAGGGCTGCGTGGTCCAGCTCTTCCCCCTTCTGCTCAGCATTGTGAGCAAGGTTTATGACCGCCGTTTTTAAGCCGGAGAAGCTCATATCCAGATCAGAGGTGGAAACCTTTGCCCGAGGAAGCTCATACTTTCCGCCCTCGCTTTGCCGGGCCAGAAGGTCGATGGGCTTGCCGCCGGGATAAGGAAGGCCCAGCACACGGGCAGCCTTATCAAAGCATTCACCGGCCGCATCGTCACAGGTAGCACCCATGATTTCCATCTCGGTGTAGCTCTTCACATCCACCAGCAGCGTGTTGCCGCCGGAAATTGCCAGCGCCAGGAAGGGCGGCTCCAGCTCAGGGAAGGCAATATAGTTTGCGGCAATATGACCGCGGATATGATGCACAGGAATCAGCGGAACACCCAAAGCATAAGCAACAGACTTGGCAAAGCTCAGCCCCACCAGCACCGCACCGATAAGTCCCGGCGCATAGGCAACAGCCACCGCATCGATCTCCTTGCGGGTAACGCCCGCTTCTTCCAGCGCACGGTCTGCCAATGCAGCAATGGCCTCTACATGCTTTCTGGATGCGATCTCAGGCACCACGCCGCCGTAAAGAGCGTGCATATCCGCTTGGGAAAGAATAGCATCGGACAAAACGCGCCGTCCATCCTCTACCACAGCCACCGCGGTTTCATCGCAGGTGGATTCAAAAGCAAGAATTTTCATGGGTTTTCCTCCGTGTCTCAGCGCAGTTCTTCACGCATCAGCGTCCGTAATTCCATCGGTGACCTCTGTGATAACTTCGTTTCCTTCACCGTCAAAATACAGCGTCATAATGATAGCATCTTCCTTGGGATGATCGTAATAATTCTTGCGGCGGCCCACACTGCGGAAGCCCTTTCTGCCGTAAAGAATAATAGCCGCCATATTACTGGGGCGCACCTCAAGGGTCAAAAATGCCAGCTGGTTTGCCTTGGCAAAGCGAACAAACACATCGATAAGCTGGCCCGCGATACCTTGCTGCCGCGCTTCAGGAAACACGGCTACATTGGTGATATAGCCTTCGTCTGCAGCCACCAGAAGGCCTGCGTAACCCAGCACCTTGCCGCTGGCAGCATCTTCTGCCACCAAAAACGCCGCGCACTGGTTTTCCAGTTCTTCTGCCAGCATCTTACGGGACCAGGGCACAGAAAAACAGATGCGCTCCAGCTCTGCCACCTCATCCAAATGGTCAGCATTCATGGGAACGATCCGTACTTGCAGTTTCTTTTCTTCCATGATCTTACTCCTCATTATTTTCCTTGGCCGCCACGCGGCTGTAAAAAGCAATACCCGCGATGATCACCGCACCGCCCAGAACCACCGTCAAAACAGGGATCTCGCTGAAAATCAGCACACCCCACACCGTGGCAAAAACAGGCTCCATCAGCTTCACCGTGGAGATAAAAGCAGGCGGCAGATATTTCAGCCCCCAGCTGAAAACACTGTGACCCAGAAGGGTGGAGAACACCGCAAGGCCAAAAGCCGCCAAATAATTGATGGCGCCGTGGCCCGCAAAAGAGATCCCCTGCACTGCCGTTACTGCAGCCATGGTAATCGCCGCGGAAAGATACACCAAAAAGGTGTACACCGTGGTGGAAACATCCTTTCGCATCTTAGCGCCGATCAGGGTATAAAACGCCATCAAAAGCGCGCCCACCAGCGCAAGAATATCTCCTCGTAAAGCATCCGACCCTGCGGCGGTATCCGCCATGGCTACCACAACGCTTCCTGCAAAAGTGAGAAAAATTGCCACCCAAGCCTTGGGGGAAACTTTTCTTTTCAAAAACAAGAGACTGCCCAGCGCCACGAAAAACACTTCCGTATCCACCAGCACCACAGCAGAGGCGATGGACGTAAAGCGCAGGGACTCGAAATATGCGGCAAAATGAAAACCCAAAAACACACCGCTCAAAAGGCTCAGCGCCACCTTATCCCATGTAAGGTCGCGGAGCTCAGCGCGGTGCTTTACCCACACGGCAGGGAAAAGCATACAGGTGGCAAACAGCACCCTGTAAAATACCAACACCGCCGAGGGTGCCGTGGCGCAGCGCACAAACACCGCCGAAAGGGACGCGCCTGCCACACCCAAAAGCACAATCAAACGTTTCATCCCTTGGCCTCCAGCCAGTTGCGGCCCCAATGGGCTTCCGCCGTCAAAGGCACGGAAAGGGATGCCACCTGCTCCATTTCACGCGCAAGGATCTCTGCTGCCGCAGCTGCCGCCTCTTCAGGGCACTCTACGATGAGTTCGTCGTGCACCTGCAGAACCAGTTTTGCTTCAGGCAGTTCTTTCTTCAGCGCTTTCCAGGCACGCAGCATGGCAAGCTTCATAATGTCAGCAGCTGTACCCTGAATGGGCATGTTCAGCGCCACGCGCTCACCGAAAGAGCGCATATTGAAATTGGAAGACTTCAGCTCAGGCAGCGCTCTGCGGCGGTGATACACCGTTTCCACAAAGCCGCTTTCTCTGGCATTTTCCACCACATCTGTCATATAGCGGCGCACACCGCTGAACTTGGCAAAGTAGCTTTCCATATAGGCCTTGGCCTCGCTGACGGTGACACCAATATCCTGAGAAAGGGAGAAAGGCGAAATACCGTACACAATACCAAAGTTTACCGCTTTGGCACTGCGGCGCATGGCGCTTGTCACATCCTGCACTTCCACACCGAAGACATGAGCCGCGGTGGTGGAGTGGATATCTTCACCCGTCAAAAAGGCCTGCTGCATGGCTTCATCCCCCGAAATGTGGGCAAGAAGCCGCAGTTCGATCTGAGAATAGTCCGCATCCACGAAAACACAGCCGCTTTCAGGAATGAACATGCGGCGGATACCGCTGCCAAGTTCCGTGCGGGTAGGGATATTCTGCAGGTTGGGCTCGGTAGAAGAAAGTCTTCCCGTAGCCGTCACCGTCATCTGGAAGCGGGTGTGGATGCGGCCATCGGGGCCAATCTCCTTCAAAAGGCCATCCACATAGGTGCTCTTGAGCTTGCTGTACTGGCGGTAGGCCAGAATATCATTTACCACAGGATAGTCATAGCTGAGCTTTTCCAGCACGTCCGCGCTGGTAGAATATCCCGTTTTAGTCTTTTTCACAGGAGGAATGCCCATTTTTTCAAAAAGCACTTCCCCCAGCTGCTTGGGAGAATTAATGTTAAACTTTCCGCCTGCCGCTTCGTAAATGGTGCTTTCCTTCTCTGCGATCAGACGCACCATCTCTTCACCGAAGCGCTGCAGTTCCCCTGCATCCACCCGCAGACCGCTGCATTCCATCTCTGCCAGCACGCGACAAAGAGGCAGCTCCATCTCATCGTGGAGGGCAAGAAGATTTTCTTCTGCAAGTTTCTTTTTCAGTTCTTCATAAAGAGCATCCACAGCGGAAGAATATGCGTGGAAAGAAGTTTCCGCTTCCTTCGTGTCCCCCACCATAGAGAATGCTTCCGGCTGAAGATGCACCGCTTTGGGAAGCTTGGCATTGAAATAGGAAACAAAAAGCTTATCAATATCGTAGCTGCCGGCTGTAGCATCCAAAAGGTAGGCAGCAAGGGCAGTATCAAACACAAAACCTTCTGCACTCAGTCCATTTTCAAGCAGTGTACGGGTAAGATCCTTTACATTATGAGTTACCTTTTTAATGTCTGCGGAGAAGAGTTCACCCAAAAGCTGGTTCCAATCCCCTTCATAAGAGGAGAAGAAAAGCTCTGCAGAGAGTTCTTTTCCTTCCTCTGCCTTGCAATCCACCATAATGGCAGAAAGATCATCCAGCGCCAGAAGAGCAACATACTCTGCCTTGCGCCAGAGCGCCAGACAGTCTTCCGCCTCAGCACGGGTGCAAATCTTTTTAGCTTCCACGGTATACTCCGCTTCCTGCACTTCTGCCTCGGCGGCCTTCAGGCCAAATTTTTCAATGAGCTTGGTGAATTCAAGGCGAAGGAAAAGATCGTACAGTCCTTCTTTAGGCTCGCGGCGCAACGCGTCATTGGGCGCAAAGGTAAAATCAGGCACATCGGTAACGATAGTTGCCAGATAATAGGTTTCCCGGGCACTCTTTTCGCCTTCCGTCAGCTTTTTGATCATGCCGGGCTTGGCCTCGATATCGGGCAGTTTTTCATAAATGGCCTCGATGCTGCAGTACTTGCAGATCAGGTCCTTAGCCGTCTTTTCACCCACACCGGGCACACCGATCAGGTGGTCGGAAGTATCCCCCATCAACGCCTTCAAATCGATCATATGGATGGGTTCAAAGCCATATTCGGCAAAGAAACTCTCAGGTGTCATATCACGGGACATACTGCTGCCCATAGCAGTTGTCACCAGTTTCACCTTGGTCTTGTCGGTGATCAGCTGCAGGGCATCCTTATCCCCTGTTACCACTACGCATTCCCAGCCTTCTTTTTCACAACGGCGGGACACAGTGCCCAAAAGGTCATCTGCTTCATAGCCTTCCTTTTCATAGTAAGGCACGTTCATTTCCCGCAGCACATCCTTGAGAACAGGGATCTGCATCCGCAGTTCATCAGGCATAGCATGGCGGCCCGCCTTATATTCAGCATAGGCTTTGTGACGGAAAGTAGGTGCGTGAAGGTCAAAGGTAACGCACAGCGCCTCGGGCTTTTCCTCTTCCAGAAAGCGGGTAAGAATATTCAAAAAGCCAAAAATAGCGTTGGTATACAACCCATCACGGGTCTGCAGCATGGTACGCACACCGTAAAACGCGCGATTTACAATGCTGTTGCCATCCAATACCATCAGTTTCATAGGCCATTGCCTCCGTTCTTCCAATCAACCTTATTTACCGCAGAGTAACATAATCTGCAAGAGAGTAATACACACTCTTACCGAGTCCATCCACCAACAAGAGCTCTTCTCTATCCATAAAGGGGCCGTTTTTCTGCCGCCACAAAACAATCTTTTCGGCAAGCTTCTCTCCCACTCCGGGCAGCGTTTGCAGTTCTTCACAAGAAGCAGTATTGATATTCACCATCTGCACTGCCGTTTCATCTTCTTCCGCGGATACGCCGCTGACCGCAACGGAAAAAAGCGGAAATACATCCTTTTCCCCAATAGGTCCGGCAAGAAAAAAAGCAGCAAGAAAGAGAACCGTCAACACAAGAAAAGCAATCTCCACTCTTGCAGCGTTCAATTTTTCTTTCATAGTTGAACTCCCGCAAAAAATTTGTTATACTGTGAAAAGATATGAAAATCTGCTTGTTTTTACCTAAAAGCAGCAGATTTTGCGCACTAACCGCGCACAATCCTGAAAATACACGCAACACGTTGCCGCATCTGCGGCTTGCGGGCATACTCACCGCCGACATTATACCATAGATTGAGAGAGATTTATATGAAAATTCGTCGTTTTTTATCCGTTTTTTTACTGCTTTTGATGCTCTCTACCCTGTATCTCCCCGGTGCCGCCGCCATTGAAGAAATGAATGTTGCCGCCAAGGCGGCCCTTCTGGTAAATGGCGAAACAGGCGAAATTCTCTATGCGCAGGATGAACACCAGCAGCTCTATCCCGCCTCCGTCACCAAAGTTACCACCTGCCTTTTGGTTATGGAAGCCGTGGCTGCAGGCAAATTCAGTTACGATGACATGGTCACCGTCAGCGCATCTGCCCTCAGCGGTCTGGCAGAAGACGGAAGCACCGCAGACATCAAAGAAGGCGAAATCATCAGCATCAGAGATCTGGTATACTGCATGATGGTCGCCTCCGCCAATGAGGCATGCAACATCCTGGCTGAGCAGGTATCCGGTTCTGTCAGTTCCTTTGTGGATGCTATGAATGCCAAAGTAAAAGAGCTCGGCTGTGAAAACACCCACTATGTCAACACTTCCGGCCTGCACGATCTTTCTCACTATTCCTCCGCCTGGGATATTTATCTCATCACCAAAGAAGCCATGAAGTATGAAGAATTCATGGATTTCTGCAACGTAAAATCTCACAAAGTTCCCGCAACCAATCTCTCTCCCGAGCGCACCTTCCACACCACCAACAGCCTTTTGGACGAATGGAACGCACTGGGCTATGTTTATAAATATG
>JAZQUM010000073.1:0-3901 GCA_045631305.1 Oscillospiraceae bacterium | reverse complement strand
ATCACGGTGAGATTATCCAGCTTATAGTGAGCAGCGGACATGAAAGCTTCCCAGATCTGGCCTTCCTGGCATTCGCCGTCGCCCAGAATGCTGTAAACCTTGATATCCTGACCCTGATGCTTTGCACCCAGAGCCATACCTACAGCGATGGAGCAGCCCTGACCCAGAGAGCCGGTGGAAGCATCAATGCCTGCTACCTTCTTAGCATCGGGATGACCCTGCAGGATGCTGTGGAGCTGACGGAAATTCTTGAATTCAGCCTTATCAATAAAGCCCAGTTCGGCAAGAACAGCATAATAGCAGGGTGCAGCATGGCCCTTGCTCAGGACGAAACGGTCACGGCCGGGTGCCTTGGGGTCTGCGGGGTCAATACGCATGTGGTTGCAGAAAACGCTTGCCATCAGTTCCACAGAAGAAAGGGAACCACCGGGATGGCCGCTACCTGCGTTGGCAGTCATGTTGATGATATCTCTGCGCATTTCTTTGCAGATCTGCTTCAGCTCCGCTACATTCATGGGCAAATCCTCCATTTTATCTTTATCGCCGGCCTATTAACAGGCCGCACTTTACTACAGTTTAATAATAAGTGATTTCTTCTGCAAAGTCAATCCGCCAAAGGCTCAATTCCTTGAATTGCAAGCATTCTTGGCCAAAGTAAGAAAGAATTACAGCTGCAGCAAAGTAAACTTATTTTTCTCGAAAAGCAGCAATCCGTCATCCCTCATTTTGGAAAGCTCGTTGGACATGGCGCTGCGGTCCACCGATAGGAAATCAGCCAGCTGCTGACGGTTGAACGCAATGGAAAATGAGGCGCTTTTGTTTCGCTTGGCTTCTTCCGATAAATACGAAATCAGTTTCTCACGGGTAGAACGCTGCGACATGTGCGCAAGCTTTTGCACCAGCTTGCGGTTCTTTTCAGATATGGCGAAAAACATATTTTGTACTACCAGCGCATGAAAACGGCAGGCAGAAGGGCAGGTGGTTAAAATCCGCCGCACATCAAAAAACAGCACAGCGCTATCTTCCACCGCCACTACATCATTCAAAAGCACACCGCTTTCGGGAGCCGCATATGCCTCCCCAAACAATTCTCCCGCTGTAACCTGCCCCAGGATGCTGCGGTTGCCCCAGAAATCATCTTTCTGCACATGGAGATTTCCCTCTGCCAGCACCAGAATGTCACTGATATGTTCACCCTGCCGCAGCACATACTCCCCTTTTCCATAAGTCCGTAGCCGCGCACCAAGGCAGGAAAGCATGGCCTCGATCTCTTCCTCGCCTACACCGGAGAAGAGAATGGTTTGTTTCAATGTGGGGATATATTTTTTCATAAAATCACCTCTTGTTGTAAATACAACAGAATCGTTTGTTTTATTGTACTATAATAGCCATACCGAATCAAGAAAGGGGCAACAACATGATCAGAAAAATTATCAAAATCGATGAAGATAAATGCAATGGCTGCGGCGCCTGCGCTGCCGCCTGCCACGAAGGCGCCATTGAAATGATAAACGGAAAAGCAAAACTTACCCGCGAAGATTATTGTGACGGTCTGGGTGACTGTCTCCCTGCCTGTCCTGTAGATGCTATTTCTTTTGAGCAGCGGGAAGCCCCCGCTTATGATGAAGCTGCCGTATTGGCCGCCAAGGCACAGAAGACTTCCCAGCCTCTCCCCTGTGGCTGTCCCGGCATGCAGGTAAAGGCTCTTGGCGAAGAGAAAAAAGACATTCCCGCGCCTCTCTCTGCTCCCGCCCGCAGCCAGCTTTCCCAGTGGCCTGTGCAGATCCGTCTTGTGCCGGTGAACGCGCCCTATTTTAACGGCGCCGATCTTCTTATCGCTGCAGACTGCACAGCTTATGCTTACGGTAATTTCCATAACGATTTCATCCGCGGCCGTATCACCCTCATCGGCTGCCCCAAACTGGACCAGACCGACTACGCGGAAAAACTCACCGCAATTCTTGCCAATAACGATATTCGCAGCCTGACGGTAGTACGCATGGAAGTGCCCTGCTGCGGTGGTATTGAAAATGCAACCAAGCGTGCGCTGCAGGAAAGTGGAAAATTCATTCCCTGGCAGGTGGTCACCATCGCCTCTGACGGGCGCATTGTAAAACGGTAAATAAAAAACCTCTCCATCATAAAATGGAGAGGTTTTTTATTTTAAAGTGCCTTGGTGTAATAAAAATGGCGGCCAGTTTCCTCATGCACATGCATGGAATAGATCTCGCGGTAGCCTTCCTTTTCATAAAAGGTGGGCGCCTGAAATTCAAAGGTGTCCACAAAGGAGAAGCGGCAGCCGAATTTTCTACCCTCTTCCTCCACCGCTTGGAGAAGGGCTCGGCCAAGGCCTTTGCCCCGCTCACCTTCCGCCACCCAAAGAAGGTGGATGAAGAGCCAGTCACCGCGCAGCACACCCGTAAGGCCGCCGATGCAGGTCCCCTCTTCATTTTCGCTGAATACCGCCACTTCTTCAAAACCGGCCTTTTCGAAACGGGAACGGTTATACTCGCAGATCCCCGCAAGGACAAAATCTTTTTCTTCCTGCGTGGGTGCATGGGTAATTCTCAGTGCCATAACATTCCCTCCTTGAGGAAAAAGACCCTGCTGATGATCAGCAGGGTCTTTTGAAAGGTAAGATTATTCAGCTTCTGCCAGAGCCTTAGCTTCAGCAATAGCCTTTTCCTGAGCTGCACCGGGGCAGTCTTCATAGCGGATGAACTTGAAGGTGAAGGAACCGCGGGACTGAGTCATGGAGCGCAGATCGATTGCATAGCTCATCATTTCAGCCATGGGAACTTCAGCTTCCAGGATCTGTTCACCGTCGCCGGTGGGGTTCATGCCCATTACGCGGCCACGACGCTTGTTCAGGTCGCCCATAACATCGCCCATGTATGCATCGGGAATGGTAACCTTCAGTTCGCCGATGGGTTCCATGAGAACGGGCTTAGCTTCGGGCAGAGCTGCCTTGAATGCCAGACCTGCAGCCAGCTTGAAGGCGATTTCGGAAGAGTCAACGGGGTGATAAGAACCGTCAACCAGGGTAGCCTTCAGGTAAACTACGGGATAGCCGGCCAGCACGCCGTGCAGGCAGGATTCACGCAGACCCTTTTCAACTGCGGGGAAGAAGTTCTTGGGAACGGAACCACCGAAGACGTTTTCTTCGAAAATCATTTCTTCCTGTTCAGCCTGGGGCTCGAAAATGATATGAACGTCACCGAACTGACCGCTGCCGCCGGTCTGCTTCTTATAGCGACCCTGCTTGCGAACGGTGGAACGGATCTTTTCACGGTATGCAACACGGGGAGTATCCAGTTCAGCTGCAACGCCGAAACGGCTCTTCAGCTTAGCGCACAGAACATCGATCTGAATGTCACCTGCGCCGGAGATAACGGTCTGGTGAGTTTCAGCATTGTTAACAACGTGGAAGGTGGGATCTTCTTCGTTCAGCTTGTTGAGGCCGGTACCCAGCTTTTCGATTTCGTTCTTGCTTGCGGGGGAGATAGCGCGTTCATAGCAAGGTTCAGCGAACTTCAGGCCTTCCAGCTTAACAGCAGCCTTGGGATCGCACAGGGTGTCGCCGGTCTTGACGCGGTCCATCTTACCGATGGCAGCGATATCGCCGCAGCAGATTTCCTTGACTTCTTCAGTCTTCTTGCCCTTGATCACATACAGACGACCCAGCTTTTCAGTGTTGCCGGTGGTAACATTCAGCAGGGACATATCGGAGGTAACCTTACCGCGAACAACCTTCACCAGGGAGTACTTACCGTACTGGTCGGAGATGGTCTTGAATACGATAGCAGCGGTGGTGCCGTTGGGATCGATAGCAACTTCAACAGCATTGCCGTCGTCATCTTCGCCTGCTTCGCTGCCCATATCGGTAGCAACGGGAACCAGG
>JAZQUM010000072.1:0-2241 GCA_045631305.1 Oscillospiraceae bacterium | reverse complement strand
ACTGAAGCGTTTTAAGCGTAGCTGTGCAAAGGCTGGCGTCATCGCCGAAGTCCGTAAGAGAGAGCATTATGAAAGCCCCAGCGTCAAGCGTCGCAAGAAGTCTGAGGCTGCTCGCAAGAACAAGAAGCGTTTCTATTAATGAAAGCTTAAAGGAGATGCTGTACCCAAACGGGTGCAGCATCTTTTTTTATTTCAACAGACTGTCGGCCAGATCTTTGATTTCGGGCCACATAAAAAATGCTGCGGAAAAACCGAGCTGAGAGCCTAACTTCATTTTTCGGCGCAGGGTTTCCGCATCATCGAAGAGAACAAAATGGGCCACATGATCTTTGGTATAAGTAAAATACCGGGTGCACAGTTCCGGTGAGAAAAAGATGGAGGGATGCTCCTTCTGCAGAAGAGCCTGAAATGCTTCACGGCTGAGCGGGGCTCCTTCGCCTGTCTGCGCAGGAAGGGAGAAGTCCATGCAAAGGCGCTGCACATCCAATGCCAGCCGGTCGGCGTGCCCGCGGTATTTGATCGCATCCTGAAGACGTTGATCGAAGGTTCCGCCGGATAAGGCGGTGCAGATGAGACCGATGGATTGGGGCGCGGCGTCCATGCAGTGTTCGGGGAGGTACAGGGTTTTCTTTTGTGTGAGAAGAACCTGCTCCAATTGACGGATGAATGTGACCCGGTCGGGAGTGAGGGTTTCTTCAAAATCCAAAAGGACGCCCTGATAGGATCGGCGGCTGCATTCCCGCAGGATTCCCTGACAGAGTGCAGTTGGATTTCCGATGAATGGCGCGTTGCGGTCACTGATGCAAAGCAATCCGCCACGGGCCTGCAAAAGGAGGTTCTGCCGCAAAAGCGAGGACTCATCCCCGATTCGATAGGCTGCGTGGGCCAGCGGGCGGTGATAACCGGCGGCAGAGTGGACCTCTGCGGGTGAAACGGCCAGAAAGATCTGCAAATAGTTCGCCCCCTTGTTTCGCTTCGTGAAATCTGCTATACTGAGCCCATCTTATGCTGAAGAGGAGTTGCCTATGTCATTTTCTCTGGTTCCTGACCGGATTATGGACTGCTATGCGGACCTGACAGTTGAATATTTGCGGTCAAAGGGAATTACGCTCCTTTTGAGCGATCTGGATTTTACGCTGGCGCCCAAGAGTGTTCGCAGACCGGATCAGGCCCTGCGGGAGTGGATTGGACAGCTGCATGAGGCGGGGATCGAGTTCATGATCGTCTCCAATAACCGCTCCGGTCATCGGGTAACTGAGTTCTGTGCAGATCTGGGCGTGCCTTATCAGGGACATGCCGGGAAGCCGTCCACCCGAGGGCTGGAGGCAGCGATGCAGCGTGCCGGCGTGGATCGGAACGGAACAGCCATGTTGGGAGACAAGCTGTTGACCGATATGTTGGCGGCGAACCGTGCAGGAGTTCTGGCTTTGATGGTGGAACCTGTGGGTGGAGCCGTTACAACGTGGCAAAAGGTGCTTCATGCGCTGCAGGAGCCGTTCAAGGCTGTATGCCGCAGGCGCATGGCGCGCAACCGTTGAAAAAAACCGCCGAAAAGCCAAGAACTGGTTGAAAAATACTTGCAATAGCGGGCAAGATACGGTAAAATATCAACGGTATTTCACTAGATATAGAAATTTGAGAAAATGTCCTCCCCAGGTCGTTTTCTCGTAAGATTTGTGAGGAGGAAAAAATTATGCCTACCATTACTGCCGGCGATTTCCGGAACGGTGTTACTTTTGAGATGGACGGCAAGGTTATGACCGTCGTGGAGTTCCAGCATGTTAAGCCCGGTAAGGGCGCAGCTTTCGTGCGTACCAAGTACAGAAACGTCATGACTGGTGCTATCCGTGAAGAGTCCTTCAACCCCACCGCAAAGTTCGAGCAGGCAACTGTCGAGCGCAAGGACGCTGAGTACAGCTACAACGACGGCGATCTGTACTACTTCATGGATCCCGAGACCTTCGACATGGTTCCCCTGAACTCTGACGTTCTGGGCGAGGCTTTCAAGTTCGTTAAGGAGAACACCGTCTGCAAGCTGCTGAGCTACAAGGGCAGCGTTTTCGCAGTGGAAGCTCCCAACTTCATGGAGCTGGAAGTCAGCGAGACCGAGCCCGGCGTCAAGGGCGATACCGCTACCAACGTCACCAAGAGCGCAACTCTGGAGACCGGTGCTGTTGTTAAGGTTCCCCTGTTCATCAGCGAGGGCGAGAAGATCCAGATCGACACCCGTACCGGCGAGTA
>JAZQUM010000071.1:0-2826 GCA_045631305.1 Oscillospiraceae bacterium | reverse complement strand
CACCTCCTTTCCGTGAAGCAGAATTTGACATTATGTACGGTGAAGGCATCTCCCATGTGGGCGAGTTGCTGGATCTGGGTACCCGTCTGGGTCTTGTGCAGAAGTCCGGTTCCTGGTTCAACATGGGCGAAGTTCGCCTTGGCCAGGGCCGCGATGCTGCCAAGGAATTTTTCAAGAACCATCCTGAAGAAGCAGTTAAGCTGGAAGAAGCCATCCGCCGCGATGCGCATAAGCTCATGGGCAATCAGGCTCGCATTGCTGCCAAGGCAGCAGGCCGCGCTGTGGATGTAAGCGCTGACGACTTCGACGATGAAGATTAAAGAGATCAAAAGATCAAAGCATAAGCAGGAGCGAATTCTCGTGATCCTTGAGGACGAAACCGTCCTCAAGGTCACGGAGAGAGAGCTCCTGCATTTTGGCTTGCAGCGGGGTATGGACTTAGACGAGGAAAGTGTGGTACAATTAAAAGGTGCTGCAGAAAAATCCAACGCCCGCGCCATGGCGGCGGGTATGCTGGGCCGCCGCGCCCTTTCCAAAAAAGAGGTGAAAGACCGCCTCGCTAAAAAGGGCGCCTCCGAAGAAGATGCGGAGGAGACGGTGGAGTGGCTGGAGGATATCGGCGCTGTGGATGATGCCGCCTATGGGCGTATGCTGGCGCGGTACTATGGCTCCCGCGGCTACGGGTCTGCCAGAGTGCGGCAGGAACTGCAAAAGCGGGGCGTTCCCCGTGAACTGTGGGAGGTCGCCTTTGAAGAGCTTCCCGAAAGTGAAGGCGCCATCGAGACCATTGTGGAAAAGAAACTGCAGGGCCGTGAGCCCACGGTGGAAAACATCCGTAAGCTCAGCGATATGCTGCTGCGCCGCGGCTTTGGCTGGAGCGAGATCCGAAGTGTGCTTCGCCGCTACCGCGAAGATCTGGAAGAATAAAGAAGATCCTGCAAAGGAGTTTTTAACTTATGTATAAAGTTGCGTTTATTTCCCTTGGCTGCGCCAAAAATCAGGTGAATGCCGAGCAGATGATGGCCCTTGTCAACGCTGCGGGCCATGAGATCCAGGCCAATCCCGAAGGCGCGGATGTTGTGGTTATCAATACCTGTGGCTTTTTGTCCTCCGCCTGTGAGGAAGCCATCGATAATATTCTTGCCATGGCTGAACTCAAGGCACAGGGCCTTGTGAAAAAGATCATTGTGACGGGCTGTATGGCGCAGCGCTATCAGGAAGACGTGTTGGGCGAACTGCCTGAGGTAGACGGTATTCTTGGTACCGGCAGCTACACCGATATCTGCATGGCCATCCACGAAGTGATGGACGCAGGTCTCCGCCCCTGCCACATGGGGGATATCCACACCGCAAACCAGAGCGGCGCGCGCATCCTTTCCACACCTCCCTGGTATGCATACCTTCGCATTGCCGAGGGCTGCAACAACTGCTGCGCTTACTGCATTATCCCCGCTCTTCGCGGCAAGTACCGCAGCCGCCCCATGGATGAGATCCTCGTCGAAGCCAAAGAACTTTCCGACAGCGGCGTGAAGGAACTCCTCGTTATCGCACAGGACATCACCCGTTACGGCACCGATCTTACGGGCAAGCGCCAGCTCCACGAGCTGCTGCGTGAGCTTTGCAAGCTGGATTTCCATTGGATCCGCCTGCACTATCTCTATCCCGATGAAATTACCGATGAACTCATCGATACCATTGCTGAGGAAGAAAAGATCCTGCCTTATCTGGATATTCCCATCCAGCACTGCAACGATACGATCCTCAAGGCTATGAACCGCCGCGATACCAAGGCGGCTTTGGTGGAACTTTTTGCCAAGCTTCGCCAGCGCATTCCGGGCCTTGTGTTGCGCACCAGTGTTATCACGGGCCTTCCCTATGAAGATGAAGCTGCCTTTGAAGAACTCTGCGAGTTCCTGCGCGAAATGAAGATCGAGCGTGCAGGCGTGTTCCCCTTCTCTCCCGAAGAGGGTACCCGCGCTGCCAAGATGGAGCATGTGGATACCGAAGAAGCCATCCGCCGCGCAGAACTTCTGGTAGACGTGCAGTCTGAAGTGATCGACGAGTACAATGAATCCATGCTGGGCAAGACGGTGGAAGTGCTCTGTGAAGGCTTTGATACCGAGGCACAGAGCTATGCAGGCCGCAGCGGCGCTGAATCTCCCGATATTGACGGCAAGATCTATTTTGAAAGCGAAAAGGAACTTATGGCGGGCGAATTCGTCATGGTGCGCCTGACGGGCGTGATGGACGGCGAACTCACCGGCGAAGCTGTTTAAACATTTTTCCCGCAAAGGAGACACACTATGAATCTTCCTAACAAACTCACCGTGCTGCGCATTGTGCTGATCCCCATTTTTATGGGTGTTCTCTACTGGGGTTTTGCAGGCGCGCAGTATGTGGCACTGGCTGTTTTCATCCTTGCCAGTCTTACTGACTTTTTGGACGGTTACATTGCCCGCAGAGACGGTCTTGTCACCGACTTTGGCAAGTTTGCCGATCCTCTGGCAGACAAAATGCTGGTAACGGCTGCTATGCTGTGGTTTGTGGAGATCGGTCAGATGCCCGCATGGGTGCTTCTCATCGTGCTGGTGCGTGAGTTTGCCGTCAGCGGCCTTCGCATGATCGCGTCCGACGCAGGCCGCGTTATCGCGGCAGGCTGGTCCGGCAAGGTGAAGACGGCATCCACCATGGTTTGCATCATTTTGATGTTCCTGCCCATCGGTGATGTGGTCAACACCATCTGCGTTGGCATCATTGCTGTGACCACGCTGTATTCCGGTGTGGAGTATTTTGCCAAAAACAAGGATGTCATTAAATCCGCTTGAC
>JAZQUM010000070.1:0-22128 GCA_045631305.1 Oscillospiraceae bacterium | reverse complement strand
GGGATGACCGCATCGGTATCATCGGCCGCAACGGTGTGGGTAAATCTACACTTTTGAATCTGATGGCAGGCTGGCTGGAACCCGATAGCGGCATAGTAGACCGCGGTGCTACAGTAAAGGTTGGTTATTTTTCTCAGGAAGGTAAAGAACTGGATCTGAACCGTCGCGTGTATGATTTCATCCATGAAGTGGCAGAGGAAGTAAAGACCAAGGAAGGCACCTTCTCTGCAGCGCAGATGATGGAACGCTTCCTGTTCCCAACGGAACTGCAGGGTGTACCCATCGGAAAACTCTCCGGTGGCGAGCGGCGCAGACTCTATCTTCTCTCGGTGTTGATGGAAGCGCCCAATGTACTTTTGCTGGATGAGCCTACCAATGACCTGGATATTACTACCCTTGCTATTTTGGAAGAATATCTGGAAGATTTTCAGGGTGCGGTGATTACCGTGTCCCATGACCGCTATTTCCTGGACAAAGTGGCGACTTCTATTTTTGAAGTGCGCGATGGCGGTAATGTTCTTCGCTACAGCGGCAATTTCAGTGATTATCTGGAAAAGCGCAAAGAAGAATGCAGTGTAAAAGAGAAGCCTCAGGAAAAAGTGGATACCCGTTCCCGACATGAGCAGAAGCTGAAATTCACCTTTAAAGAGCAAAAAGAGTTTGAAACCATCGATGCTGATATTGCGGCATTGGAAGAAGCTATTGCTGAAGGTGAAAGTGCGATGTCCTCTTGCGGCAGTGACTATGTAAAGTTGCAGGAGTTAACAGAAAAGCAGGAGCGTCTGCAGAAGGAACTGGAAGAAAAAATGGACCGCTGGGTTTATCTCAATGATCTTGCCGAGCGGATTGCCGCTCAATAAGTGTGTTATTTGGAAGTTAGAAACAAAGGGGCGAGAAGATGACAGCAGAAACTAAAAAGCCCAAGAAGAAAAAGGTGAAATGGATAAAAACCCGCCATACAGTCGTTCGGGAAACATTGGTTTATATTGTGCACTTGCTTTGTGTCTTGATGTATGGTGTAAAGGTTCGTCGCTTCAAAGAGCAGGGAAAACGCCAGTATCTGATTTTGATGAATCATACCACGGCTTTTGACCAGTTCTTTGTAGGCGTTGCTTTTAAGGGTGCGGTTTATTACATTGCCACAGAAGATATTTTCTCTCTGGGATGGATCTCTTCGCTTCTGCGATTTTTCCTGGCACCTATTCCCATTAAAAAGCAGATGACCGATGCCCGTGCGGTAATGAACTGCATGCGTGTTGCAAAAGAGGGCGGTACCATTGCCCTTGCACCTGAAGGCAACCGAACCTACAGCGGCAGGACCTGTTACATGAATCCTGCCATTATTTCTCTGGTTCGCGCGCTGAAAATGCCGGTGGCGATTTTCCGCATTGAAAATGGTTACGGTGTGCAGCCTCGCTGGAGTGATGTGCGCCGCCGCGGCAAGATGAGCGCAGGTGTGAGTCGTGTGATCGAGCCGGAAGAATACAAGGCCATGAGAGATGAAGAGTTCTTTGAAGTGATCAAAAAAGAGCTCAGCATGGACGAAAATTGCGTCAGTGGCACCTTCCGCAGCAAAAAGAGCGCCGAGTATATGGAACGCGCCATTTATGTGTGTCCCTGGTGCGGCCTTTCCGAGTTTGAAAGTGACGGCGATGAGGTGACTTGCAAAAAGTGCGGCCGCCGCGTGCGCTATCTTCCCACCAAGGAAATGGAGGGTATCGGTTTCGAATTCCCCTTCCGCTTCTTCGGTGAGTGGTACGATTATCAGAATGAATTTGTACGCGGGATCGATCCCGCCGCTTATCACGATATCCCCATGTATCGTGATAAGGTGCGTGCTTCCAAAGTGATCGTGTACAAACACAAGAACCTTCTTTGCAAAGAGGCTTCCATGGCGCTTTACGGCGACAGAGTGGAGTTGCGGGGCGAAGATGGATTCTCTGTAGATTTGCCTTTTGACGAAGTGAAAGTGGTTGCTGTTTTGGGCCGCAATAAGCTGAATATCTACCACGGTGAAAATATCTATCAGTTCAAAGGCGATAAACGCTTCAATGCGCTGAAATATGTGAATATGTTCTATCACTATCAGCATGTCGTAAAAGGCGTGGGAGACGGAGAATTTTGCGGCATCTGATTATGCCTGCGGATTTCCGGAAGAACAAAATAAACAGAAAAACACCCGGGGAAAATTCCCGGGTGTTTCTTTTTAGTGTTCGTGATCGTGGTCGTGACTGTGCTGGGGTTTGTGTTCGGCATACCACATATACCAGTCAAAACTGTAGGCAGAAAGGGTGTTTTTGTCATGGCAGATCATGCGGACTTCTTCCAGTTCAGGGTGGTCATACATGAAAAATACGATCTCGTGCAGGGCAATGTGAGCGGCTTTAGCCACGGGATAACCGTATGCGCCGGTACTGATGGAGGGGAAGGCTACAGTTTTGCAGCCAAGGCGCACAGCTTCTTCCAGCGCAGAGCGGTAAGAAGAGGCGAGAAGTTCTGCTTCACCTTCCGTGCCGCCTTGCCAAATGGGGCCCGGGGTATGGATTACATACTTGCAGGGGAGATCGTAAGCTGCAGTGGACTTGGCTTTGCCGGTTTCACAGCCACCTAAAGTGCGGCACTCTTCCAAAAGCTTGGGGCCTGCTGCGGCATGAATGGCACCATCTACTCCGCCGCCACCCAAAAGGGTGCAGTTGGCTGCATTGACAATAGCATCGACGTCCTGTTCAACGATATCGCCCAACATGAATTTAAAATTAACCATAGGCATAAAATTTAGTTCTCCTTTGCGGGTAATCAAAATGTGCGATTTAAATATCGGTCACATACGGCGGATGCATCGGCGGAGAGTTTTTCTTCGTCGATTCCCGTAAGTTTTCCTTGAGAAACGGTAATTTTTCCGTGAACCACGGTGTAATCCACGCCGTCGCGCAGGCCTACTGTGCCGAGCAGGGACATAGGATCATAGTTGCAGCCGATGAGTTCCGAACGGCGGGAGTCTATCAAAAAGAGGTCGGCGCATTTGCCAACTGCCAGACATCCGATATCGCTTCGTCCTAAAAGCCGGGCGCTGCCGCGGGTGGCAATTTTCAAAATATCATAGCCTGTGGGGGCTTTTTTACTGGAATTGAGGCGGTGGAGCAAAAAGGCCACGCGAATTTCTTCCAAAAGAGAAGAACCGTCATTAGAAGCGCTGCCGTCTACACCCAGGCCCAGAGGAACATCCAGCTCCAGCATTTCGGGAACACGGGCAATGCCGGAGGAAAGCTTCATGTTGGAAATAGGGCAGTGACAAACGCCGGTTTGGGTTTTGGAAAGGACGCGCAGTTCCTCGTCATTAAAGTGGATGCCGTGGGCATACCAGACATCAGAACCTGTCCAGCCCAGTCGATCCATATATTCCAACGGGCGCACGCCTTCGCGCTCTAACATATATCGCTCTTCGTCTTTGGTTTCGCAAAGATGAGTGTGGAGACGGACACCGTATTGGCGGGCAAGTTTGGCACTTTCCTGCAGAAGTTCTTTTGAAACGGAGAAGGGGGAGCAGGGAGCCAGAGCCAGCTGGTGCATGGAGCCGAAAGAAGGATCATGGTAGGTTTCGATAAGCTTTTCGCTGTCGCGCATGATCTCATCTACCGTTTGCACTACACTGTCAGGAGGAAGACCGCCATCTTTGCGGCTGAGATCCATGCTGCCGCGGGTGGCGAACATACGCATGCCCAATTCATCGGCTGCCGCAAACTGAGCAGCCAAGAGATCGCCGGCACCTTCGGGAAAGACATAGTGGTGATCCAGGCAGGTGGTGCAGCCGTTTTTCATGAGTTCACTCATGGCGGTGAGATTGGAGAAACGGACCACATCCTCGTCCAGATTTTTCCAGATCTCATAAAGAGTGGTGAGCCAGTCGAAAAGCTCCATATTCTGGACTTCGGGAAGATTACGGGAAAAACATTGATAGAGATGATGATGGCCATTGATAAGCCCTGGATAGCAAAACATATGGGTGCCATCAATGGTTTCGCTGGCGTTGTAGGGAAGATTTTCGCCGATGGCGCGGATAATGCCGTCTTCGCTGTAGAGATCGACATTGCGGTAAAGCGTGTCATTTTCATCACAACTGATGAGTGCACGAATGTTGCGGATCAATAATGTACGCATAATTACCTCCGTTCATTATATTATAAGAAAAATAGAAAGGAATTGCAATGCTGCAGTAAAAAGTGAAGAAGCCATATACTGCAGATGCAAATAGCACTCGATTTTTTGTGTGTAATGTGCTATGCTATGGGGAGAAGAAAGGAGGGTGAACCTCTTGCTGGATATTTTTGATATTTTGGGCCCTATTATGGTAGGCCCTTCCAGTTCTCATACGGCGGGCGCTGTGCGCATTGGCAGTATGGCGCGCACGCTGCTGGATGATGAACCTGTACGCGCCAAGATTTATCTCCATGGTTCTTTTGCTGAAACGGCACAGGGACACGGTACGGACCGCGCATTGGTTTCCGGCCTTTTGGGTATGAAGCCTGATGACAACCGCATTCCGTTCGCCTTTGAAGAAGCGGAAAAAGCAGGGTTGGAATTTACCATTGAGGAAATTGAGCTTAAGGAAGCTCATCCCAATACGGCGGTTTTGAAGCTGTGGGGTAAGAGTGGAAAAACGCTTACTATTCAGGCGTCTTCTACCGGCGGTGGCCGAATCATGGTAAATCGCCTAGATGGTATCAATGTAAACTTTAATGGCAACTACAATACGCTTGTGATCCATAATCAGGATAACCGTGGCCATATTGCTGATGTAACGGCAGCGCTTTCCATCGCGCAGGTAAATGTTGCCAGTATGAGTCTCCACCGCAATAAGCGCGGCGGTGATGCGTTGATGATCATTGAAACAGACCAGCCTGTACCTGAGGCGGTGCGTGAGCTTTTAAGCCGCCTACCCGGTATTCTCAAGCTGACTTATTATGATAAAACCAGAGAGGAGGCGGATGAGTGTGGCGTTAAATTCTATGCAGGAGATTTTCGATCGGATGGAGAAATCCGGTAAGGAATTCTGGGAAATTGTTTTAGAAACCGATATTGATGAGCGTCAGGTCACCCGCGAGGAATCTCTTGCTAAGATGCTTTACACCTGGCAGGCTATGCAGGATGCGGCTGACCAGTATACCGGTCAGCGTCGCAGCGTCAGCGGCCTTGTAGGCGGCGATGGGTTGAAGATGCGTCAGCACGCCAAGCGGGGGGTTGCGCTGAGTGGCAACTATGTGAGCGAAGTAATTGCAGAGGCGCTTTCTATGGCGGAATCCAATGCCTGCATGTGCCGTATTGTAGCGGCACCCACAGCAGGTGCTTGCGGCGTTCTTCCTGCGGTGTTGCTGCCCCTTTGGGCCAGAGGTGAAATCACCCAGAAAGATTTGCTGGAGGCTCTTTATGTTGCCAGTGGCATCGGCGCGGTAGTTGCTTACCGTGCGTCCATTTCCGGTGCAGCGGGTGGCTGTCAGGCGGAAATCGGAACAGCTTCTGCCATGGCGGCAGGGGCGTTGGTAGCCGTTCGCGGCGGTGATGGTGCAGCCATTGGTCATGCAGTAGCTATGGCGCTGAAAAACCTGATGGGCCTTGTTTGTGACCCTGTAGCGGGTCTTGTGGAAGTGCCTTGTGTGAAGCGAAATGTGATTGGTGCGGTGAATGCTGTTACCGCAGCGGACATGGCCCTTGCGGGCATTGAGAGCAAAATCCCGGTGGATGAAGTGATCGATGCTATGGGTGAAGTCGGACGCCGCATGCCTGTGGAATTCCGCGAGACGGCTTTAGGCGGTCTTGCAGCAACTCCTACGGGACGGGTGCTGAAGGAACAGGCCGCAGCTACGCGAAATGCAAAGGCAAGAGGCTGAGATAAGAAATAAAAAAGAGAGTGGATGTTGATCCACTCTCTTTTTATTTGCTTTAGCGCTCTTCGCGGAAATAAGAGAGGCCGAGAGCCGCAGGCGGCTGATTTTCTCTTTTCTTACGCATGGAAACGATGATCAGAACTACCAGCGTTACCACATAGGGAAGCATCTTGAAAATTTCCTGAGAGCCACGAGTCAGACCGGGGATGTAGAGGTATGCCCAGTAGACGAAGCCAAAGAGGTAGGAACCCCAGATGGCATTGATGGGCTTCCAGGTGGTGAAGATAACCAGAGCTACTGCCAGCCAGCCAAGACCTTCGATGATGCCGTCGTTTGCCCAGGTGCCCTTGATGTAGTCCATAACATAGAACAGACCGCCAAGGCCGGAGATACCGGCGCCCACACAAGTGGCAAGGTACTTATAGATGGTAACATTGATGCCTGCTGCATCAGCAGTGCTGGGATTTTCGCCGGTGGAGCGGAGATTCAGACCGGCTCTGGTCTTGGTGAGGAAGAAAGCCATGATCAAAGCAAGCGCGATAGCTGCGTAGACCATGAAACCATAGGAGAAGAAAAGCTTACCTGCAGTACCCAGATCAGAGAGACCGGGAATCTTAGCACGGTAAATGCTGCTGGTGAGAGCAACGCTGACCTGACCTACGCCGCCGGAAAGCTTATTCAGGGAGCCGCCGAAGAAGTTAGCCACACCGCCGCCGAAGATGGTGAGGGTCAAGCCGGTTACATTCTGGTTGGCGCGGAGGGTAATGGTCAAAAATGCATAGATAAGACCGCCCAACGCTGCACCCAGGAAGCTGCAGACAAGGCTCAAAATCAAGCATACGACCTTGGAAGTGCCGCCGGAATTCTCATAGAAGAATACGGGGAGCAGGCCGCAGATACCGCCCAGATACATGATGCCGGGAACACCGAGGTTCAGGTGACCGGCCTTTTCCGTCAGGATTTCACCGAGAGCACCATACATGATGATGGTACCGAAAGCGATAGCGGAAGTAAAAAGACTAAGAATAGCTGTCATTACTTGCTCACCTTCTTTCCACGGAATTTCACAGTATAGTTGACGAAGAACTCACTGCCCAGCAGGAAGAAAAGGATGATACCGGTGATCATTTCAGATACTTCGTGGCTCAGACTGTAAGTAGAAGCGATCTGCATAGCACCCTTCTGCAGGATGATGAGCAGGAAGGAGAAGATGATCATAACCACCGAGTTGAACTGGCTGAGCCAGGCAACGATGATAGCGGTAAAGCCGCGGCCACCGGCAGTGTTGGTAGAAATGGTGTGGGCGGAACCGGCTACGGTTACGAAACCTGCCAGACCGCAGAAAGCACCGGAGATCAGCATGGTGCGAACATACACGCGGTTCACGCGGATGCCTGCATAGCGGGCGGTGCGGACGGAGTCACCGATAACGGCAATTTCATAGCCCTGCTTGGACTTGGACAGGTAGAGATACATGAACAGCGTAACTGCCATTACGATGATCACGTTCCAACCAAAGTCACGGTTTACACCTTCGGAGAAAAGGTTGGGGATCCAGCCGGCGTAGTCCATGGGGTTGATGATACCGACGGAGTTGGAGCCGTAGGGATTTTCCCAAAGAGATACACAGAAGCTGGTGAGCTGAATGGCGATGTAGTTCATCATCAGCGTGAAGAGGGTCTCGTTGGTATTCCAACGGGATTTGAAGAAACCGGGAAGGAAGCCCCAGAGAGCACCTGCAGCCAAGCTGGTGACCATCATGAGAAGCATCAGCAAGGGAAGGGGAAGGGTCTTGAAGTAGATCATGCAGGCTGCGGTAGCAATACCGCCTACCAGGATCTGACCTTCTGCGCCGATGTTCCAGAATTTCATCTTAAAGGCCGGGGCAAGACCGACAGCGATACAAAGCATCGTCATGGCGTCTCGCGTGGTGACCCAGAAGCGCTTGGTGGTACCGAGGGCACCATCGATGATGGTGGCGTATACCTCGATGGGGTTGATCTGTACGATCACCATGATCAGAAGACCGCTGGCGATCAAAGAGAGGAGGAGTGCGATAAGGCGGATGCCCCAAGCCTTCCAACCGGGGAGCACTTCGCCGCGTTTGCTCATTAAGAGCATAGGCTCGTGAGAGGAATGAAGTTTACTCATGCTTCAACGCCCTCCTTTCTGTGCTGGGTCATCAAAAGGCCAACTTCTTCTTTGGTGATGGTGCGGGCGTCTACCACACCGGAAACCTGACCGCCGCAGAGAACAACCAGTCGGTCGCACAGTTCCAGCAGAACGTCCAAATCTTCGCCGACGTAAACAACGGCGGTGCCTTTCATCTTTTCCTTGGTCAGGAGGTTATAGATGGTGTAGGAGGTGTTGATGTCAAGACCGCGCACAGCGTATGCCGTCATAAGAACGGAGGGGTTCTGTGCGATTTCACGGCCTACCAGAACCTTCTGTACATTACCACCGGACATACGGCGTACAGGGAAGCTGGTGCTGGGAGTGACAACGCCAAGTTCTTCCCAAATGGTCTTTGCCAGCTTTTCGGGATCTTTGCGGTTCACGAAAATACCTTTGCCCTTGCGCCAGGAGCGAAGGAGCATGTTGCCCGTCATACCCATGGAGCCTACAAGGCCCATGCCCAGACGGTCTTCAGGAACGAAGTTCATGCCGATGCCCAGCTTTTTGATGGAAAGGGGATCCAGGCCTACCAGGTTGGTGTCCTTCCCGTCTTTGGGGTTGGTATAGGTGATGCTGCCTTCAGCTACAGGATAGAGGCCTGCGATGGATTCCAGCAGTTCGCGCTGGCCGGAACCTGCAACGCCTGCAATACCGAGAACTTCGCCGCTGTTAATGGTGAAGCTGACCTTATCCAGACGCTTAACACCCAGTTCGTCGTAAGCGGTGAGGTTTTCGATCACGATGCGGGGTTTGGGATCCACGGGATCGGGACGGTTGATATTCAGTGCTACACTGTGGCCTACCATCATGTCCGTCAGGGACTGCTGGTTAGCGTCCTTGGTGAGAACATCACCGATGTACTTGCCCTTGCGGAGAACGGCAACGCGGTCGGAAACATCCAGCACTTCGTGCAGCTTGTGGGTGATGATGATCAGGGACTTACCGTCAGCCTTCATAGCGCGCATGATGGTGAAGAGCTTATCGGTTTCCTGGGGGGTCAGTACAGCGGTGGGTTCATCCAGGATCAGGATGCTTGCACCGCGGTAAAGAACCTTGATGATTTCGACGGTCTGTTTCTGAGAAACAGACATGTCGTAGATCTTCATGTTGGGGTCGATATCAAAACCGTACTTTTCGCAGATTTCAGAAACTTTCTGAGCAGCTGCCTTAAGATCCAGTTTTCCTTCGCCTTCCAGACCCAGGATAATATTTTCAGTGGCGGTAAATACATCTACCAGCTTGAAGTGCTGGTGGATCATGCCGATACCGTTATCAAAAGCGTCCTTCGGGGAGGAAATCGTAACAGGTTTATCATGAACATAGATCTGGCCCTCTTCGGGATAATAGATGCCGGAGAGCATGTTCATAAGGGTGGTTTTGCCACTGCCGTTTTCGCCAAGCAGTGATAGGATCTCACCTTCATGCAGTTCCAGATTAACGCCATCGTTAGCAACGATGCTGCCGAACCGCTTGGTGATATTCTCCATTTTTACGGCGTTAACAGTTTTCAAGGCTGTCATCCTTTCTCTAGGGAAATTTAGAGAAACTGTGGTTTCTCTGCCCCTAAATTTTTATACTTAATTCTAACACAAATTTTGGTAGATGTCTATAAAATATACAAAAAAATTTTTAGATTTGCAAAAAAAGTGTTAGTTTTTGACAAAGGGTGGGGAGGGCACGGAATAGAACATTATATGAAAAAAAGCAAAAAAAAAGAACTGCCCGAAGGCAGTTCTTTTTTAGATCAGGATTATTCAGCGGTCAGTTCGGTGATACCATCGATGCGCAGTGCGAAGTAGGGAGCTGCGCGATGATAAGATTCGACGAATGCGCCATCGATGATAGCTTCAGCGGTGTCATTGACCCAGTCGCCATCGGTGTCGATAGCCAGAGCGGAAGTAACTACTTCGCCGCCAACGGTGAAGGAAGCGGTGTCAAATACCTGCAGGCTGCCGTCCTTGATGGCGGCGATAACTTCGTCAACCTTTTCAGCAGTGCCTGCTGCGCAGGAAGCACCCAGTTCGGTGATAGCTACAGCATCGTTAGCATAGCCTTCGGACCAGTCGGTCATGATATCTTCACCGTTGAGAGCCTGAGTCAGAGCATATTCATAGTACTTGACCCAGTTGTTGGTAGCGGAGGTCAGAGCCGCAGTGGGAGCAACGCTCAGCATGTCAATGTTGTAACCTACGCAGTAAACGGTGGTGCCTTCAGCAAGAGCGGCTTCGCAAGCGGAGGGAGCGCCGGTGGAGTCAGCGTGCTGGCTGATGATAACGCAGCCACGAGCGATCAGAGCGTTAGCAGCTTCTGCTTCCTTGGTCAGGTCGAACCAGGAGTTGGTGTACTGAACGTCCATGTGAGCTTCGGGAACGATGCTGCGAACGCCCAGGAAGAATGCGGTGTAACCGGAAACTACTTCAGCGTAGGGGAATGCACCAACATAACCAACATAAGGATCGGTTACTTCGCCGGCATCCATCAGTTCCTTCAGCTTCATACCGGCAACAACACCGGATACATAGCGGGATTCAAAGGTGTGGGGGAATGCGTTCTTCAGGTTGGGAAGACCACTGAGAGCAGCCAGGTCACCGGTCAGAGCTACAAACTGAACTTCGGGGTATTCGTTTGCTGCCTGCTGGGTGTAAGTCTGATGACCGTAGGAGTTGGTGAAGATGAGGTTGCAGCCTGCTTCAGCCAGGTCAACACACTTGTCGTAAGCGGTGTTATCTTCGGGGATAACAGTGTACTCGATGTAGCAGTCTTCGGGGATGTTCAGGTTAGCCATAGCAGCCTTCAGACCGTTCATGTGAGCTGCGGTATAACCTTCGTTTTCGTCACCAATGTAGATAGCACCGACCTTGATGTCGGGTGCATCGCTGGCAGTGGTGTCGTCAGTAGCGGTGTCTTCGGAGCTGCTGCCGCAGGCAACCAGAGACAGAACCATGACAAGTGCGAGCATCAGTGCAAGAAACTTTTTCATATACTTTTCCTCCTTAAAAATTATGGTGAAATTGTTGACCTACTTCTTAAAAAATATGGGTCTTCCACTTGCTGTTATTATACAAAAAAATTTTGGAAATATCAATAACAAATTGGCTACAAGAGGCAAAAAATCAAAAAAATATTTAGGGAGATTGTGTAAAACAACCAAAAATCATAGGGTCATATAGGCACTACTGCCGAAAAGGAGCGGGGGCAAGTGATTCGAATCTAAAAAATATTTTGAAGGAAAGACAAAAAAAGAGGAAAACGGGATTTCCGTTTTCCTCTTTTGTATGAGTAAGGATTACTTGTAAACCTTGGTGCCGGATTCGCCCTTGATAGCAGCGCCAGCATTTTCCAGAGAAGCGATGATAGCTTCGCCGCCGGTCTGAGCAAAGCTGATAGCAGCCTTTACCTTGGGCAGCATGGAGCCGGGAGCAAAGTGACCTTCTTCGCAGTACTTTTCAGCTTCGGCAATGCTCATTTCGTTCAGGGATTCCTGGTTGGGCTTGCCCCAGTTGATAGCAACGCGATCAACAGCGGTGAGGATGACCAGGTTGTCAGCCTTGATGAGTTCAGCCAGCTTAGCGGAAGCGAAGTCCTTATCGATAACTGCGGGAGTACCGTAGAGCTTGCCGTCCTTGCGGATTACGGGGATGCCGCCGCCGCCAACGGTGATTACTACGTAGCCGTTGTCGATCAGGGAGTTAACCATGTTCTTTTCGATAACGTCAACGGGCTTGGGGGAAGGAACAACCTGACGATAGCCACGGCCGGCGTCTTCTACCATGGTGTAGCCCTTTTCAGCAGCGATGCGATCTGCGGTTTCCTTATCATAGAAAGCGCCGATGGGCTTGGTGGGATTCTGGAAAGCGGGGTCAGCTTCATCTACCAGAACCTGGGTAACGATGGTAGCAACGTCCTTGTTCAGGCCGCGTGCAGCCAGTTCGTTGCCGATAGCGTTCTGCAGGTGATAGCCGATGTAGCCCTGGCTCATAGCGCCGCATTCGGGGAAGGGCATGTCGGACTTGATAGCCTTAGCTTCAGCAGCAGTGCTCATGCCGAGGTTGATCATACCAACCTGGGGGCCGTTGCCGTGTGCGATAACAACTTCGTTGCCTGCTTCGATGAGGTCAACGATGGGCTGTGCGGTCTTGGTAACCAGTTCCAGCTGTTCTGCGGGAGTGTTGCCCAGAGCGTTGCCGCCCAGAGCGATAACGATACGCTTGCTCATAATTCAATAACCCTCTCGTGTAGAAAAATTAATATGGCAGAAATGAGGAACACTCCTGCCATATTTATTCGCAGAAAATCAATGAGAATCGGGGCAAGCCCGCTCAATCTGCATTATGAACTTATATTAAAACATTTTTCGCTGATTGTCAACACTATCCATTGCCATAAGAGCCTTAACAGGATCCTTTACCTGGCTCATGAAAATCATGGCAGCGATGATATAGGGCTTGTAGGAAGCCTGCTTGTAGAGAGGAACGATGTAGCGGTCGAATACGGAGTTATCAACTTCGCCTTCTTCGCAGCTCAGGCCGGTGATGTCGGCGGGCAGGCAGTGGAGATAGAGGGCCTTGCCGTCCTTGGTGAGGCTCATCATTTCTTCGGTGCAAGCCCAATCCTTATGCTGAGCGTTCTGAGCAAGGAGCTTCTTTTCAAGTTCGTCGATGCCCTTCTGGTCGCCTGCGGAATAGAGCTTGGTGCGTTCTTCCATAGCAGCGAAGGGAGCCCAAGACTTGGGATAAACGATATCGGCGTCCTTGAAGGCTTCAGCCATGGAGTTGGTCTTGGTGAAGGAGCCGCCGTTCTTTTCTACATTCTTCTTGGCAACTTCTTCGATCTCGGGCATTACTTCATAGCCTTCGGGGTGAGCCAGAACAACATCCATGCCGAAGCGGGTCATGAGGCCGATAACACCCTGAGGAACGGAGAGGGGCTTGCCGTAAGAGGGAGAATATGCCCAGGTCATGGCGATCTTCTTGCCCTTCAGGTTTTCAACACCGCCGAAATAGTGGATAAGATGCAGCATGTCGGCCATGCACTGAGTGGGATGGTCCACGTCGCACTGCAGGTTTACCAGAGTGGGGCGCTGTTCCAGAATGCCCTGGCGGTAGCCGTCTTCCAGAGCGTCCATAAAGGTCTTCATGTAGGTGTGGCCCTGGCCGATGTACATATCATCGCGGATACCGATAACGTCTGCCATGAAGGAGACCATGTTGGCGGTTTCGCGAACGGTTTCGCCGTGAGCAATCTGAGACTTCTTTTCATCCAGTACCTGTTCTTCCAGACCCAGCAGGTTGCAGGCGGAAGCAAAGGAGAAACGGGTACGGGTAGAGTTATCGCGGAAGAGGGAGATGCCGAGGCCGGAGTTAAAGACCTTGGTGCTCTTGTTGCGTTCACGCAGATCACGCAGCGCATCGGCTACGGTGAAGATAGCGTCCAGTTCGTCATCGGTCTTATCCCAGGTCCAGTAGAAGTCGGACTTATACATGTCGTTGATGCGCAGGGTCTCAAGGTGGCGAGCCAGTTCGATAGTCTTACTCATAAGTATTTCTCCTTCCAATTATTTAGTGGATAGGGGATGCAGATGCATCCCCTGTAAATTTTTGATTACTGAATGTCGTTGTCGGTGAGGCTCTGACGGAACTGAGTTACATTGGCGGTCTTGTTTTCTTCCTTGTAGAGACCGGGAACTGCGGCATACAGAGCAGCGCAGACAACCAGATCCTGCTTCCAGTTGATTTCGTTGGGAGCGTGTGCCTGAGATTCAGCACCGGGGCCGAAGCCTACGCAGGGGATACCGTAACGGCCCTGGATGGAAACACCGTTGGTGGAGAAGGTCCACTTATCGGTGAGGGGACGGCCTACGCGCTTTTCCTTGGCAACGTCGTCGGCATAGAGTCTTTCTTCGCCCCACAGACCGTGGTGAGCATCGATGAGAGCCTGAACGTGAGCTGCGGATTCGTGGTTGATCCAGGTGGGGAAGAAGCATTCGGTTTCATATACTTCGCCGGTCCATGCGGGACGGTCATACATGTACATGGAAACCTTTACGTCTTCGCCGTACTTCTTCACAGCGGGCAGCTGACGGATTTCTTCCAGGCAGGAGTCCCAGGTTTCGCCTGCGGTCATGCGGCGGTCAATGGAGATAGCGCAGCTATCTGCAACGGCGCAGCGGGAAGGAGAGGTATAGAAGATCTGAGAGGTGGTGCAGGTGCCGCGGCCCAGGAAACGGGCGTCTTCCCAATGTTCGGGGTTGTACTTGGGATCCAGCATCTTTACGAGGCCCTTGATTTCGGTGCCTTCTTCTGCATCGTTTTCATTCAGTGCACGGATATCCTGCAGGATGTCTGCCATCTTGTAGATAGCGTTGTCGCCGCGTTCGGGAGCGCTGCCGTGGCAGGAAACACCCTTTACGTCAACGCGGATTTCCATGCGGCCGCGGTGGCCACGATAGATACCGCCGTCGGTAGGTTCGGTGGAGATGACGAATTCGATGCGGCGCTGTGCTTCTTCCTTACTGGGGAAGTACTTGTTTACGATGTACTGCCAGCACATACCGTCGCAGTCTTCTTCCTGAACAGAACCAACTACCATGATGGTGTAGTTTTCGGGGATCAGGCCCAGATCCTTGGCGATCTTTGCGCCGTATGCTGCGGAAGCCATGCCGCCCTCTTGGTCGCTTGCGCCGCGGCCATAGATGATGGAGTCGGTTTCATAGCCTTCGTAGGGATCGTGTTCCCAGTTCTTGATGTTGCCGATACCTACGGTATCGATATGGGAGTCGATGGCGATGATCTTGTCGCCAGTGCCCATCCAACCGATCACGTTGCCGAGACCGTCGATTTCAACCTTGTCATAGCCCAGCTTTTCCAGCTCCTGGGCAATGCGTTTAACAACGCCTTCTTCTTCGCAGGACTCAGAGGGGATGGCGATCATATCACGCAGGAACTTGGACATGTCGTCCTTATATGCTTCGGCTGCTTTCTTGATAATTTCAAAATCCATATGTGTACCTCCGTTAAAATATACGAAACTATGTTTTGATTATATGATTCTTTTGGGCAATTCTTTCTGTAATTCTATGATACCACATGTTTCGAATATGTCAAACAAAATTTTTGAAAAGCTAAAAAAATTTTTGTGAAAAAGTGATTGACGGAAAGATGATAACTTATTATGATATAGGTGTAGATAAAAAATTGTTTTTAGGAACAAATAATTTTAAGAAGGAAGGTGGATGAGCTATGGAAGCCGGAAAACTTGAAATGCTTCGACAGATCGCCGCGGGGATTGCTGCACAGTTTGGCAGCAATTGTGAAGTGTTGGTTCACGATGTCAGCGGCCACCGTGCGGAAAGCTCGGTGGTAGTAATCGAGAACGGTCATGTCAGCGGTCGTAAATTGGGTGACGGTGCCTCAAAAGTCGTAATGGACTTTTTGCGGGAAGGCAATGTGGATAAGCAGGACCATCTGGCATACCTTACCAAGACTCCTGATGGAAAGATTCTGAAGTCATCCACGATGTATATTAAAAACAGCAAGGGAAAAGTCACTGCGATCCTTTCCATTAACTATGATATTTCTGCGCTGTTGTTGGTGGATAATGCGATCAAGGATCTTGTAGGAACACAGGATAAGGTTCAGAGCGAGCCGGAAAAGATCGTTAACGTAAATGATCTGCTTACCGAACTTATTGAGCAGTCTGTTGCGTTGGTGGGTAAGCCTGTGGCGCTGATGAATAAGGAAGATAAGGTGAAGGCCATTCAGTTCCTGAATAAGAACGGCGCTTTCCTTGTTACCAAATCCGGTGATAAGATCGCTAAGTATTTCGGTATCTCGAAATACACGCTGTATTCCTATATCGACATCAAGCAGGAAGACAAGAAGAATTGATCCGGCGAAGCAGAAAAAAGAAAAAAAGAAGCACTCGTATGAGTGCTTCTTTTTATTTGCGTTCAAAGCGGATGGTCATTTCGCCGCCTGTGTGATTGGATAAAATTTCTTCTGTATCAGGAGCGGAAGTGGAGAGCATGGCAAGAGATCTTTGAATCGCTTCATGCTCGATGCTGCCGCCGCCCACGGTGCCTGCGGTTTTTCCGTCAGCAAAAACCACCATGGAAGCGCCCTTCTGACGGGAGGTTATGCCGGCGGTGGCTACCACCGTTGCCAGGATTTTTTCGCCCTGCTGCTGCAAGGCGGCTTTTACAGAGGCATCCACATGGTCATGGGGAGCGGAGCGGTACACGCGGATCATTTCCGCTGCAATGCATACAGCGATCTCGCCGGGGGTTTCAGCGCCGATGGGAAGACCGATGGGGGTGTGGATGCGGGAGAGAAGTTCATCACCAAAACCGCGGTCGCGAAGAGCTTCAAACGCTTTTGCGGCTTTTGTTTTGCTGCCCAGCATTCCTGCATAACCAAACTCACGGGAGAGGATGGCGGCAAGGCAAGCAAAGTCCAACTCGTGGGCGTGGGTCATGGTGACATAATAGCTGTCGGCGGGGAAATTATACGCCGAGAGGTTGGCAAAGGAATCGAAAAGAAGATGATGAGCGTAAGGGAAGCGGTCTTTGGTTAAAAGATTTTCCCGATCATCTATTACGATAATCTGCCAGCCTAAGGGGTAAAGCACTGTGCCAAGGGCTGCGGAAACATGGCCTGCACCGCAGAGGACCACCGTCTGGCGGTCGGTATCGAAATGGGGCGCGCTCATACAAGATTATTTTTGCCGCGCACCAGATATTTGCCGCAGCGGTCAGTGACTACTTTTCCGTTTCTTACTGCCAGATTGCCTCGCAGGAATACCATGGAGATACCGCCGGAGGTAACAAAACCTTCGTAGGGGGTGTAGTCCACGTTAGCGGTCATATCTTCACCGCGGATCACATGGCTGGCGCGGGGATCGTAAACCACGATATCGGCATCGCTGCCTTTGCGAATGATGCCTTTGCGAGGGAAAAGTCCGTATAGACGGGCGGGGTTTTCGCTGAGTAGGCGGCACATCTGTGCAAGGGAGATCTTGCGGGTGGCAACACCGTAAGAATAGATCAGCTCGCCGCGGTTTTCCACGCCGGGAAGGCCGCCGGGGATTTTAGTGAAATCCTCTTTGCCGGCATCTTTCTGCTCTAAAGTAAAGCTGCAGTGATCGGTGGCGATGGTCTGAATTTCGTCACGGCGCAGTGCTTTCCAAAGATAGCGCTGGTCCAGATCGGTGCGCAGGGGAGGAGCACAGACATAGCGGGCAGCGGTAGAATAATCCTCGTTGAAATAAACGCTTTCATCCAGCAGCAGGTACTGCGGGCAGGTTTCAACATAAACTTTCTGACCACGCTTGCGGGCAATCTCCACTTCGTGCATGGCGGCTTCGCTGGTGAGATGCACGATGATAATAGGGGTATCAGCGGCCTGAGCAATGCGCAGTACCCGGGCAACGGCCTCGGCTTCCAGATAATCGGGGCGGGTGATAGCGTGGGAAGCAACACCCATTTTGCCGGCGGCTTTGCGCTCAGCGATTTTAGCATCGATAACGCCGCTGTTTTCGCAGTGGACACCGCAGATGCCGCCGAATTTTTTCAGCTTTTTCAGTGCAAGGTACATGTCCCCATCGCTGATCTGCATGGCGGAGTAAGTGGTGTACATCTTGAAAGAGGTGATACCTGCGGCAAACATATTGGCCACTTCTTTTTCAATGGACTCGTTCCAGTCGTCAATGGTCATGTGGAAGCTGTAGTCGCAATAAGTGTAGCCATCTGCCTTGGTGTGCCACAGATCAAGACCGTGCTGCAAAGATTCACCTTTATTGGGGCAGGCATAGTCAATGATGGTAGTGGTGCCGCCCATAAGCGCTGCTTTGGAGCCGGTGGAAAAGTTATCGGCTGTGGTGGTGTTGCACACATCCAGATCGAAATGGGTGTGGGCATCAATAAAACCGGGGAAAAGGAGTTGGTCGGCAACATTTACCACGGATGCATCGCTGCAGGTGAGATTACGGCCAACCTTGGAGATCTTCTCACCGTCGATGAGTACATCGGCCTTTTTGGGGCCGTTTGCGGTGACTACGATGCCGCCTTTGAGCAAAGTTTTCATTGCACATCACTCCTTCTTGAAATCTTGAAAACAGTTTAGCATATTTGAGGGGAAATATCCATACGGAAGTTGGGTAAAAGAGGAAAGAAAAAGGCTTCGGATAACATATCCGAAGCCTTTTGAAGCTTTAGTTAAGAGTAAGGTCGCCTTCTTTGATCCAGCCGATTTTGCGGGCAACAAGACCGAAAGCCCAGGTAAGAACTGCGGGCAGCACCACGCAGATCAAAGCAAGGGCAACCCAGTGGGATGTGGTGGGAGTTACGGCAGCGGCACCGTGGGAAAGGGCGATCTCGCTGGGAGAAAGCCAACCGGTCCAGACACCGATGGGACCAACCAGACCGCAGGTGCCCATACCCGAGGAAACGGGAGCACCGTTCATTTCAAGATGGAACAGGCAAGTAGCAAGGGGACCTGTAATGGCAGAGGTGAGAATAGGGGGGATCCAGATGCGGGGATTGCGGACGATATTGCCCATCTGCAGCATAGAGGTGCCAAGGCCCTGGCTTACCAGGCCGCCCCAGCGGGTTTCGCGGAAGCTCATCACGGCAAAGCCAACCATCTGCGCGCAGCATCCGGCAACCGCAGCGCCGCCTGCAAGACCGGTAAGACCCAGCACAGAGCAGATAGCGGCAGAGGAAATGGGAAGAGTCAGCGCGATACCTACCAACACGGAAACGGCAATACCCATCCAGAAGGGTTGAAGCTCGGTGGCCATCATAATAAGGGTGCCAACATAGCTGGCGGCAGTACTGATGGGTTTGGCAATGAGGCAGGAGAGGCCCACACCAATAAGGATAGTGACGATGGGCGTTACCAGAATATCGATTTTGGTTTCCTTGGAAACAGCCTTGCCGAATTCAGCAGCAACAATAGCAACGATCAAAACTGCCAAAGGGCCACCTGCACCACCCATCACATTGGTGGCATAGCCAACAGGAACTAAAGAGAAGAGTACCAGCGCGGGCGCTTGCAGCGAATAGCCGATGGCAACTGCCATAGCAGGGCCTACCATTGCCGAGGCAAGACCGCCGATGGTGTAGGCAACAGCAGCGTCGCCCTTACCCACGGTGGCAACGATTTCCGCCAGGAAACCGATACCAAGGTGTTTGCCCAAAGTATCAAGAATGGTGCCTACCAGCAACGTGCAGAAAAGACCCTGTGCCATAGCGCTCATGGCATCGATACCGTAGTGACGGGCAGAGATCACAATATTTTTTCGCTTAAGAAAAGCTTTGATTGCATTCATAAAATCACGCGTCCTTAAAAAATCATAAACCGGCAGATGTCTTGACACCTGCCGGTTTATTGTAAATATATTTTATAGAAATGTCAACCTTTGGAGAAAAGTTACTTTGCGTTTACCAAAAAACCGCGCTGGAAAAGCAGTTCCCGAAGGCGGTGGAAAGATTCTTCGTTGGGACAGGAAATGGTGTGAGTATGAAGGCCTTCCGTAAGGGCAGAGAGAGGAAGCGCTTCATTTGAGCGCACGCGTTCAACAAAATACTCCACATCCAGACGGGAGCCGATCTGCAGTTCGCCGGTCAAAGCGCCATAGATAGGGTGCTCTACAATAACATTAAGAACTTTGCAGCCGCAATCAACAATGGTGTTGAGTTCTTCCTGCATGTCTGCATCACTGTGGCAGCAGATCAGTCGGTGAGTGATGAGATGGGAACGCTCTTTTTCGATGTAATATCCACGGGGGGTGGAGATAATGGAGCAGCCTGAGGCACGGAGCAAAGCGATATCGCCCACAATTACCTGACGGCTGACAGAAAAGCGGTTTGCCAAAGCAGTAGCGCTGATGGGCTCATTTGCAGATATAAGAATTTCGTGGACAAGTTCTCTGCGTTCCAAAGAGGTCATAAGGCAGCTCCTCATACTTATTTTTTCAAAATATATCACAAAAAAGAGGGAAAATCAATAAAAGAGCTGTTAAGAGATAAAATTTGTACAAAAAGCATGGGGACGAGAAAATTCTCGTCCCCATGCTTCAAAGAGGAGTGTGTGGATAAAAAATCCACAAATTAAGCCATAAGATAACCGTACTTCAGGTAGATGGTAACGATCAGCATTTCGATGTCGTTGGGAATGCCCTTGTCGGTGGAAAGGTCGTATTCCATGGTCTTGCCGTCCAGACGGATCAGGATCTTTCTGCCGCCCAGAGGCATGAAGCCGTTGTTTTCGGGGGAGGCATCGAAGTTTTCGCGATCCTGGAACAGAGTCAGCTTTTCCTTGTAGGGGGAAGAACTGTAGGGGCAGAAGACGGCGCAGTTGCCGCATTCGTTACACATTCTGTCCACATGAACGATCTGGTGGCGGCCGTCAGGCAGCTCGATGATGACATTGGCGCGGTTGGGGCAGACATCTACGCAGCATTCGCAAACGGTGTTGCAGTTGAGGCAGCGGTCGCCTTCGCACTTGGCAGATTCGCAGAGGATGCCCTTCTTGGCAGCGGCATCGTCATAAGAGGGAGCAGAGCCGCAGGGTAGTTCAAACTTATGTGCTGCGCCGATAACAGCTTCAGCGAAAGCGGTGGCATCGGCAATGCCTTCTACCACGGTAGCGGGACCGCGCTTTGCGTCACCTGCGGTGTAAACACCGTCCACATTGGTCTTGAAGGCGGGACGGCCCTTGGCATCCAGTTCAATGCCGTTGGAAGCCATGAAGGCATCGTCTACCTTTTCGCCTACGGCGGAGATCACGGTGTCGCAGGGAATCTCAACGAGTTCGTCAGTTTCCGTTACGCTGCAGCGGCCGGAAGCATCGAAATCGCCCAGAACCATCTTGCGGCAGAGAAGCTTGCCGTTTTCCTGCTTAACGGGAGATACCAGTTCCAGGAACTGAACGCCATCAGCAAGAGCCAGTTCCAGTTCTTCTGCATCGGCGGGCATGAATTTCTTGGTGCGGCGATAAACCACGGTGGAAGAAGCAGCGCCGCTGCGAAGAGCGAGGCGGGCAGCGTCCATAGCGGTGTTGCCGCCGCCAATAACAGCTACATGGCCCAGTTCTTCAACCTTGCCGGCCTTTACATCCTTCATCCAAGCGATAACGGGCAGTACCTTGCCGGGGATATCCAGGGTGCCGGCCTTCCATGCGCCGCAGGCAACAAGGATATGGGTATAACCCTGAGCCTTGAGTTCGGCAACGGAGGGAGCCACGGTGTTGGTCTTTACTTCAACGCCCATCTTTTCCATCAGGGCAACATCCTTATCGATGGCTTCATCGCTGATACGGAAGCCGGGGATCACGTGGCGGACGATACCGCCCAGTTTGGCTTCGCGTTCAAAGATGGTAACGGGGATGCCTGCGCGGCCCAGGAAATATGCAGCAGACATACCGGTGGGGCCGCCGCCGATGATGGCTGCGCGGACCTTATCGGTCTTCTTGGCAGGAGTTTCCAGACGGCTCATCAGCGCGTCGTAACCGCGCTCAGCTGCCACCAGCTTGGTGTGGCGGATCTGTACGGAATTTTCATAGAAGTTGCGGGTGCACTTATCCATGCAGTGATGAGCGCAGATGGTGCCGGTGATGAAGGGCAGGGGGTTCTTTTCGGTGATGACCTTCAGTGCATCCATGTAGCGGCCCTGACGGCAGAGTTCGATATATTCGGGAATATCCTGACCGATGGGGCAGCCGCCCTTGCAGGGGGCAGTGAAGCAGTCGATCACGGGTGCCTTGCCTTCCAGCTTGCGCTTGGGAAGAGGCTTTACAGCCTTGACATGGTTCTTATCAGAGCGGATGGAAAGAGCGAGGGCTGCAGTCTTTTCCACATCCACAGCAGTGAAGGGACGGTAAGGCTTCTTTTCCAGAATGTCACCGATCTGCTTCAGACGCTGATATCCGCCGGGCTTGAGGAGAGTGGTGGCCATGGTAATGGGCCAAATATTGCAATCAAAGAGTTTTTCGATGTTCAGAGCATCGGCACCGCCGGAATAGCTCAGACGCAGCTTGCCATCAAACTCGTGGGAAATGCGGTTTGCCATTTCGAT
>JAZQUM010000069.1:0-1806 GCA_045631305.1 Oscillospiraceae bacterium | reverse complement strand
GTCAGTGAAGAATACCTGGGTTACGGCCTGGAGGGCATCCGGGAGCACTTTGTGCTGGCTACCAAGAGCATGTCCCGGGACAAAGAGAGCATGGCCCGGGATATTGAAATCAGCCTGGGCAATCTGCGTACCGATCATATCGATCTTTATCAGATCCACAATCCCACCCCGGAGGATCTGGAGAAGGTTTGTGCCCCCGGCGGTGCGTTGGAAGCGCTGATGGAGGCCAAAGAGGCCGGCAAGATCGGCCATCTGGGTGTCACCGCCCACACCACTGCTGTTTTCGAGCAGGCGTTGGGTTACGACTGGGTGGAAACCATTATGTTCCCTTATAATATTGTAGAAACCCAGGGCGAGGAACTGATCCGCAAGGCATATGAGAAGAATGTGGGCATCATTGTGATGAAACCCCTGGCAGGCGGTGCCATCGACGATGCTACCCTGGCCATCCGCTGGATTTTGCAGAATGAAGGCGCTACCGTGGTGATCCCCGGTATGGCAGCGGAAACGGAACTTGCGCAAAATCTGGCCGCGGCAGAGGATCGCACCCCGCTTACCCAGGAAGAACTGGAAAAATGCCAGGCGATCCGGGATCAATTGGGCACCCAGTTCTGCCGCCGGTGCAATTATTGCGCACCCTGCACCGCGGGCATCTCCATTTACTCTATGTTCCTGATGGAAGGCTACCTCAATCGCTATGGTTTGGCTGATTGGGCCAAGCAGCGCTATCACGCAATGGGTAAAACGGCATCCGACTGCGTCGATTGCGGTGTGTGTGAGACGCGTTGCCCCTATCAGCTGCCCATTCGCCAGATGCTGAAGAACGTGGCAGCGCAGTTTGGTAAGTAAACCAGAAAAAACCGGTTGATAAAGCCAAAAAATCTGTTATAATCAAATTATCAATTCATTTATGGAGGTAATCCCTATGGCAAACAAATATGCAGGCACCCAGACCGAGAAGAACCTGGAGGCTGCCTTTGCCGGCGAATCCATGGCTCGCAACAAGTACACCTATTTCGCATCCAAGGCCAAGAAGGAAGGCTTCGAGCAGATCGCTGCCCTGTTCCTGAAGACCGCTGACAACGAGAAGGAGCACGCAAAGTTGTGGCTGAAGGAGCTGGAAGGCATCGGCAACACTGCTGAAAACCTGCTGCATGCTGCCGAAGGCGAAAACTACGAGTGGACCGATATGTATGATGGCTTTGCCAAGACTGCTGAGGAAGAGGGCTTCCACGAGCTGGCTGCCAAGTTCCGCCTGGTTGCTGCCATCGAAAAGCACCACGAGGAGCGTTATCGCGCACTGCTGCACAATGTGGAAACTGCACAGGTCTTCGAAAAGAGCGAAGTGAAGGTTTGGGAGTGCCGTAACTGCGGCCATCTGATTGTGGGTACCAAGGCCCCCGAGCTGTGCCCCACCTGCGCCCATCCCAAGGCTTATTTCGAAGTTCACGAGACCAATTATTAAGATACAAAATCATCCCGGCGCGCCGCGTAACTGCGGCGCGCGTTTTCTTTCTTAACGCAGCAGTTTGCAGATAAAAAAGTTTTTCACCAATCTTGTGAAATTGTGGGTGAAAACACGATAAATAATTGTGAAAATGATGCAAAACAGGGCGGAAGCATAGAAAATAATAGGTGAAATAACCGGAAATAAAGTTTTTTATCTTTTTCATAAAAACACTTGTATTTTTCGAAAAGACATGCTACAATGTCGTGGTATTCGGTGCGTGTAGTTTTGTGCACCACTGAGTGACTTCCGATTGACTCCGGAAGAAAATCCAATGGAAGAGGTAAGAAGAATGAAAA
>JAZQUM010000068.1:0-3049 GCA_045631305.1 Oscillospiraceae bacterium | reverse complement strand
GGCGATACCGCCGAGAATGCAGGTCTTGCCGCCCACTTCAAATTCCACGGCGATTTCCTTGGCTTCGGTGTCGGTGGTCATGATGGCTTCGGCGGCCAGAGGGCTGCCGTCCTTGGTGAGACCCTTGGCAAGCTCATCCATGCCTGCGGCAATGGGAGCGATGTCCAGAGTCTGACCGATGACGCCGGTAGAAGCAACGATCACGTCGGTAGCGGGAATGGAAAGAACTTCGCCGGTGAGAGCGCACATCTTTTCTGCGATCTCAATGCCGTCTGCATTGCAGGTGTTAGCATTGCCGCTGTTGCAGATCACTGCCTGCGCGATGCCGTTGGCGATGTTATTCTTGGTGACGGTCAGGGGCGCACCCTTGACCAGGTTGGTGGTGTAGACAGCAGCAGCGCTGGCGGGTACTTCGCTATAGATGAGAGCCAGGTCACGCTTGGTGCGGTTGTGGCGGATGCCGCAGTGTACGCCGGAAGCAGTATATCCCTTTGCGGCGCAAACGCCGCCATTTACGGTTTTCATAGATTTTACCTTCTTTCTTAGAGTTCCAGACCTGTGGTCTCATCCACGCCCATGACGATGTTCATGTTCTGGATGGCGGCGCCGGATGCGCCCTTGCCAAGGTTATCGAAAAGTGCGGTGACGGTGGTCTGATTTTCGTGACCGTTTACGATGATGCGCATGGTATCTTTGCCGGAATAGGTGCTGGCATAGATCACGCTTTCGTTCCCGCCCAGCGGAGCAACGCTGAGAAGCTTCTGGCCTGCATAGTGGTCATTGAGGCATTCCCAAACGGTTTTGGCATCAAAGCCGGGAAGCAGCAACGTGGTAGCCATGCCGCTGTAGAAGTCACCCAGAATGGGGGAGAAGACAGGTGCCTGAGCAAGGCCGCAGACCTTGGTCATTTCGGGCAGATGCTTGTGGGTGAGGGTAAGACCGTAGATACGGTGGCTCTCGTGACGAACATCGCGCTGGGGATCTTCATACTCGGCGATGAGCTTTTTGCCGCCGCCGCTGTAACCGGTAAGGGAGTATGCGGTGAGGGGGAGCTCAGGGGAGATGAGCCCATGCTGCACCAGAGGGAACACGCCTGCGATAAAGCCGCTGGCATGGCAACCGGGGTTGGCGATGCGCTTGGAAGAGAGGATGGCATTTCGGTGAGCATCGGAAAGCTCTGCAAAACCGTATGCCCAGCCCTCGGCCGTGCGGTGAGCGGTGGAGGTGTCGATAATGACGGTGGTGTCATTATCCAGCAGGCTCACAGACTCGCGGGCTGCGTCATCGGGCAGGCACAGGAAAACAACATCTGCGCTTTCCATAGCTTCCTTGCGGGCGGCGGGATCCTTGCGAAGTTCTTCGCTCAGGCGGATCAAAGAAATATCTCCGCGGGGGGCCAGACGCTCATATATTCTAAGGCCGGTAGTGCCGGCGCTTCCATCGATAAATACTCGTTTCATGGTGAAATGCCTCGCTGATTGATTATATAAGGTGTGCGATTTTAACGATATGCATATAATACCCCTATAAAATGAATAAATCAAGTGGTTTATGCATGCATAATGCATTTTTATTACATTTTTATTGAATATATTTGTGGAGCTGCCTCAATAGAGATTTATCGTTGTGCAAATCGACAAAGATGGCTGTGTTTTCCGCGGAAAAGAGAGGAAGAAACACGGCTAAAACACGGAAAACACCGATATTCTACAAAAAGATTTATTAAATCAAAATATTTTTTAGGCATTTTATTGAAAAATGGATGCATATCCTGTATAATTGAAAAAAAGAAATTTTTGTTTGTTTTTTTACTACCGGTTTTCCCGGAGCAAAGGAGATGATGATATGGCAACCTTTATCGTAAACGGCCAGAGCGTCAGTGTGGAGAAGAATCAGAAACTGATTCGTTTTCTCCGTGATGAACTGAACCTGACTTCTGTGAAAGACGGCTGCAGCGAAGGCGCCTGCGGTACCTGCCATGTGCTGATCGACGGCAAGCCTACCAAGGCCTGCGTGCCCTCCACTGACAAGCTGGAAGGGAAGAACATCATCACGGTAGAGGGTCTTTCCGCATGGGAAAAGGAGGTCTACACCTTTGCCTTCGGTGAGGCGGGAGCTGTGCAGTGCGGCTTCTGCATTCCCGGTATGATCATCAGCGCCAAGGGCCTTCTGGATGTGAATCCCGATCCCACCCGCGAAGAAGCAGCTTTTGCCATCCGTAACAATATCTGCCGCTGCACGGGCTATGTGAAGATCATTGACGGCATTTTGCTGGCAGCAAAGATCTTCCGCGAGGGAAAGCTTCCCACTGCCGCCACTGAAGAGTGGGAGATCGGCCAGCGGGTACACCGCCTTGACGTGGCGGAAAAGGTGCAGGGCTTCGGCGCATTCTGTGATGACGTTTATCTTGATAACATGTGCTACGGCAGCGCCGTGCGCAGCGAATATGCCCGTGCCCGCGTGCTTTCCGTTGACGCTTCCGAAGCGCTGGCTCTTCCCGGTGTGGTAGGTGTTCTGACGGCGAAGGATATTCCCGGTCAGGTGATGGTGGGGCATATTCAGAAAGACCAGCCCACGCTGATCGCTGAAGGCGAGATCACCCACTATCTGGGTGACAGCATTGCTTTGGTCTGTGCCCGCGATATGGAAACGCTGGAAAAGGCCAAGAAGCTGGTGAAGGTGGAATACGAGGTGCTGCCTGCTGTCCACAATCCCGAAGAGGCTGCGGCAGAAGGTGCGCCGCTGGTATTTGAAAACAGCGAAAGCAATCTGCAGGCCCATAAGTATGTTTCCCGCGGCAATGCCGAAGAGGCTATCAAAAATGCAAAGCATGTGATCCACCGTGAGTTCTCCACTCCCTGGACGGAGCATGCATTCCTGGAACCCGAATGCGCCGTGGCCTATCCCACAGAAGACGGCGGCGTGATGATCCTCTCTTCCGACCAGAGTACCCACACCACGCTCCACGAGTGCGCAGCTATGCTGGGCCTTGACCATGAAAAGTGCAAGGTGCAGAACATGCTGGTGGGCGGCGGCTTCGGCGGCAAGG
>JAZQUM010000067.1:0-36601 GCA_045631305.1 Oscillospiraceae bacterium | reverse complement strand
TCCTAAGACCGCTTGGCCTCCGACTTGATAAGCAAGGTTGCCGGGTTCACCGAAGTGAAGCTTGATGGCAACATATTTCTTGTCCAGATCCACTTCGCCAAGGCCTGCCTTTTCCATCAGGCGGCCCAGCTTGCCGGGCAGGTTTTCATCATAAGAGGTGCGAAGATCACCGTAGTATACTTTAGAAGCACTCATAACATACTCCTCCATAATAGAATTATGGAGACATTGTAGCACAAACCTTTTCTATATGCTATACTTATTTTAAACAAGATTTAAAAGACAGGAGGCAAATTTATGCAGCAGCTGGAAATCCGCGTGTCCCACAGCCATGACGGCTGCAGTGTCAAAACGCTGCTGAAAACTCATTATGCAGTCTCCACCACCCTTTTAAATCGCCTGAAGCTCAGCGAAAACGGTCTCCTTTGCAACGGAAAACGCGTGCAGGTAAATCACATTCTCCACAGCGAAGATATCCTTCGTGTGGATCTTTCCGATCCCGCAGACTCCCCGCTTCCGTCCCCCATGGATCTGCCCCTTTGCGTGGTGCATGAAGACGAGTGGCTGCTGGTGGTAAATAAACCCGCAGGCATCGCCGTTCATGCAGCCTCTCTTTCTTTGGATGAGCCTACCCTTTCCAATGCTCTTTCCCACTATCTGGGCGCACCCTTTCATCTGGTCTCCCGCTTGGATCGCGGCACCAGCGGATTGATGATCGTTGCCAAATGCAGTTATATTCACGATCAACTGCGTCGCGCCCTGCACACAGAAGATCTTCACCGCGAATATCTTGGTGTTGCAGAAGGCATTCTCTCCCCTCCCTGCGGCACTATTGATCTTCCCATCGGGCGGGACGAAGCTTCTCTGCTGCGCCGTTGTATCCGCGAAGACGGACTCCCCTCTCGTACCGAATACGAAACTTTGCAGATAACCTCCCGTTTTTCTCTGCTGCGTCTTCTTCCCATAACGGGCCGTACCCATCAGCTCCGCCTCCATCTTTCGGCCATTGGGCACAGTCTGGCAGGTGACTGGCTTTATGGAACGGAAGATCGGGATTTGATCACCCGCCCTGCGCTGCACTCTGCTCTTTTACGTTTTACACATCCCATTACGGGAGAAAAACTCATCTTCTCTTCCCCTCTTCCTGCAGATATGGAATCGCTGATAAAATAAAAAGCATCCGCAAAGGCGGATGCTTTTTATTTTGTTTCTTTAATTTCCGTCGCTTCATTTTCGCATTTTCCCAGAAACTCGCTTACAACAGCCGCTCCCAGCACCAAAACGCTTCCCAAAATCTGCCAGGGCGTAATCACCTGCCGTACCACTACAACCGAGAGAATCAATGCAAGAACAGGGTCGATATATGTATAGATGGCAGCCGTCTGACTGGGAAGTTTCGGCACACTGGTGAAAAAGAAATGGGAAGTAAGTCCCGTATGGAATACACCAAGGATTACCACAAGAATGATATTGCGGGTGGAGAAATCCAGCGCGGTGAAATCCACTGTGAGCAGCGCATAAGGCAATCCGGCCAGCGCCGTAACCGTCAACTGGATGGAGGTATTCAAAAGCGGCGGAATGCCTTCGATAAATTTCACTATGATCATGACCGTCGCATAAGATACCGCAGCCAAAAGACCAAGCAACATCCCCTTCACAGTAGCGCCGCCACCATCACCTACCACGCCGGAAACAAACACCATACCCAAAAGAACCACCGCAACGCAGATCAGCTTCTTCCAGGTCATTTTTTCTTTGAAAAAGATGGGAGAGAGCAGCATCACATAGGTGGGTGCCGTATAGTAGCAAAGGGTTGCTACGGCAATGGTGGTAGCCCGGTAAGCTTCCAGCACACTGATCCAGGAAACAGCAGCAAGAATCCCTGCTATGACCAAGAACTTCATATTTTTTCGAATCATTTCCCAGGGCGCGCTGATCTTATTGACAGCACAAATCAGCGCCACAACGCCTGCACCGATCACACCGCGGCAAAGAGAAATCATTCCCGAGGGAAAAGTCATAAAAGACACAATGCATGAAATGGTACCAAAGAGTGTCATAGCCGTTGCCAATTTCAATTTATTGACCATGTTTTTCTCCTTTTATGCGTAAAAAAACAGCAGTTGCCCCTCCAACCGCCGCACAGTTTCACTCAACATGCGCATCTGCCGCGCCTGCATCATACTGCCGATCATTGTAGCATACCCCTCTCTGTTTTGCAACCTGACTCCTCTTTCCTTTCCAACCTCTTTTTTAGGGCAAAAAACACAAAAATTTCATCTTTTTTTGTTGAGAACGCCTTGACTTTTTTTGAAAATCCAGTATAATAATTCCTGTTGTAAAGCTCTATCACTTTACAAAGAACATTTTTTAGGAGGGATCTTATGAAAAATCAGACATTTCGCATGACTATGCTCTTCGATTTTTACGGAGAACTCCTGACCGAACGTCAAAAAGAGTTCTTCGATCTCTATTATAACGAAGACCTTTCCCTTGCCGAAATCGCCGAAAACTACGGTATTTCCCGCCAGGGTGTCCGCGATGTCATCGTCCGCGCCGAAGGTGTTATGACTGACATTGAAGACAAAACCGGTCTTATCAAGCGCTTCATGCAGATGCGCAGCCATCTGGACGCAATTGAAGAAGCAGCAAACGAACTTAAAACCATTAATTACCGTCAGTATGAAGACGACCGCCTTTCCACCCTGGCCGACAAGGTTCTTGACGCTGCGGCCGCGCTGAAGGAATAAGCAAGGAGATCATTCATGGCATTTGAGAACCTTTCCGAAAAACTGAATGCCACATTCAAGAAGCTTCGCGGTAAAGGCCGCGTGTCTGAAAGCGACGTTAAGGAGGCCATGCGCGAGGTGCGCCTCGCCCTTTTGGAAGCCGACGTCAGCTATAAAGTGGTCAAAGAATTTATCGCCCAGGTATCTCAGCGCTGCACCGGCGCAGACGTACTGGAAAGTTTGACCCCCGCCCAGCAGATCATTAAGATCGTCAACGAAGAGTTGACCAATATGATGGGCGGCGCCAATGCCAAGCTTACTTTCGCATCCAAGCCCCCCACAGTTATTATGATGGTTGGTCTTCAGGGTGCCGGTAAAACCACCAACTGCGCCAAGCTTGCAGGATTCCTCCGCAAGCAGTACGGTAAGCGCCCTCTGCTCACCGCATGCGACGTTTATCGCCCCGCTGCTATCACGCAGCTGCAGGTAGTCGGCAAGCAGCTGGATATCCCCGTTTTCGAAATGGGTCAGGGCAACCCTGTCACTATCGCACAGGAAGCCATCAAGTTCGCCAAAGATCACGGTAACGATGTAGTCTTCCTGGATACTGCAGGCCGTCTCCACATTGATACCGAGCTCATGGATGAACTGAAGAATATCAAAAGTGCCGTTCTCCCCACCGAAATCATTCTGGTGGTAGACGCCATGACCGGTCAGGATGCTGTCAACGCCGCCACCGCCTTTGACGAGGCCCTTGGCATCGACGGTGTTCTCCTTACCAAGACCGATGGTGACGCCCGCGGCGGTGCTGCTCTTTCCATCAAGGCTGCCACCGGCAAGCCCATCAAGTTCATCGGTACCGGCGAAAAGCTGGACATGATCGACCACTTCCACCCCGAACGCATGGCATCCCGCATTCTGGGTATGGGCGATATGCTCTCCTTCATTGAAAAAGCTGAACAGAGCTACGATGAAGAGCAGGCCAGAAAACTGGAAGAAAAGCTGAAGAAAAATCGCTTCACTCTTTCCGATTATCTCGATCAGATGCAGCAGCTGACCCGCATGGGTGACCTGCAGAGCATGCTGGGCATGCTGCCCGGTCAGTTGGGCCGCCAGCTGGAAGGCGCCAACATCGACGAAAAGATTTTCGACCGCCAGAAAGCCATTATCTATTCCATGACTCCCATGGAACGCGAAAATCCCCAGATCCTCAATGCCAGCCGCAAGAAGCGCATTGCAGCAGGCTGCGGCCAGCAGGTAGCAGATGTAAACCGCTTGCTCAAGCAGTTTGAAATGCTCCAGCAGCTGACCAAGCAGATGGCCAAGGGCAAACTTCCCGCCGGCCTTGCAAACCTCGCCGGTATGGGCGGCATGAAGGGCATGGGCAAGATGCACGGATTCGGCCGCAAAAAGCGCCTGCGCTGACGCAGGAATTTTACAGGAAATAAGTGCTCAAGCATTTATTATAAAAGAAACTTTATATAAAAAAATTTTTGGAGGAAACAAACTATGGTTAAGATCAGACTCAGAAGAATGGGCGCTAAGAAGTCCCCCTACTATCGCGTTGTCGTTGCTGACTCCCGTTATCCCCGTGATGGCCGCTTCATCGAAGAAATCGGCACCTACAATCCCTGCGTAGCTCCCGCTGAAATCAAGATCGACGCTGACCGCGCTAAGGAATGGATCAAGACCGGTGCTCAGCCCACCGAAACCGTTCGCGCTCTTCTGAAGAAGGTAGACGTACTGTAAAATCACCCCCCGGAGGACAATCATGAAGGATTTGTTGCTCTACATCGCCAAAAACCTTGTAGACGATCCTGATGCGGTCACCGTAACGGAAGTTCAGGGTGATGACGAGCTGACCTTGGAATTGCGCGTCGCTCCTGATGACATGGGTAAAGTTATCGGTCGTCAGGGCCGTATCGCCAAAGAGATCCGTACCGTCGTTCGCTCCTATGCGCAGCGTACCGGCGTTAAGGTTTCTGTTGATATTGTAGATTGATCGAACGTAAATTTGATCACCCACTTGCCCGGCAGGAAATCCTGTCGGGCAAGTTTTTTATCGTTGCCAGCGGCGGAAAAATCAAGTATAATGGAAATATATTGGGAAATATGCGCTTCGTTTACTGACAAGACATTTTCCTTTCCACACTTTGCGACAAAAGACAAAGGAGATGCATTTATGCTTCAGGAATATATCGAAGTAGGCCAGATCGTGAATACCCACGGCATCAAGGGCGAAATGAAGATCAATCCCTGGGGATTCGATCCTGAATTTATCGCAGGCTTCAAAACCCTGTATATTGACGGTGTGGCCGTTCGCCCCATTTCCCGCCGCATCCACAAAAACACCGTGATGATCATGCTCCCTGATGTCACCGATATGAACACTGCTCTTACCTATAAGAATAAGGTGGTCTCTATCCGCCGCAGCGATGCTCACCTGCCTAAGGGCGAATATTTTGACGAAGAACTCAAGGGCCTGAAGGTCTACGATCATTTCCCCCGCCGCCTTGTAGGCACGCTGGATGAAGTCCTCACCTATCCCGCCCACAAGATCTATGTGGTCCACGGTGACGGCAAGGAATATCTCATTCCCGCCGTGAAGGATGTTTTCATTATGGAAATTGACATGGAAGAAAACAAAATGATCGTTCGCATGATGAAGGGACTGGAAACCGATGCGCATTGATATCATGACTCTTTTCCCCGACGCTGTGGATGCTATGATGAACATCAGCATTCTGGGTCGGGCGCAGCAGCGCGGACACATTACCATCAAGACTCACCAGATCCGCGACTATACCACCAACAAGCAGATGCAGGTGGATGACTATCCCTATGGCGGCGGCCGCGGCGCTGTGATGCAGGCCGACCCCCTCTACCGCTGCTGGGAACACATCTGCGAAGAAGCAGGCAGCCGCGGTTATACTATTTATATGTCTCCCTGCGGCCGCGTTTTCAATCAGGAAGTGGCTAAGGAACTCAAAGCTGAGCACGATCACCTGATTCTTGTCTGCGGCCATTACGAAGGCATTGACCAGCGCTTTATCGACGAGTGCGTGGATGAAGAGCTTTCCGTTGGCGATTTTGTGGTTACCGGCGGTGAGATTCCCGCCATGGCTGTGGCAGATGCTATCTGCCGCATGGTGCCGGGCGTTCTTTCCGAAGAAGTCTGCTTCACCGATGAATCCCATTGGAATAACCTTCTGGAATATCCTCAGTATTCCCGCCCCGACGAATGGCACGGTCGCAAAGTTCCCGCGGTTCTCCTCTCCGGCCACCACGGCAACGTGGACGCATGGCGCAAAAAAGAAAGTTACAAGCGCACCATGCTGCGCCGCCCTGATCTCTTTGCCCGCTTTGATGAGTCTCAGCTCAAAACCAAGCAGGAGCGCAAAATTTTGGCCCAGGCAAAAGCCGAACTCGCGCAGGAAACCGAAAATTAAGTTGCAAATTTCTGTCATATTCCTATCACCTTGCGGAACTTCCGCAAGGTGATTTTTTTGCTATTGTTTGTAAATATTTTGTAACCGTAAATCGACTTTCCTCAGCTCAAATCCTTTGGATTTTCACACACCAAGCAAAGCAAAATCCCTATAAATCAGCAAAAAACTTGACAAAATCAAAGAAAGATGCTATAGTATCCCTTGCTTCAAGATGGTAACAAAAGTTACAACTCGTTTTCAAACTGTAATTTTTCGCATAGAATATAACAGACTTGGAAACACTTGGAACCGAAAACATCTCAGGAGGAACCTATTTCATGCTTGTAAACACATGTGAAAAAATGAAGCTTTTCTTTCAAAAGCACATTTTGTTGTGTGTAGCCTGCGTACTGCTTACCGCCATTTGTGCTTTGGCTACTCTCAACGCCGAAGCTCTTTACGTTCTCACCACCGAGGACGGCACCTATGCTCTCACGGATTCCACCGCTATGAACAACATCCGTGTCCGTCAGGTTGTCATCGGCAATTACCGTGCAAACGGCACCGATATTTATCTCACCCGCGGCCAGAGCGTAGCCATTGATTACAATGGCGCCACCATTGCGGCTACCGCAAAAAACGAAACCGTCGCCACTCTTTTGACCCGTCTCGGCATCAGAGTAAGCCCGTTGGAAATCGTAGCCATCGATGAAAGCGGCGAAACCGTGCTCATCACCGTCACTTCCGACATCGCTTATTATGAATATGTTTCTGAACCCGCAGCTTACGAAACCGAGCGCATTGCCAACCCCGAAATGCCCAAGGGCAGCGAAAAGGTAGTGCAGGAAGGTATCGACGGTACCCAGACCGCTATTTACGAAGTGGTTTATGCTGACGGCAAGCTGATTTCCCGCCAGCTGGTAGAGATTGCAGACTCCACCGCACAGAACAAAATTATTGAGTACGGCACCGCTGTCACTTCCGTTGCCTCTTCTGACCGCATCTCTTCCGTCACCAAAAATGATGACGGCTCCGGTTATCTCACCATGAATTCCGGTGCTACCCTTTCCTTCTCCAAGGTTATAGGTGTTACCGGCACCGCTTATACCGGCGGCGTAGGCAGCGTTGGGTTTACCACCGCTTCCGGCACCCGTGTTCGCGAAGGCATTGTTGCAGTGGATAAGCGCGTGATCCCCCTTGGCACCCGCATGTACATCGTCAGCAATGACGGCCGTTACTCTTACGGTGTAGCCGTTGCAGAAGATACTGGTGTGCGCGGCAACCATGTAGACCTTTACTACGATACCTACAAAGAATGCATCAACTTCGGACGCCGTTCCTGCACGGTGTATATTCTGGAGTGATCCCCATCTGAAGCCTGAACACCTCGGTCACACTTGACCGAGGTGTTTTTTTCTTGTTATAATACCCTTACCAACAGCAAAGGCGGTTATCTTTTATGAATCTTTGCGATCTCAACACGATCAAAGCCCTTTTGGCACGCCACGGTTTTCATTTTTCCAAATCTATGGGGCAGAATTTTCTCATTGACGAATCTGTTCCCTATGATATTGCCGAATCTTCCGGAGCCTGCGAAGAAAACGGCGTTTTGGAGATTGGCCCCGGTATTGGCCCGCTGACCACCCAGCTTTGCCGCCGCGCAGGCAAGGTAGTCTCCGTGGAATTGGACGACACCCTGCTTCCCATTCTTGCCGAAACCATGGCGGAGTTTGATAATTTCACCCTTGTCAGCGGCGATATTCTCAAAACTGACATTGCCGCACTGGTGGACGAGCATTTTGCAGGTCTGCAGCCCATGGTCTGCGCTAACCTTCCCTACAATATCACCACCCCCGTACTGACGGCACTTCTGGAAACCAAGCGTTTCTCCCGTCTTACGGTTCTTATCCAAAAAGAAGTAGCTCAGCGTATCAGCGCCCGCCCCGGCACCGCTGATTACGGTTATTTCACCGTATTTATGCAGTATTTTACCAAGCCGGAACTTCTTTTCGATGTCCCCAACACCTGTTTCATCCCCCAGCCCAAAGTCACCTCTTCCGTGCTGCGCTGCGATGTTCGCACCGTTCCTGCCGTGGATCTCCACTGTCCCGAAGCATTCTTCTTCCGCACCGTAAAAGCAGCATTTGCTCTGCGGCGCAAAACTCTCGTTAACAGCCTGCAAACAGGTTTTTCCGGCATGAATAAGGCACGTCTCTCTGAAATCGTCGTACAGTGCGGATTTGAGCCCTCTGTCCGCGGTGAAAAGCTGTCTTTGGAAGAATTTGCCCGTCTTGCCGACGCGCTTTATGCTGCGCAGTAACATTCAGAAAGGAAACGACCTATGGAATCCAGAGTCGCCGTTATCGGTATCATCGTGGAAAATTCCGATTCCGTACAATCTCTTAACGATATTCTCCATGAATACGGCGCCTATATCGTAGGCCGCATGGGGATCCCCTACCGCGAAAAAGGCATTCATATCATCAGCATCGCCATTGATGCCCCCCAGGATATAATCAGCACCCTTTCCGGCAGAATCGGCCGATTAAATGGCATCAGTGCCAAAACCGCTTATTCCAATGTGATCACTCCCGTATAAAAGAAAACCTCTGTCCATGGACAGAGGTTTTTTATTTACAACCAATTTTTGATTTCTGCAAGCGTATGTACCATATAGTCAATGGTGATATCTGCAGGCGCTTCTTTTCCGAAAGGATTGAACCAGCAGGTTTTCATGCCAAAACCTTCACCACCGCGAATATCCGCCGTCAGGGAGTCGCCGATGATCACAGTTTCTGCCGGCAAAATATCATCTATCTCCTCAAAGCAGGCTGCAAAAAACTTTTTCGAAGGCTTGGATGCTCCGATTTTTTCCGAAGTAAACACACCTTCTACATACTGCATCATTCCCGCACTGGTCAAACGGGTCACCTGCTGGAAATGCGGCGCATTGGTGGTGACAAAAACACGGTATCGGGAGGCAAGATATGCCATAATGTCCCGCGCACCCTCCACCTCCACCGCGCTGACAGCAAGTTTATCATGGAATGCCGTTTCGAAAGCAGGGCCATCCGCCTCAATGCCAAGCTCGGCAAAAATACGGTTCCATCGAATCTCCCAAAGGCCCTCCCGTGTTAACTCGCCCCGCTCGATAGCCCGCCAGAGTTCATTATTAATCCGCCAAAAAACTGGGAACATAGACTCTTCATACACCATGCCGCATTCCTTCATGGTTTCCTGCATAGCTTGCTTTGCGCAGGCGCGGAAATCCAGCAGTGTATCGTCTACATCAATAAAAACCGCTTTGATCATCCTTCACTCTCCGCAAAATCCTTCAGCGTTTCGCCTGCCAGACGGTAGATGGTCCAATCCTCCATCGGCTCAGCCTTCAGGCTCAAATAGAAATCAATGCTGGGTTTATTCCAGTCAAGACAGACCCACTCCATTCTGCCGCAGCCGCGCTCACAGGCAATGCGGGCCAGCTCACGCAAAAGACCTTTTCCGCAGCCCTTACCGCGATATTCAGGCAGTACAAAAAGATCTTCCAGATACAGTCCCGCGCGGCCCAAAAAGGTAGAAAAATTGTGGAAAAAGAGGGCGAAGCCCACTTCCTTTCCATCCAGCACAGCGAAAAGAACTTCCGCGTGCTTCTTTTCAAAAAGCTCGAGCTCCATATCCTCCGCCGTAGCAACCACTTCAGAAGAAAGCTTTTCATACGCGGCAAGCTCCTTTACAAAATCAAGGACCAATGCGCCGTCACCTTTTTGCGCAAAACGGAATGTCACCTTTTCCATCATAAACTCCCCTTTCCTCTTTTTCTGCAGTATATCACAGCGCCAAGGAAAAGAAAACCTTGCATTCGGTTGATTTATTTCACATTTCGTGCTATTTTATTAGATAGAATATTGTGCAAATCATCTTGAAGGGGTGTTTTTATGAAGCTTTATATCGCAGGCGGCGGTAATGAATACGGTCGTGCTTGTTTCTTGGTGCAGGGTGAAACCATTTCTTTCCTCGTAGATTGCGGTAATATCCCCGTTAATGATACTCTTGAATATCCCCACCTTACCCCCGAACAGATCGCCTCTGTAGACTGTGTATTTTTGACGCATTCTCATTCCGGTCATGCCGGCGGTATTCCCTGGCTGATGGAACAGGGTTATAAAGGCCCTGTAGTGGCTTCCGAACCCACCCTTTCCCAACTCCCTTTCCTGCTGGATAACCCCGTTAAACTGGAAGATATCTGCCCCGGCCGTTTCGGCGAGTATATGGGCATTCATATCCGTTGGGGCCGCAGCGGCCATTGCCGCGGTGCTGTTTGGTATACTTTCACTTTGGAAGGCAAGACCATTCTTTTCTCCGGCGACTATGCTGAAATTACCATTGTATATGCCGAAGACGATATCCGCCATCGCACGGCAGATCTCGCTGTAATCGATCGCGGCAGCAACTATTTTAAAACCCCCGACGAATGCAGTTTCAAAGATCTTATCACCCGCGTACAGGAGCTTACAGAAACTCACAAGCTGATCCTTTTCCCCGTTCCCAAATACGGTTACGGCGCCGAACTTCTGCGCTGGCTCCACCGCAGCTATCCCGATACTCCCTGCTACATGGACGAGCTGCTTATTACCGAACTTAAGCGCACCGAAGGCCGCTTTTGGCATAAGTCCCCTCCCGGCCGTGTGATCACTTTTGCAACGCCTCTTACCGGCAACGAAACGGAAGGTTTCCTCTTTATCAGTGACCCTCAGTTCACTATGGACAGCAGCCGCAAACTTGTGGACCATGTTCTTGCTAATAACGGCTCCATCCTGATCTCCTCTTCCGAGCCTCTTCACACTTATGGCACCGAGCTTTTGGCAAGCGGAAAGGCCACCAAGTTTGACTTCCCCGTGCATTTTGATAAGCGTCTTTTCAAGACTCTGGTGGACAGCAACAATTTCGCCAAAGCGATCCCTTATCATATGGACGGGTTGGATACACAAACCGAATACGAATTCTAAGCATGTTAAATCAAAAGCTGACAAGGATCAATCCTTGTCACCTTTTTCTGTTATTTCAGGCAATTTCACCCTTTGTATCCAGCCAATAATCTGCCCGGAAAGGATCACTGTTAAAAGCGAATACCCAATACGCTGCCACGGAATATAACTGAGAGATAACAGCAGCACGGTCAAATCGGAAACCAAATATACATATTGAATCTTTGTTTTGAAAAGCGCAGAGAGACTCATAGCAAGTGCATCGTCGCCGGTAGGAGCTCCGCCTGCACGCACGCAAATCCCAACACCCACGCCCACAAAAACCGCTCCCAGCAACGCCGCTGCCATCGGCATATGAGAAAATTGAGGCCACAGCGGATCAAAGCGCTCCAAAAAACCATAAACCAAAGAAAAACCACCGGCTGACACCGCCGAATAAATCAGAAAGCTTTTACCTAGCATCCGCCAGCCAAAAGCATAACACAAAAGATTCAGCACCAATCCTGAAACCGCAGGCGAAATACCAAGCCAATGATCCAGCAGCAGCGTCAGCCCTAAAACGCCACCTTCAGTTACAGCCGAAATGGCGTGAATCTCATAAATACCGAAAGCAAGGATCCCACTGCCAAGCAAGGCCGCAGCACAGTATGCAATTTTCTTTCGGCAAGCCACAATAGATACCCTCACTTTCCCTCGTTTCTTCTCAGTATAGCTTCCCTGCAGGCAGATTACAAGGCGCGTATACTTTTTCCCACTCCTGCCATACTATTTCCATCATTCAATCACGAGGTAATACACATGCAAGGAAAACGTATTGGCCCGCAAACCGTGGTTTTAGCCGATCCCCCCTCTGTTCTTTCTTTTTCCAATGTGGGTGGAAAAATGGAAAGCAGCGGCCCTTTGTCCTATACATTCGACGAACTGTCTCAAGACTCTTTTTTCGGCAAAGACACCTGGGAAAAAGCCGAGAGCACCATGCAGCATAAGGTTTTGGTAAAAGCCCTGGAAAAAGCAAATCTTGCAGTCCAGGATCTGGATTATATTTTTGCTGGCGACCTTTTAAACCAATGTATCGGCTCTGCTTTTAACCTACGGGATTTTCCCATCCCTTTTTATGGGCTCTACGGTGCCTGCTCTACTATGGGTGAAGGACTTTCCCTTGCCGCTATGCTCATTGACGGCGGCTTTGCTTACCGCACAGCAGCCCTCACCTCTTCCCACTTCTGCTCAGCAGAGCGCCAGTACCGTATGCCTCTGCCTTACGGTAGCCAACGTCCCCCCCCCGCCCAATGGACAGCTACTGCCGCAGGCTGCTGCATTCTCTGCGCAGAAGGACCCGGGCCGTATATTACACACATCACTTGCGGAACCGTGGTAGATATGGGGATTACTGACATGGCCAATATGGGGGCCGCCATGGCTCCCGCCGCCTACGAAACTCTTCGCGCACATTTTCGTGACACAAAAACCACTCCCACAGACTACGATCTCATCATCACAGGTGACCTTGGCAAGATAGGCCATGCCATCGTCACCGACCTTTTCCGATCAGACGGCATCGATATGAGACCGAACTACACCGATTGCGGCCTGCTGCTTTACGACCTCTCCGCTCAGGATATGCATGCCGGCGGCAGCGGCTGCGGCTGCAGCGCTGCGGTACTCAACGGCTATCTGCTCCATGGCCTTCGTAGCGGGTTGTGGCAGCGAATTCTTTTTGCACCTACCGGAGCCCTTCTTTCTCCCACGTCCTCTTTCCAAGGTGAATCCATTCCTTCTATCTGCCATGCGCTGTGTCTGAGCACAAGAAAGTGAGATCAACATGGAATATTTACGAGCCTTTCTCTGCGGCGGCATTCTCTGCCTCATAGGGCAGCTCTTGCTGGATCGCACCAAACTGACTCCTGCCCGTATTCTCACGGGCTATGTGATATCAGGCGTGGTTTTAGGTGCCTTAGGCATCTATGAGCCCATCACAAAATGGGGCGGTGCAGGTGCTACTGTGCCGCTTACCGGTTTTGGGTATACTTTGGCTAAAGGCATGAAAGAAGCCGTCGCCCAAAGTGGATGGTTGGGTGTTTTCACAGGGAGTTTTACCGCAAGTGCCGCAGGCATTGCAGCAGCAGTTCTTTTTGCACTTCTCTTTTCGCTCATTTTTAAACCTTCTGACAAAAGGTAACCAAAAATGATATAAACTTGCATCTTTCTCCCAAATCCTTTATAATATTATAGAATGTGATATTAAACGGAAGGAGAAATGCATATGCTGGCCGGAACACTCGCTTTGAAACTTTTGCTTTTCATTGCACTTGGCTTTGCCGCAACCAAATTAAAAGTTGTTGCAGGCGACTTCAACAAACAATTCACCAAGTTCCTCACATCCATCATTCTCCCCTGTATGATCGTAAACTCCATGTACGGTATGGATTACTCGCTGGAGGAACTGAAAAACTGCGCTTATCTCCTGCTGCTTTCCATTGCTTTTCTCATTATCGAATTTATCATGGGGCAGATCGCCTATCTCCTTGCCGGAAAGGACGGTTCCGCCCGCATCATGCGCTTTGGCATGATCTTTACCAACTTTTCTTTCATGGGTTTCCCTGTAGTAGAAGCGCTGTATGGCAATCAAGGCATTTTCTACTTTGCCATTTTCCTGGTTCCCATCCGCATTTTCTATTACTCTTCCGCAAAGGTTCTGCTTTCTCCCCCTGATGAAAATGCTAAGAAAGAAAGCTTCATGACGGTGGTAAAGAAAACTCTGAACCCCTCTATCGTAGCTGTTTTCATAGGTGTTTTCTTTTATCTGACCGGCCTTCGTCTTCCCGATACCATTTCTTATGTCATGTCCTCCCTGGCAGCTACCTGCTCCCCCCTGGGCATGATGCTCTGCGGCATCACTTTAGGCTATTACCCTTTGAAAAAACTGCTGCAAATCCGCTATTTCCGTCTCACGCTGATCCGCAATTTCCTGATTCCCACCATTTTCTATGTGCTGGCCTGGGCTACTAACCTGCCCAAGGATCTGGCGCAGATCGTCATTATCTGTGCAGCCCTTCCCGTCAGCACGCTGATGGTAGCTTTCTGCGTGCAATACGATCCCGATCCCGAATCCAACTTTGAAAGCGCAGGCAGCGTGTTCTATTCCACTTTGATCTCCATTGCCACCATTCCCCTCTGGTATCATCTCGCCGGTGTACTGTAATCAAAAGCCGCTTGGTTTTTCCAAGCGGCTTTTTGCATTTCCTGGGAAATATACTTGTAAATACTCTTGCAAATTCGTCAAAAAGCGCTATAATAATTCAGGCATCATTTTTGTGTGATTTTTCACACTTTTCATACATCACTTGAGAGGAGCAGATCATGCCTAGCAAACATGTTTTGGGCAAAAGCGCTGCCAACCGTATTTACGGCACTGCCAAAGTCGGTGATCGGGGTCAGATCGTGATCCCCAAAGAAGCGCGCACCCAGTTTCATATCAAGCCCGGGGACACTCTTTTGATCCTCGGCAACGATGCACACGGTCTCATCGTCACCCGTCCCGAGGTCCTCAGCGACCTAGCAGACCGTATTATTGAAGATTTTGACCAGGAATAAGGAGTTATATATGAACACGAAAACTATGTACGAAAGTCTGGGTATCAGCGCCGAAGTATTTGAATTCGGCGAGAATATCCTTACCGAACTGAAAGAACGCTTTGAAAAGATCGATGCAGTAGCAGAATACAATCAGGGCAAGGTTATCTCCGCCATGCAGAAAAACATGGTCAATGCCACCCATTTTGCCGCTACCACCGGCTACGGTTATGACGATATGGGCCGCGACAATCTCGAGCGCGTCTATGCCGATGTTTTCCATACCGAAGCTGCTCTGGTTCGTCCCCAGATCACCTGCGGCACCCACGCCCTGACCGTTGCTCTTTCCGCAAACCTTCTTCCCGGCGATGAGCTGCTCAGCCCTGTGGGCCGTCCTTATGACACGCTGGAAGAAGTCATCGGCATCCGCGAATCCAAGTGCTCTCTGAAAGAATACGGTGTGAGCTACAACGAAGTTGCTCTCCTGCCCGACGGCACTTTCGACTATGACGGCATCCGCGCCGCCATCAACGAAAAGACCAAGCTCATCACCATCCAGCGCTCCAAGGGTTATGCCACCCGCCCTTCCTTCTCCGTAGAGCAGATCGGCAAGCTGGTTGCTTTCTGCAAGGAATGCAAACCCGATGTCATCTGCATGGTAGATAACTGCTACGGTGAATTCGTGGAAGAACTGGAACCCAGCGATCTTGGCGCAGACATGGTAGTCGGCAGCCTCATCAAAAACCCCGGCGGCGGCCTCGCCCCCATCGGCGGTTATATCTGCGGCACCAAGGCATGCGTAGAACGCTGCGCATACCGTCTCAGCGCTCCCGGTCTGGGCCAGGAAGTAGGCGCTAACCTGGGTCTGCTGCCTTCCTTCTATCAGGGTCTTTTCCTCGCTCCCACCGTTGTTTCCGGCGCACTGAAGGGCGCTATCTTTGCTGCCAACATCTATGAAAGACTGGGCTTCCGCGTCATTCCCAACAGCACCGAATCCCGCCACGATATCATTCAGGCTGTGGAACTGGGCAGCGAAGCCGGCATGATCGCTTTCTGCAAGGGCATCCAGATGGCAGCCCCTGTAGACAGCTATGTCACTCCCGAACCCTGGCCCATGCCCGGTTACGATTCCAATGTAATTATGGCGGCAGGCGCTTTCGTACAGGGTTCTTCCATCGAACTTTCCGCAGACGGCCCCATCCGTCCCCCCTACGCAGTTTATTTCCAGGGCGGTCTCACCTGGTACCACGCAAAGCTGGGTATCCTCATGAGCCTGCAGCAAATGGTGAATGCCGGTCTTGTTGACCTGAAATAAAAACAAAATATAAGGAGAAAAATGTATGTGGTTTTGGCTTTCTATCATCACCCTGATCTGCTGGAGCGGCAGCGACCTCTTTTCCAAAATCGGTTGTCAGGATGAAAAGGACAAGTACAGTCACCTGAAAATGGTCATGGCTGTAGGCGTTGTCATGGGTCTCCATGCCTGCTACGAGATTTTTGTGGGCGGCACGGTGATCAACCTTGACATCATGCTCACCTACCTCCCCGTATCCCTGCTTTACATCGGCTCCATGGCCTTGGGTTATCTGGGTCTTCGCTACATCGAGCTTTCTATTTCCTCCCCCATCTGCAACTCCTCCGGCGCGCTGGTGGCCGTTCTCAGCCTTATCATCTTCGGCGCTGAAGGTTACACCCCCCTTGGCATCGCCGCTATTGCACTGGTCTGCATCGGCGCCATCGGTCTGGGTGTGGTAGACTACCGTGAAGACGATGAACTTCGCGCAAAGCGTCAGGAAGAAGGCAACCGCAAATATGCCAAGAGTTTCCTTGCTCTGGCTCTCCCTGTTGCTTACTGCATTCTGGACGCAGCCGGCACCTTCGCTGATAACCTGGTGCTGGAAAAGCTCAGCGAAACCGTGGTAGACTTCGAAGCCAGCGCTAACGTTGCCTATGAACTCACCTTCCTGGCAGCAGGCATCGTTTGCTTCATCTATGTAGTCCTCATCAAGAAGGATAAGCTCATTCCCAAGATGGAAGCTCCCAAGTACACCGGCGCCATCTTTGAAACGGCCGGTCAGTTTGCTTACATCTATGCCATCGCCGATACTGAACATCTGGCCATGTCCGCCCCCATCATCTCTGCATACTGCGCAGCCTCCGTTCTTTGGAGTCGCCTGTTCCTGAAGGAAAAGCTCTCCAAGAAGCATTATGCTATGATTGGTCTCGTGGTTCTGGGCATTGTGATCATGGGCGTTTTCGACCTGTAAAAATCAAAGCTTCGGAGCGGATCATCCCGCTCCGAAGCCTTTTCTTGTAGCCGAAAAATTTTCTTAGTTTCCTGAAAAAAACAATTGACAAACCCCTTGGGATTTGGTATGATAATCGGGCAGTCGATTTTTAGGATTGAAAATGCGGGTGTGCTGGAATAGGCAGACAGGCAAGCTTGAGGTGCTTGTGTTCGTAAGGGCGTGTGGGTTCAAGTCCCACCATCCGCACCACCTTTTCGAAGGTCAACTGTGTTGAATAAAGAGATGCGCGAGTGGTGGAATTGGCAGACTCGCTAGATTCAGGTTCTAGTGCTCATTACGGGCGTGCGGGTTCAAGTCCCGCCTCGCGCACCAAAGAAGACAGCCTTACGGCTGTCTCTTTTTTTATCTTTTTTGGCTTTGCGTCAATTTTTTATTTTGACGCAATAGAAAAATCGGTCAAAATCAGCATTGACTTTATCGCCCAAATACTTTACTGTAATAAAGTACACCAAAGCAAATCCCACTTCGTTTCCCATTGGAGATAACCTATGAAAAACATGCATTTTAAGCACAAGCTTCCTATTCCTAAATACATCAAGGAACAGTATCCGCTGACCGAAAAGCTGGCTGAGGCCAAGTCCCGCCGCGATGCTGCCATTGAAGATATTTTCACCGGCAAAAGCGACAAGATGGTCCTCATCATCGGACCTTGCTCTGCTGACCGCGAAGATGCCGTTTTGGATTACTGCACCCGCCTGGCGCAGCTGCAGGAAAAGGTAGCTGACCGCCTGGTACTGATCCCCAGAGTTTATACCAATAAGCCCCGCACCACAGGTGACGGTTATAAGGGCCTTCTGCACCAGCCCGACCCCGAAAAGGCAACGGATATGCTGGAAGGCGTAGTTGCTATCCGCCGTCTGCACACCAATGTTCTGGCCCAGACCGGTCTTTCCACCGCTGACGAAATGCTCTATCCCGATAACTACCGCTATCTTTCCGACCTACTCTCTTATGTAGCCATCGGCGCAAGAAGCGTGGAAAATCAGGAACATCGCCTCACCTCCAGCGGTATTGCCGTTCCCGTTGGCATGAAGAATCCCACCAGCGGTGATATCTCCGTCATGCTCAACTCCATCATGGCTGCCCAGCACCCTCACACCTTCATCTACCGAGGCTGGGAAGTGGATACCACAGGCAACCCTCTGGCACACGCCATTCTCCGCGGCTATGTGAACCGCCACGGCGAATCCATTCCCAACTATCACTTTGAGGAACTGGAGCATCTCTATAACGCATACGCCGCAAAGGGTCTTGAAAACATGGCCCTGATCGTGGATGCAAACCACGCAAACTCGGCCAAGAAGTATACAGAGCAGCCCCGCATCTGCAAGGAAGTGCTGCACTCCTGCCGCCACTCTGCCAACATCCGTTCCATGGTCAAGGGCTTTATGATCGAGTCGTATCTGGAAGAAGGCTGCCAGAAGATTGGCGAAGGCATTTACGGCAAGTCCATCACCGATCCCTGCATCGGTTGGGCAGACACCGAGCGTTTGGTTCTGGACATCGCAGATTTCATCTAAAAAAGCAAAACACCCGACGCAAGTCGGGTGTTTTTTATTATGCATTGAAAACGTATTTATCCAGCCGCTCCATAGCCTCGCAAACGCGGGAGAAAGGATGAGCCAGATTCAATCGCAAATGACAAGGTCCGTGGAACATGCGCCCATCCTGCAGCGCTACTCCCACATCCCAGCACATTTTTTCCAGCTCCTCAATGGTCTTGCCGTGCTTTTGGCACCACTCGTTGCAATCAATGAACAACATGTACGTTCCTTCAGGCTTGGAAATGCCAACGCCGTCAAAACAGCTCGCAATATATTCGCAAGCATAGTCCACATTCTTCGTCAGAACTGCCTTGAGCTCATCCACCCATTCGCTGCCCTCGCAACTGTAAGCACCCATCAGGGCATGCATGGAAAACACATTCATGCCGTTATAGTGGGAAAGGGATGCTTCCTTATCGATGCGGGCTTTGAGATAGCGGTTGTAGATCACATGGTAAGAACCGATAAGCCCTGCAAGGTTAAAGGTCTTGGTAGGCGCGTAAAGCGCCACGGTGCGCTCTTTTGCATCAGCGCTGACAGACTGGGTGGGAATGTGCTTGTGCTCACCCAACGTCAGATCCGACCAAATCTCATCGGAGATGACATACACACCGTATTTTTTGAAAAGCTCCATAGCCTTTTCAATTTCCCACTTCTCCCACACGCGGCCGCAGGGATTGTGGGGCGAGCAGAAAATAGCAGCATGGATGTTTCCACGAGCCAGCTTTTCTTCCATGTCGTCAAAATCCATGCGCCACACGCCGCCTTCATCCATCTGCAGCGGAGAGTGAACGATGTGGTAGCCGTTATTTTTAAGACTGTTGGTAAAGCCGATATAGGTGGGGCTGTGGACCAGAATATGATCGCCCTTGGAGCAAAGCACGTTCAGCGCCGAGACAAGGCCACCCAGGACGCTATTTTCATAGCCGATATGCTCTTTTTTCAGCCCTATAACGCCGTTTCGTGTTTCCTGCCAGCGGATGATAGCATCATAGTACTCCTCCGCAGGCGCGAAATAACCGAAGGCAGGATGAGCCGTGCGCTCTGCAATAGCGCGTGTCACGGAAGGCGCGGTGGCAAAATACATATCCGCCACCCACATAGGGATAGCATCAAAGCCTTCTTTGGGAGGATCGGGCGCGAACCCGGGCATGGCACCAAGGCCATCGATGGCCATAGCGTCTTTGCCGCGGCGGTCCATCACGGTAGTAAAATCATATTTCACAGGAATCCACATTCCTTTCTTATTGGTTTCTTATGACACAGTTTAGCACATGCCGCCAGCCATTACAATGCCGCAAGATTGACACATTTCCCCACTTTTTAGTATAATATTTTTGATTTTTCCAAAAGGAGAATATTTGTGAAAAACGCTTCCGCTTTTAAAAAAGACATCAAGCTAGCCTTTGTCTCCTCCATCCCCGTTATGACGGGTTATGTGGTGCTGGGCATCGGCTTTGGTGTGATTTTCCGCGCCCAGGGCTTTGGTCTCATCTGGGCCTTTCTCACCAGCTTTTTGATCTACGCAGGCAGCATGCAGTTTGTGCTGGTGAATCTTCTCACCTCAGGTGCCTCCCTGCTCACTACCGCCCTGACCACACTGGCGGTGAATGCCCGTCACCTTTTTTACAGCCTTTCCATGATCGATAAATATCGTGGCACGGGCTGGAAAAAGCCCTATCTCATCTTCGCCCTGACGGATGAAACCTATTCCCTTGTCTGCAGCGATACCAACACGGATAAAGCCGCCAACCCTCACCGCTACTGTTTCTTCGTTTCCCTCTTTGACCAGTGCTATTGGGTAACAGGCAGCGTGATCGGCTCGCTTTTGGGTTCTGTCATCCCCTTCTCCACCGAAGGCATCGACTTTGCCCTCACCGCCCTTTTCATCACCGTTTTCGTAGACCAGTGGCGCGCTGCCAAAAATCACCTTCCCGCTCTCATCGGTCTTGGGGCATCCGTTCTGTGCCTTCTCATTTTCGGCGCGGAAGATTTCCTGATCCCCGCCATGGTGGTTATTGCCGCTGCGCTGAACATCCTGCATAAGAAGGGAGGCAACGCCCATGAGTAATCTGCAGATCGCTTTGGCTGTTGTTGTAACGGCTCTTGTCACCGCCGCCACCCGCTTTCTCCCCTTCCTGATTTTCGGCACCAAGCGGGAAACGCCCCCCTTTATCACCTATCTTGGCAAAGTTCTGCCCTATGCGGTAATGGCCATGCTGGTGGTCTTCTGCCTGAAAAATATCTCCTTCCTCGCCGCTCCCCATGGTATCCCCGAAGCCATTGCCTGCACGCTGGTAGTGCTGCTTCATGTGTGGAAGAAAAACACCCTTCTGAGCATCGTGGGCGGCACCGCCTGCTACATGCTTTTGGTGCAGCTGGTATTTTAAAGAAAAAAGAGGTGGCACCGCCACCTCTTTTCTTTTATACCTGAGATAACACTTCGCCGATCGCGCCGTTGATGGAAAGATCCACCCCCAGCTCGCGGCCCACTTCCGTTTTGTTGATGACCACCAGATTCTTGCCGCGGAAATACCGCACAAGCCCTGCCGCGGGATACACCACAAGAGATGTGCCGCCGATGATCAGCATATCTGCGCGGGAAATGTGATCCACCGCGCTTTGCAGGGTGTCTTCATCCAGCCCCTCTTCATAGAGCACCACATCGGGTTTGATGCGGCCGCCGCAGGTGCAGCGAGGCACCCCCGCGCTATCCATCATGTGCCGGAGAGAATAAAACTTGCGGCACTTTTCGCAATAATTACGGTGGACACTTCCGTGGAGTTCCAGCACAGTTTTGCTCCCTGCCTTCTGGTGCAGCCCATCGATATTCTGGGTGATGACCGCTTTCAGCTTTCCCTCTTCTTCCCACTGCGCCAGCTTTTTGTGGGCCGCATTGGGCAGAGCCTCGGGAAAGAGCATTTTATTGCGGTAGAAGCGGAAAAATTCTTCCCCCTTGCGCTCATAGAAAGTATGGCTTAAAATAGTCTCAGGCGGATAATCGTACTGGGTGTGGTAAAGCCCATCCACACTGCGAAAATCCGGGATGTTGGATTCCGTGGAGCAGCCTGCGCCGCCGAAAAAGACGATATACTCGCTCTTTTCCACCATTTCTTTCAGCATTGCGATTTTCTCTTGCATACCATCAACCTCATTTCTTAAGGAGTTTTTTATGAACATTCAGATTTTCGGTTCTGCCAAATCCTTTGATTCCAAAAAAGCCGAGCGCTGGTTCAAGGAGCGCCGCATCAAATATCAGTTTATCGACATCGTTTCCAAAGGTCTCTCCCCCCGCGAATACCAGAGCGTAAAAGCCAAGGTGGGTTACGATGCTTTGGTCAATACCAAGTGCCGCGCTTATGAAGAGCTTTACATGGCCTATATCACCAAGGAAGCCGCTGAAGAAAAGCTTTTGATGTACCCCGAGCTCTTCAATGTGCCCATTGTGAGAAACGGCAAGGAAGCCACCGTTGGCTTCTGCCCCGACATCTGGAAAACCTGGGAATAAAACAGAAAGCCTGCTTACGCAGGCTTTCTTCTTTTTTTATGCGATGTAGCTGCTCTCTACCTTTACCACAGCAAAATAATTGCCGTCCAGTGCGCGAACGCTCTTTTTCACGCGCTCTTCCACTTCACTTGCAGAAAGCTTGCAGCCATGGGGTACCACCACGTCGAAAATCACATTGGTGTGGGTGGGGCCTGCCACCATACGAAAATCGTGGATGGTAAATTCGGGGTCAATGGCGCTGACCAGCAGAGCAACGCGCGCCTTGGTTTCTCCCGTAATGCCGTCGTTGGTCACGATGGGGTCCATATGGATCACGGCTTCACAGCTGAGCTTTTCCCGAAGTTCCATTTCCGCGTTATCCACCATGTCGTGAAGCATCATAATGTCCTTATGGGAGGGCACTTCGGCATGAAGAGAGATCATTCTGCGGCCGGGACCGTAATCGTGGACCACCAGATCGTGGATACCTACGATATCTTCATAAGCCATGACGATGCCTTCGATCTCATCCACAAATTCCCGTTCGGGCGCCTGACCCAGCAGCGGAGAAAGGGTTTCCTTTGCTGCGCGGAAACCTGCAACAAAAATCAAAACTGCCACCACAAGGCCTACATAACCGTCGATATAGATGTTGGCAAAGCGGGCAACCAGCGTAGCGCACAGAACCGCCACGGTGGAAAGGCAATCGGAGAAGCAGTCTGCCGCCGTTGCCACCATGGCAGCGGAATTGATCTTCTTTCCCACGCTGCGGTTATAGAAGCCCATGTACATTTTCACACCGATGGATGCCACCAAAATCACTACCGCAACCACACTGAAGACCACTTCTTCAGGCTGCAGGATCTTGCTGAAAGAAGATTTACCCAGCTCAATGCCCATGTAGATAATGAGCATGGAAACCAGCAGACCCGAGAGATATTCCATGCGGCCGTGGCCGAAGGGATGCTCCTTGTCGGGCTTCTGATTGGCAAGCTTGAAGCCAAGCAGCGTCACCACGGAAGAACCTGCGTCAGACAGGTTGTTGAATGCATCCGCCGTGATAGCAATGGAGCCGGAAAGAGTGCCTGCAAAGAACTTGAAGGCGAAGAGCACAATGTTCAAAAAAACGCCCAGCGCACCGCAGAGGATGCCGTATTTATGGCGCAGCTGACCCTCAGTAAGAGAATCTTTATTGCGGATAAACCATTTTGCTAAAAGTGTTACCATGTTATCTTCCTTTGATCTGTAATTTCATGTGGCAGCAGAGTCGGTCCAGATCCTCATCCGTTGCCGCGGGAATGCGAAGCTTGCTGCCGCACTTTTCGCAGCATACGTCCACCGCTGCGTGGCGCACCTGAATGGTATAATTTTCGCTGCCGCAGGTGCAGGTGATACCCTTGGGACGGGCAGCGATCTCCTTGAGTTCGGAGAGCACCTCATACATGATAACGCTGTCCAAAAAAGCTTCGGGATTTTCTTCCTGCTGCTTTTCCTTGGCAACCAGGATCTCCAGCTCTTTCATAGCGCCGCTGACGCGGTCTTCTTCCCCGATATAGCAGCAGATCTGCTGGGTATTGCTGCAACCAAGGCCGATGCCGCGGCCTTCCAGCAATGCTTTCGCATCACAGGCAGCATGATGTGTTTCCCCGCAGATGCCGCAAGGCACGTACACATGGCACTTCACACCGTCATTTTCCACCTGCAGCGCAGATTTTCCGCAGCTGCACTCCACATCCACCTTGGACGCAGCAAGCGCAAAAGAAGAGCGGCACGCCATCACGGCCTTCCCGCATTCGGGACAAATATAACCAAAGGCTCTGAAAGTATCTGCCATAAAAGACCTCCGAAAATTTTACTTTTCACTAATAGGTTATTATACGACACTTCTCCAATCTTTTCCACCCCGACTTTTATTTTCCTTTGTCCCATCCCTTACTCTCACAGGGCATTGAGATAAGCGAAAAAGTATGCTAAAGTAGACAGCAAGATAAATTGAATTTACAGCGGAGAAGCAAGCAATGAAAATCTATGATATTTCCCAGGAAGTGTTTGGTTGCGAAGTGTATCCCGACGACCCTGCACCCGAAAAAAAGGTGCTGAGATCAATGGAAGACGGCGAAGTATATAATTTGACGGCATTTGATATGTGCGCCCATAACGGCACGCATATCGACGCGCCCTTTCATTTTATCAAAGGCGGAAAAACCGTGGACGAAATTGCCCTGGATACCTTTGTGGGAATGGCTTATGTAGCAGAGCACCACGGAGTCGTCACCGAAAATGATGCCGCCAAAATCATGGAAAAAGCGAAAAATCACAATCCCCTGGCAGCCAAAAGAGTTCTCATCAAAGGGGATATCGAAGTATCTTTAGAAGCAGCAAAGGTATTTGCATCTTCTGATATTTTGCTGCTTGGCAATGAGCCCCAGTCGGTAGGCCCGCAGGACGAGCCCATGGATGTACACCTCGCTCTTTTGCGCGCCGATGTTACTCTGCTGGAAGGAATTCGTCTGGCAGAAGTCCCCGAAGGCGTGTATTTCTTAAATGCTGCACCTCTAAATTTAGCAGGTGTGGACGGCGCTCCCTGCCGAGCCATACTGATAGAAATCTGAAAAGAGCATTCCGCTCCAAAACAAAAACGAGGTAGTTTTCACTACCTCGTTTTTTCATGCTCCAAAAGCCATATTTTCTTATGGATCCCGCCGGCATAACCTGTCAGCGCGCCGTTTGCCCCCACCACACGGTGACAGGGCACCGCAACAGAAATGGGATTGCGCCCCACAGCGCCGCCCACGGCGCGGGCCGAGGAATTCAGCCGCTTTGCCAATTCCCCGTAAGTTACGGTTTCACCATAGGGGATCCTCTGCAGCTCCCGCCACACCTTTTGCTGAAAGGCACTGCCCAAAGGCGCAAGGTCAATTCCCTCGGCAGAAGGGCGTTTCCCTGCAAAGTAATCATCCAGCCATGCCTTTACCGCTGTAAAAATCGGCAGACCATCGTTGCCCGTCACCTCAGTTGTCAGACCCGCAGCATAATGCTTCTGCCCTTCCAGCCAAAGGCCGCACAACGCCGTTCCATCCGATGCCAGCAGCATCCTCCCTATGGGCGATGCGTATTCCGTCACATAATATGCCATATTTAGTCAAAAGATGTCATCCACAAGGGAAGCACATTGATCACAGGTTCTTCATAAGGGTGGGCCGCTTTCACGGCTGCTACCGTTTCTGCCGCTTTTTCAGCAAGGCAGGTCACTTCCACCTTCATCTCCTCTGCGCGGCAAAGCTCGCCCTCTGCACCAAGGAAGGGATCACTTCCCGCAAGAGGGCGCCATGTGCTTTCCACAGCACTTACGGATAAGCAGCGGTCGTAGGCCCCGATATGGCCCGCGTCCACCGCCCAAAGCGCCGCCTCGATCTGTGGAAGGTATTCCTTTGGGGCAAAGAGCTCCAGCTTACAATAGCGGAATTTTTCCATTTAATCCTCCGGAAGATCGTCTTCAAGAAGATCCATCATCTCATCCAGCAGATCTTCCAGTTCTTCGTGGCGGTCGCTCCACTCTTCGTATTCTTCGCTTTCCATATTGCGGGGCTCCTGCTGATCCAGCTCATCGATGCGGCGCAGCACGTCTTCCATGAGGCTTCGCAGCTCATCGGCGCTCATATCTTCCAGATCGCCCATAAAATCCACAAATTCAGCCATTTCCAGTTCCTCCTCTTCAGGATTTTCTTTATTATAGCACGCTTTCTTCCGCAAAAAAAGACTGCACCACAGGTACAGTCTTTTTTCTTACAGAAATCCGCGGATATCGATAGCAAGCCGCTCTTCCAGATTGATGAGCCGCTTGGTGATATCTTTGGAAATCTCATCTGCTGCTTTGTACTCGTTGAGATACTGATTCAAGGATTTCACACCCATGTTGCAGCCGTCGGTCATCAGGTCTGCAATGGTAGCGTCCGAAGAGTCCAGCCCCAGTTTTACATTGGTTTTGATGCGACTCATGCCCTTGGCAATGGGGTTGGGTTCCTTCCCCTCATCCCGATAGCGAAGCAACAGCATATGGATCTCCCGCTCCAGTTCTTCGTGCTCTTTTTTACAGCGGGAAAGGTAGCTCTGAAACTCTTTGTTCTTCGCGTAAGGCAGCACATCCTCAATGGAGGCAATGCCCATTTTGATGCCCGCATCACACTCCCGCAGGAGTTTTACGGTGTCCTGTTCGATCATACTTCCACCCTCTTTTCAAGATGGTTTCAGTATGCCCCGAAAACAAGATCTTATTTAGGGCGAGTTAGTTTTTCTTCATCTTCATTTTCTCTTGAATATGCACTAAACCCCCGAGGAGAAAAAGCTCTGGGGGGGTTTGTGTAATTCCAGTGAACGATTTCAGCTATTATTCTTCGTCGTCCTTCTTCTTGCCGAGGAACAGAATGCCAGCTGCGGAAACAATGCTTGCAGCAGCCCACAGAGCAGTCATGTCACCGGTAGCAGGAACATCTGCCAGAGGAACATCTTCTTCGAAGATTTCTTCCTCAGGAGCACCTGCGCCGCCTTCGGGAAGATCAGTCAGAGGAACATCTTCTTCACCGAATTCTTCTTCCTCTTCCACAGGAGGATCTACAGGATCCTCAGTGGGAGGAGTCACAATGGGAGGATTGTATCTAACAGTGCGGTTATAGGTAATAACGATTGCGGGAAGCACTTCTGCAGCAGAATCCAGGGTAATATCTTCAGAGACGGATACGAGGGTATAGGTATTACCGTTGTAAGATTCTACGAGTGCAATGCTTTCGCTGTCGATCACTTCACCGTGGAGGCCGGAAAGAACTTCAGAAGTTCTGCCTTCTTCCACACTGTTGCACTGATAGACGTGGATCACTTCATAGGAAGCTGCCTTGCGGACGTAGTTGATAACGATAACGTTTTCGCCTTCAGTCTTAACAGTGATCGTCATGTCGGGAGCTACGGAATGGAATTCGTAACCTTCCACATCGCGGGTTGCAGCGGTGAACTCACTACCTTCAGCCTGATGTTCAAAGATTGCCTGAGCCTTGGTCTCAGTTACACCTTCTGCCAAAGCTGCTTCATCCTTGAAGTAGTTGTGGATAACAGTTACATCGCAGTAGTCACGAGCCAGACGCTTTTCATAGACGAATACGATCTTGTTTTCGCCTTCCTTCAGGGTTACGGTGTAGCTGGTTTCACCTTCTGCCAGTGCACCCAGATCAGCACCGTTGTAGGTAGCGGAAGTGAGGGTATAGTCACTGTATTCAGGAGCTGCTACCAGAGGAAGGGTAGCAAAACTTTCACCGGTAACTGCGGCAGGCTTGGATTCGCTGAGGAGAGTGCCATCCCAGTCATAGGTGTAGTACTCGTGAGCAATGCTATAAGTTACGGGGACACTGCGGTCATCAGTCTTTTCATAGTAGAAGTCAACAACAGTGTTTTCACCAACAGTAACGTTAACTGCTTCAGGAATTGCTCTTGCCAGACGATTTTCGTTGTCGATCTTTACATCAACCAGATCAAAGCCATTCAGAACAGCTTCTGCAGTATAACTTTCGCCCAGGTACTTAACAACGGGAGTACCCATTACATCCTGAGTGGACACAGAGGAAGTGCCGTTTACAGCGATGGTGGTGGTCTTATAGTGGTGATTTACGGTTACGGAACCCTGTTCCAGAGGAATGTACTTTTCGTAAACATAAGTCCAGGAGTTGCCGGTTGCCTCCAGAGTCTGGCTGGCAGCGGGAGCAGTACCAACAAGAGCAAAGCCAGTCTTAGCCTTGGGATCCAGAGTGATCTTCTGGCCTACATAACCGGAACCGGAAACAGCATCTTCTTCTCCGGTAACAACAGGAGCATCCCAATAGCCTGCCACACCGCTTTCGTTAACGGTCATGGTGTAGGTGCGGTATTCGTAGCTCACTGCATAGGTGGTGCTTACCAGATCGCTGGCCTGACGTACATATTCGATAACGATCACATTAGAATCACCGGGCTGCAGCATTACAGAAAGTGCAGCATCAGCAGTGGTGCGGGTGTAATTGTTACCGCCATAAGTGGTCTGAGGCTCTGCGGTAAAGGTAACGCCTGCCTTATAGCCGGTATAGTTCTTGGTATCAGAACCGTCATCAACGGTCACGGTTTCTACTGCACCGGCTACGATGGTTTCAAGCTTAGTAGTGTACTTGTGGATTACAGTAACGGAAGCATCGCTGCGTTCATCTGCCGTAGCATCCTTATAGTACTTGAGAACTGCCTTATCGCCGGTACCGGCAATTGCGATAACATCGCTGGTCTCATCGAAGTCATAGCCTTCGCCCCAGGTCTTGGGAACTTCAGTGTGCTTCTGACCTTCATACAGACCGGTGTAAGCGATATCTTCTTCTGCATGATCGAGCTTCTCACGAGTCTCGGTAGTGAAACCGATTACCTTGCCGTCTGCATCCTTAACTTCAACAGTTGCTTCGGTGATGGTATACCAATAGTGGCTTGCATAAGCGGTTGCAGTATCGGGAGCAACAGAAAGCTCATAATAGAGATCGATGGTGGCGCTCTGAGTCACAGTGCCAAGATCCAGTTTGCTTTCGTTAGTGGCATCAGAAATATAAGTTTCGCCATTATGAATCTTGAATTCAGAAATGGTCAGGCTTTCACCCTTATAAATCGGATAGTTGACAGTGGAAACGAAATTGTCAGGATTCTTGATGGTCTGAGGAACACCATTATCATCGATATAGGTGATGTACTTGGTGTAGTGATGGTTTACGGTCACCGTGATACTTTCGGGGAGGGTAGCAGTCTTCTTGAAGTAAAGGGTGCGAATGTTCTTTGCATCATCTTTTTCAAGAACGAAACCGAGCGCGCCGCCTTCCATTACCAGACCAGCATAGTTACCCTTGGTGGTATCAATTACATAACCTTCATAACCGGCCTTAAGATCGGTTCCCACATTATATACGGAACCAACGATCAGGTTTTCACCGGTCTGAACACCGGTTTCAGTAACACTGGTGGTTTCCAGCTTATACTTGCCGGTTGCAGGATCGATCACATAAGCTTCGGTTTCATAAACGTGGTCAACACGAGCGCTGGTCTTGTCGCGCAGGTCGTCGAAGCGGGAATAGAAAAGCTGAATCTCGTATTTACCGCCAGCTGCAACCGTTACCTTCTTGTCAGCAGGAGTAGCATAATCGAAAGTGTACTCAACGCCGCCGTAAACAGGCTGTTCAGCAACTACGAAGTCTTCGCCTGCGATTGCAAATACAGTGCTGGTCTTAGCGGGGTCTTCCGTATAATCGACAACCACGGTTTCACCTGCAGGGGTAATGGTGGTGGACTTATAGAAGTGCTTTACGGTTACTTCAGCAACATCGAGATTGTAATAAAGATTAATTACATTCTGGCTGGCGTCTGCACCGATAGTCACCTGCAGAGGATCAGCCTTTGCAAAATGATAACCGTAACTATTATACTTGTCTGCATAACCGCTGGGTGCATTCAAAGAACTGTGGAGATCTGCCTTACCGGTCTGGGTGTCTCCGTCAACCAGAGTATAGGTCTTAGCATCGCCTTTCTTGTTGATGGAGTCTTCGTCTTCCAGGTAGTAATTAATGGTCCAGTCGTATTCGGGGATCTCACCCTTGACACCGGGCACACGGAAAGCGATCGGCTTGGAAGTGCCATCTTCCTGGAGAACATTCAGATAAGTATAGCCATTGGTGGGATAATACTTATTCTCTACAAAGCCTACAGCGGAAGTATCCAGCTTAATGGGATAAGTAAGGGTATAGGTGTAGGTAGTGGTCTTGCCATCTGCAGAAGTGGAAGTCTGAGCTTTATTAAGGTCCAGCTTCCAGCTGATGGTATCACCGTTTGCAGTAGCACCGGTGCCGGCAAAATTAGCGCGGCTCATATCGATATCGATATATGCGCCCATGGGGTCAACAACAGTGTTGCCTGCACCGTTCATGCCGCTAACAGCAGACTGTGCGACGTTTTTAAAGCCTTCAGTGACAGTTTTCTTGTCTGCGCCAGCATACACTTTACTGCTGTCGCCAATAATACCATCCAGGTAGGACTTTTCTACACCATAACCAACAGCGTAGACAGTATTGCGCTCCACGCCCCTCAGAGTAGCAGCCATAGTAGCTGCTGCGGAACGAGCTTCTTCAGTTCCTGCTGCACTGGAAGGACCGTAACCCTGAAGCTTAACCTCCGTCGTGCTGGTGCTATTAGCATTACCGACACAGTTTGCCATACCGTCACTAAGCAGAACAGTATACTTAGTGGTGGCGGTAGCTTTCTGAGTCAGAAGGTTACGAGCCAGGGTCAGACCTGCATGGGTGTTGGTGGCGTATTCGTCTCCTTTCAGATTCTTGATGGCATCGCGCACGTCTTTCAGGCCAGCAGCAGTCTTAATGTCACGCCAGCCACATACGGTATTTGCATTCGTACCAAAAGAAACTACGGAAACATAGATGTTACCGGTATTTTTAGCATCCAGGAGAGCTTCCAGGAAGCCGCCCGTACCGGTCAGAATGTCCTTCATAGCGACCAGTCGAGTGGTATTATGTCCCGGCTTATTGCAGCCTTCAGCACCGCACTCACCGCAGTACTTCATGGTAACAGAGTTATCGATAACCAGAACGATGGCTGCATCGCTGGGAACCACGGTCTGAGAAGTCTGAACGGTCAGAGTGATATTAAACTCATTTTCCTTATCAGTGGGTGCAATGGTCTTGCTCAGGGTGTAACCATCCTGAGTCACAGTGGAGGTGTCTTTGATTTCCTTTGCAGGGGTGTTGTTGCTGCCGACTTCATAGTAGCCGTTCATGATCTGGTCTGCAGAGCCAGTAGAAGCTGCCAGTACGGATACCTGCAGCATGCCCATGATCATGGTCATAGCCAGCAACATGGACAGAGTTTTTCTGCCCCAGGTTGTGATTTTCTTTGCCATAATTTCAATCTCCTTTTTTCGGATTGAAACCTTTGGCGGCCGGGCTGCCATAGCTTTTGCTGTAGGCCCCATAGCTTTGCGTCCTATCTTTTCGGATAGTTTGCCGTTTTCAGTGATTTCTGTTTTGCTTTTCTATTATAATTTTTTATTTCTTGCAGATTTATATCATCAAGAGCGTATACCGGCTCTTAGATGCCATTTAAGAATTTCTTTTTAATATAGAGATATGGCATTTAATTATCCGCTCTTATCCTTTTCGCCTTCTTTCTTTTCATTTTCGAGCACACTATCAATAAGACGAAGCAATTCTAGCGCACTTCGGAAATTTTCTTTTTTCCCGGTATTGACCCATTGCACAGTTCCCTGCCAGGACGCATTCTGCTGATCAATAATATCAATCAAAAACGTTTGCTTCATTGTTTCGCCTCCTTTCTGCTGCTTTCAGGTACTGTTTGCTTTAGGCTTAACTAAATCAAACTCATGTTTATGCTACCAGTATAAACATTGTCGGTCACTTTTGGGTAACATTTGGCCATATTCTTGTAAATTCTCGAAATCTTATATTACTTATATCACTTGCACAAATCAAAACTCTTTTTTACTATTTCCCTTATATAATTTGGAACAAGCAAGCAACTTCGGCCCTCTATATGCAATAAGAAACGCCCTCCCGGGAAATCCGGGAGGGCTTTAACCTATTTAATACTATTTAATATTATTTCAAATCCTGCTGCTTCATCCACACCTTCATCACGAAAGCATGGGGTGCGATCTTGGCAAGGAAGGTCTGCACTCTTGCAATAGTGCCGAACATGCTCACATCTTTACCCCGCTTGGCATCTTTCCATGCAAGCGCCACGATATCTTTGGGATCGTACATAGCAATGTACTTTTTTACAATTTGCTCTTCATCCTGCTTGATAGCGCGGTTGAAAAACTCCGTCTTGGTCCAGAAAGGGCACACCGCCAGCACACCGATGCCGCGGGAGCGCAGCTCGCGGTTCAGCGCGCGGCTGAAATGCAGCACGAAAGACTTGCTGGCACCATAAACATTAATGTAAGGAATGGGCTGATAGGCGGCAACGGAAGCAATGTTGATGATCTGACTCCCGCGCTGCATATAAGGCTCCGTGATCTGGCACATGGCCATAAGGGCCATGCAGTTGAGCTTTACCATATCCAGATTGTCGCTGAGGGGCGTTTTGCTCACTGCCTGAAATTTTCCAAAACCGCTGCAGTTTACCAAAAGCGCCACATTGGGCTTTTCTTCTTCCAGAAGGGAGGCATAAGAAGCATAGGAAGTCTCGTCGGAAAGGTCCAGCGCAATGGGGCGAACGGGGAATGCAAGCTGCTCTTTCAGCGCTTCCAATCTATCCAGACGGCGGGCAATGACCCACACCTCATCAAAGGTGCCGTAGGTCTGCAGCGTTGCGGCAAATTCTTTGCCGATACCACTGGACGCACCGGTAATTACTGCAATTTTCTTCATAAAAACTCCTCTTTCACTGTAAAGCAATTTCACTTTCTATACTTTGCCATTACGGAATTAAGCGTGTCCTGCATACCCTCTACTACCTGCGCAGGCGCAAGAATCTCCGCTTTAGGTCCAAAACCGAACACCCATGCGTAAAACTGAGGACTTACCACCACATCTGTCCGCACAGTGAAGTGATCTGCCCCGTCGGGCACCAGCATCACATCTCTTCCCAGGCGGTCCAGAACAGGGCCAACCAAGTCCTTTTCAAACCGCAGCTGAACGGAGGTCTCCTCCCCCGTGAACATCCCGAAGGTCTTTTTTGCATAAGCCCCCATATCCATGGCGACATAGGTCTCCTGCCCGTCGCGGCTTTCTTCCACAGTATCAATATCCGCCATCTTGTCCACCCGGAAATGTTTGATGACGCCGCTTGCAGAATCGTAGGCCACCATATAATAATTTTCATCGTCCCAGGTCAGGGCATAGGGACTCATGACATACCACTCACCATTACGACGAAAAGCACGTTCCTTTCCCACAGTGTATTCAAAATAGTGGAAGCGGATCTTCTTATTCTCCGCAATACCGCGGTGGATCTCATCTACATTATAGTAAATGGATTCGTTCATGGTTTTGATGCGGTTGGCAACATACACCTGGCGGTTCAAAAGTTGCGCTTCATGGACGCTTGCAAGATTCTCGATCTTACGGATCAGAGAAACCGTCTTTTTATGGGTGATAAACTTGGAAGACTGAACACTGTCTACCAGAAGCTTCAGTTCCGGCAGTTCAAAATCACGGCTGGCAACATAGTATCCGCTGCTGCGCCCCGTACCGGCAGAAACAATATCAAGCCCATACTGACGCAGGCACTCAATGTCATCATAAATGCTTTTCCGCTCAGCGGAAATCCCGCGGGCGGAAAGATCGGCAATCAATTGCGCAACAGAAACAGGATGCTCCTCATCGGAATTGCGCAAAAGGTAATCCATCACATACAGAATTTTCAGTTTCTGCAGAGAAGAACGTGCCACTTTACCACTACCTTTCTTTTTGCAGTCCCGTTCTTAATAAGAACTGATGGGCAAAGACTCATCGTCCTCCCCTTTTTCTATAGAACGAATCTCAGCTTCATAGCTGATTTTTTCATTCACCGTTACTGTGACAGTATCTCCCACCTTATGCCCGAAAAGAGCTTTGCCGATAGGAGATTCTTTGCTGACAAGACCTTTCAGTGCATTCTGCCGCAGCGTAGTCACCAGCTGAATGGTCTGGGTTTTCTTCATGGAAGGAATAAAGATCTCCACTTTATCAAAAAGGCCAATCTCCTCTGCCGCCGAATCACCCGAGATCACCTTTGCCGTTTTGATCATGCGATCCAGATAACGGATGCGGCTCTCGTTGCGGTTTTTATCCCTCTTTGCAGCCTTATATTCAAAGTTTTCGCTGAGATCGCCGAATTCACGTGCCGTTTTCACATCTTCCAGCAACTGCGGACGCAACACCTGCACACGGTAATCCCGCTCCTCACGCATCTTCTTAATATCAACTTCTGTCAATTCATCGTACATGAGAAAACTCCTTTGACATGATATATGCAGTATATCGCAAAGCATTAAAAAAAGCAAAAAAAGATGCCGGGAAATCCCGGCATCTTTTTGTTTTAAATATTAGCCAACGATAGCAGCGGTATCCATAGCGATCATCAGTTCTTCATTGGTGGGAACCAGCATAACCTTGACCTTGGAATCTTCGGTGGAAAGGGCGATTTCCTTGCCGCGAGCCTTGGTGGTGGAGTCATCATACTTCACGCCCAGGAATTCCAGACCTTCGCAGCAAGCTGCGCGGATGAGACCGTCGTTTTCGCCAACGCCTGCGGTGAATACGATCACGTCAACGCCGCCCATAGCTGCAGCGTATGCGCCGATATACTTCTTAACTTCGTAAGCAAACTTTGCGCGAGCCAGAATAGCACGTTCATTGCCTTCAGCAGCAGCGTCTTCCAAATCACGGAAGTCGGAAGAGAGCTTGGAAATACCTTCCATACCGGACTTCTTGTTGAGAACGTTCAGCATAGCGTCGATATCCATATCGTACTTGTTCATGAGGAACTGCAGGATGCCTGCATCCAGATCGCCTGCGCGGGTGCCCATGGGCAGACCAGCCAGAGGAGTGAAGCCCATGGAAGTATCTACGCACTTGCCGCAGTCAACTGCAGCGATGGAAGAACCGTTGCCCAGGTGGCAGGAAATGATCTTGAGTTCTTCAGGCTTCTTGCCCAGGATTTCAGCAACGCGGGCAGAAACATACTTATGAGAAGTACCGTGGAAACCGTAACGGCGAACGCGGTCGTTTTCATAGTATTCATAGGGCAGCGCATACATATAAGCATGAGCGGGCATGGTCTGATGGAAAGCGGTGTCAAACACTGCTACCTGAGGAACATCCTTGCCCATAACAGCGGTGCAAGCATTGATACCGGTGATATTTGCGGGGTTGTGGAGAGGAGCCAGAGGAATGCAATCTTCCAGAGCCTTCATTACTTCATCGGTAATGAGAACAGACTTGTTGAAAGCTTCGCCGCCGTGTACAACGCGGTGGCCAACTGCATCGATTTCCTTCATGGAGCCGATCACGCCGTTCTTTGCATCAACCAGAGCATCCATTACAGCCTGAATGGCTTCGGAATGAGTGGGCATAGCAACATCAATCTTCTTGAAAGTTTCCTTGCCTTCTACCTGGGGCTTGTAGGTAAACTTACCGTCAATGCCAATACGCTCGCAAATACCGGTTGCCAGAACATCACCGTTTTCGGGATTGAGCAGCTGATACTTCAGAGAGGAACTACCTGCATTAATAACCAATACGTTCATGTCGGTCTCCTTTTCCTGAGCGAATGATGGCTGTTGCATTGTTCGCTCAAATCATATAAAATATTATAAATATTATAATGTAAAAAGTTGAACTCATTGCCCAACAAGTTAATTATACCACCATTTTCTTGTTGTACAACAGTTAATTTACAAAAAGTTGCACATTTTCCATGCAGAAAAGGAAGGGTTCTATGCACACTATTGGCATTATTTGTGAATATAACCCCATGCACTCAGGGCACATGTGGCAAATCAGCCAGACCCGCAAAGCTGCCGGTGAAGACGCTGCCATCGTCTGCGCCATGAGCGGCAACTTCGTACAGCGCGGCGAGGCAGCTATTGTGCGCAAACATATCCGCGCCAAAGCAGCCATCCAAAGCGGGGCTGATCTGGTACTGGAACTCCCCTTACCCTGGGCTACGGCATCCGCTGAAAAATTTGCATACGGCGGCGTTTCCCTTCTGCAGGCAACGGGCGCGGTATCTGCTTTGAGTTTCGGCAGCGAAAGCGGTGATCTCGCTCTTTTGCGCGAAGCTGCAAAATGCATGGAAAGCGAAGCTTACCACGAAGCGCTGCGCCGCCACATGGATCGCGGCATCACCTACGCCGCTGCGGCGCAAGCTGCCGCCCAGGAACTGAATTGCCCCGGTGCCGCGCTTTTAAGCGAGCCCAATAACACTCTTGCCATCGAATATCTCAAAGCCATCTCCCGCATGGGCAATCTGCTGGAACCCATCTGCGTACTGCGCCGCGGTGCACGCCATGATGGTGAAACTGTGGACGGAATCGCCTCCGCCTCCGTTATCCGCAAAAAACTCCTTACGGGTGAATCGGCAGAAGAATGGATGACCCCTGCCATGGCCGGGCTTTACCGCGAGGAAGCCACCTGCGGCCGTGCCCCCCTTTCCCTTTTAGCCGCGGAACGAGCAATTCTAGCCCGCCTTCGCAGCATGGATAAAGAAGAAATGGCCCGTTATGACGAGGGCAAGGAAGGCCTTTCCAACCGTCTTTATGCCGCCGTGCATCAAGCCGCCACACTGGAAGAAATTCTGGAAACTGCTAAAACCAAACGCTATCCCAGAAGCCGACTCTGCCGCCTGATCCTTTGGATGTATCTTGCCATGGTTCCCTCCGAAATGCCGCAGGAAGTTCCCTATCTCCGTGTACTCGCCTGCAATGCCAAGGGCCGCGAAGTACTGAGCCGCATGCGGAAAACCGCCACCGCCCCCGTTTTGGTAAA
>JAZQUM010000066.1:0-17964 GCA_045631305.1 Oscillospiraceae bacterium | reverse complement strand
AAAGATCGCAGAACTGCAGAACTTTATCTCCCGTTTCTCCGCTAATAAGTCCAAGTCCAAGCAGGCTACCGCCCGCCGTAAGCTTCTGGATAAGCTTACCATTGAAGAGCTGCCCGCTTCCTCCCGCCGCTATCCCTTCGTTGGCTTCAAGCCCGACCGTGAACCCGGCAAGGATATTCTCTTCGTCACCGATGTTTCCAAGACCGTTGGCGGCGTAAAGGTGCTGGATAAGGTCTCCTTCATTGTCAACCACGATGATAAGATCGCGCTTGTTGGTGATAACGAACTGGCACACACCACCCTCTTCAAGATCCTCACCGGCGAACTGGAGCCCGATGAAGGTACTGTCAAGTGGGGCCAGACCGTGACCCATTCCTACTTCCCCAAGGATAACTCCGCTTACTTCAACGATTGCGAAGATGACCTGGTAGAGTGGCTGCGTCAGTACTCTTCCGATCCTCAGGAAACCTATCTTCGCGGCTTCCTTGGCCGCATGCTCTTCAGCGGCGAAGACGTGAATAAGCCCGTTAAGGTTCTCTCCGGTGGCGAAAAGGTGCGCTGCATGCTCTCCCGTATGATGCTCTCCGGTGCCAACTTCCTGCTCCTTGACCAGCCCACCAACCATCTGGATCTGGAAGCCATTGCCGCCCTCAATAACGGCCTCACCGACGTCAAGTGCAACCTGATGATCTCCTGCCACGACCATCAGCTGGTGCAGACCGTTGCCAATCGCATCTTTGACTTCACCAAGGACGGTAAGCTCATTGACCGCGCCATGGCATACGACGATTATCTGGAAATGAACCGCCCCAAGGACTAAAGAAAACAAAACTCCCCAACCTCACCGGCTGGGGAGTTTTTTCAGCTCATGCGGATGATCTCTCGCTTCAGTCGCGAGATGATCCGCTTTTCCAATCGGGAAATGTAGCTTTGAGAAATGCCCAATCGGTCGGCCACTTCCTTCTGCGTCTCCTCTTCCCGCCCCTCAAGGCCAAACCGCGCCACAATGATCTCCCGCTCACGCTTATTCAGCGTGTTGATGGCTGAGTGCAAAAGGGCGCGGTCCACGTCCTCTTCGATAGGCTTCATCACCGTGTCTCCTTCCGTGCCCAAAACGTCGGAAAGCAGCAGCTCGTTGCCGTCCCAATCGGTGTTCAGCGGCTCATCAAAGGAAACCTCACTGCGACGGGATGCATTTTTGCGAAGATACATCAAGATCTCATTTTCGATGCAGCGGGAGGCGTAGGTGGCCAGCTTGATGTTCTTCTCCGTTTTGTAAGTGTTAATGGCTTTGATAAGGCCGATGGTCCCAATGGAGATCAGATCTTCAATATAGATCCCTGTGTTTTCAAACCGCCTTGCTATGTAGACCACCAGCCGCAGATTGTGCTCAATGAGGGTCATCCGCGCCGCCGCACTGCCGCTTTCCATCTCCTCCAGCAGCACACTCTCCCGTTCTCTCCCCAAGGGCTGGGGCAATGTGTCTGCCCCGCCGATATAGTAAATACTTTCTCCGCTGTATTTCTCCCAAATACTTTTGAGCCAGAGTTTTAATTTTTCAAACATTTCCGCACCAAAGCCCTTCATAAGTTCCCTCCCCTGTTAATTTTTCCTGCAAAATCGCAATGGGCAGCCGCGTATACTTTTTCCCACCGATCTCCCCTTTTTCGCACCGCATGGCAAGGAGCATTCCCGTCTTCGTGCCTACCGCCCGATAGGGTAAAAGGAAAAAGCTGTGCTTTTCCCCTTTTATCAGCTTTTCCATCTGCTCCACCGCTGAGCTTTCCTCTTTCAAAATGTTCACGTCCCCTTGGGAAAGAAGTTCTGCTGCGATCCCCCGTTCCACCAGCAGCACCCGCTTGCCCGTCATAGGGTCACAGAGTGTGTTTCCCGTGTCCCGCAGAGCCTGAAAGGTAACACTTCGCCCCTTTTCCCAAAGCTTCACCTCCACCAGTTCCCCTTTGGCACCGTGGGAAATATCTTTGGCAAAAAGCAACCGCAAAAATCCGTAAACCACAGCCGCCGCTATAAAAAATACCCGCCAATCGGCATCGAAATAATAGACGCCTTCTTTTATGACGCGGTGTGGCGCCAAAAGGTTTATAGCTAAAACGCAGCCCGCCAGCGCGCAGGATAAAGCAAGGAACAAAACCGTCAGTTTAAAGAAGAACTTTTCTTTTCCAAAGGCTATCAAAGATAAAAATACCCCCAGCGCCAACTTCATCACTGCGTCTGCCAGCCATTGCCCCTGCGAGAGAAAAACCGCCACCGCATAGCCCCCGCCGATCAACGCGGAAAGCCCGCAGCGAAAGCGCGTGGTTTCCGCGTGCATCAGCCGCGCCGTCAGCCGCAGCAAAAAATAATTCACCATGGCATTTATGATAAATACGCTGTCAAGATAGACTACCATCTCCATCACCCGCCGTAAGTATACCGCAGGCATGTTTATAGATTACGTCGCAAAAAAGAAAAAACCTTCTCTCATGAGAAGGTTTTTTTAGTTCTTCTTTTAAGTTTTAAGAAAGGAAAGGGATCACGGCAGATGCCAGAAGAGACAGCACCAATACACCTACCAGAACAATGGAAATAATACGGGTCATCTTTTTCACTTGGGATTCTCCTCAACTAAAATTTTGCGAATGCTTTTTTCCGCCTTGCTGCGGGGCAGCATCAGCTCGTGGCCGCAGCCTTCACACCGCAGTTTAATATCCATGCCCACCCGCAGGATCCGCCACGTGCGGCTCCCGCAGGGATGCTCCTTTTTCAGTTCCACACGGTCCTGCAAATGAAGTTCCACAGCCTTTTCTCCTTACTTGTGCTTGATCTCATCCCAGTAGCGCTTGGCCGCCTGTTCGGTTTTGTTGTCACCGTAAACATAGTAGCGAGCATCTTTGATCTCATCGGGCAGATACTGCTGCTCCACCCAATGCTGGGCATAGTCGTGGGGATACTTATAATTCTGCTTGTTGTCAAAGCCCGTCGTATCGGCATGGACATTTTGCAGCTGGCGGGGCACATCGCCAGTCTTTCCTGCACGCACATCCTGCATGGCAGCAATGATGGCATCATGGGCAGTATTGGACTTAGGCGCCGTCGCCAGCAGAATAGCAGCTTCCGCCAGAGGAAGCTTTGCTTCAGGAAGCCCCAGCTGCATGGCAGTATCCACGCAAGCTTTCACAATGGTGATGGCCTGAGGATAAGCAAGGCCTACATCCTCGCAGGCAGAGCACAAAAGACGGCGGCAAGGGGTGATAAGATCTCCCGCTTCCAAAAATCGTGCCAGATAATGCAGCGCCGCATCGGGGTCGCTGCCGCGAAGAGACTTCATCAAAGCGGATGCGATATCATACATGGCGTCCCCGCCGCGGTCATAGCGCATAGCACTGCGCTGCGCTATCTGTAAAGCGTCTTCCCTTTTCAGAATCAACTTGCCGTTTTCAGGCAGCGCCGTCTGACAGAGCAGCTCCACCGCGTTGATAGACTTGCGAACATCGCCGCCGCAGGCCGTTGCGATCTGCATGGGAAGGCCCTCTTCCCACTCAAGAGGCAGCTCCTGACGCTCCTGCTCGATGCGAAGCGCCCGCTCCACCGCAGGCAGCACATCCTGAGGTGTCACATGCTTGAATTCAAACACCGTGCTGCGGGAAAGCAGCGCGTTATACACATAGAAATAGGGGTTTTCCGTGGTGGATGCGATGAGGGTGATCTTACCGTTTTCCATGAATTCCAGCAAGCTCTGCTGCTGCTTTTTATTGAAGTACTGTATTTCGTCCAAATACAGCAAAATACCGCCGGGCGCCATCAAAGTGCCCACATCGGCAATAATATCCTTAATATCCTGCAGAGAAGCCGTGGTAGCATTAAGGCGGTAAAGAGTACGGTTGGTACTGCGGGCAATGATATTAGCCACGGTGGTTTTCCCTGTGCCGGAAGGCCCATAGAAGATCATGTTGGCATTGGTACCGTTTTCAATGATGCGGCGCAGCACACCGCCGGGGCCCAGAATATGCTTCTGCCCCACTACCTCATCCAAAGTTTCAGGTCTGATCTCATCGGCCAAAGGGCGCCGTTCCATGTGCTTCACCTCCTCCATGGTTTATCAATTCAGTTTAGCATATTTTTTCTTCCTTGCATAGAAGATTCTATCGAAATATGGCGGATTGTGTGATAGAATGGGGTTGAGGTGATCGCATGAAATCCAAAGCATCCGTAAATCGCATCATTGCCGAACTGGAAAATCTTTATCCCGACGCCCTTTGCTCCCTTCAATATGAAAAGGATTACGAGCTTCTTTTCGCTGTGCGCCTCAGCGCCCAGTGCACAGATGCCCGCGTCAATATGGTAACACCCGCCCTCTTTGCCCGTTTCGATTCGCTGGAAGCTTTTGCCGAAGCATCTCCCGAAGAGGTGGGTGAATACATCCACTCCTGCGGCTTTTATAACGGCAAGAGCCGTGACCTTGTAGCCTGCGCCAAAATGCTTTTGGAAAAGCACGGCGGCAAAGTGCCCGCTACTATGGAAGAGCTCACCGCCCTTCCCGGTATCGGCCGCAAGACCGCCAATCTGATTTTAGGTGATATTTACCACCAGCCCGCCTATGTGTGCGACACCCATTGCATCCGCATCACAGGCCGTCTGGGTATTACCGATGGCAGTACTGACCCTGTGCAGGTTGAGCGGCAGCTGCGTGTGGCGCTCCCGCCCGAAAAATCTTCCGACTTCTGCCACCGCATGGTGCTGCACGGCCGCGCCGTCTGCACTGCCCGCGCCCCCAAGTGCGAAAGCTGCACCTTGGCCACTGAGTGCAAATATGCAAAGGACAATAAGAAAGCAAAAAAAGCTTCCGTCTGATGACGGAAGCTTTTTTATATTGTCAAAAGCCATACAAGCCCTGCACCGGATGCGCAGAAAACAGCCCAGAGCTTTTCCTTTTCCTTCTGCTCCCTTCGCCGCGCATCCACTTCTTCTTTCAGCCGCCTCTCTGTTTCCGTCAGGTGCCGCACCACTGCTTCTTCATCGTAGCGGAAAATCCCGCCAAGAGCCGCCAGCGCATCTTTTGCCGCCCCATCAGGGAGGTTTGCCACAACCAGCGCTTCTTCCCAAGCCTTCTGCAGAGGGACCTCTTCCCCCAGCTTTTTCCCAACCGCCGAAAAGAATTCTCCCACGTCCCCACGGAAGCGCTCCGCGCAATGGTGGATAAGCTTTGGCAGCGGTGCAAGACTGCAGCGGATCTCCCCCCCTATAAAAGAAACAGCCTGTGCCATCTCCTTCAGCGCCTTGTTTTTTCTGCGCTCATCCAAAACCCGCTTTTGCCAAAGGAGAAAACTCCCCACGGCAAGAAAAACCGTCCCCATCCATTTCATGTAAGTTCCTCCACAATATAGCGCCGCTCGTTACCTGCACGCTCTATTTTTACCATGCGGGAAAATGCGCCTGCTTTCAAAAGGTCTTGGAACAGCGGTTTTCGTTCCAATTCCGCTTTATCGCGGGCATGAATGGTGGCCAGAACAGAAACACCGCAGTTACTTGCCATAGTCACCGCGCGGATATCCTCCTGCTCGGTGATCTCATCCACCGCCACCACCTGCGGATTCATCACCCGCAGTGCCATAAAGATCCCTTCCGCTTTGGGGCAGCAATCCAGCACGTCTGTCTTTTGCCCTATGTCCATTTGAGGCACTCCGCCGCAGACCGCCGCGATCTCCCCACGCTCGTCCACCAATGAGACCCGTACGCGATCGCCCAGACAGCGCACCGCATCCCGCAAAAAGGTGGTTTTCCCCACTCCGGGCGGCGAGAGCACCAAGGTAGCGGGAAACCTGTTTTCTTCCCAAAGCCCCGCCACAACTTTTTCCGCGACACCTTTTCTTTCGCGGCAAATGCGGATCACTGCCGAAGAAATATCCTTCAGCGCCGTTATTTCCCCCATTTTCACCACCGCCGTGCCGCAAAATCCCACACGAAAGCCGCCCCGCAGTGTCAGATACCCCTTTTTCAAGGTTTGGGATGCATAGGGTGAATGCTCTGCCGCAGCGGAGTAAAACTCCTCCAGCTCTTCCGCCCGCACCTGTTCTGCTCCGCTGCCTAGGAAAATCTCCTCTTCCCGGATCAGCACCGATGCTGCCCGTCCCACCCGCAGGCGGATTTCTTCCGCCGCTTCCTTTCGCGCCGTATCCAGCAACAGTGCGTGTTGCCGCCACCGCCGCGGAAGATAGGTCACCGCCTCATCAAACCGCTTTTGTTCCATAGCTCCTCCCAAATAAGAGATGCCTTATCCTATGCAGATCGTCCCCTTGCCATACCGCGCAAAAAAACACGGCAGAATCATCTGCCGTGTTTTTGATCCATTTTATCTTATGCAACATTCAGCATCTGGGCCAGATTGAAGAAAATCTCGGTATTATCGTAGTATCCCACAAACATTTCCGCGTTAAGACCGTCGGCAAAAACCGCCACAGGAAGGCCTGTGTGAACGAAGGATGTGAAGCCGATACCTGCCTTGTGGTTGAGGATGCGGGTCAGTTCGACGGAAAGGGGCTCATGAGACCCGTAAGCCACCTCTTCTTCCTGCTTACTCATACCCGTATCCACATCGTTCACGCTCTTTTCAAAAGCCACGCGAAGCATACCCAGTTCATCCTCAGTCAGCACAAGCTTATCTCCCTTTTCTCCTTCGGTCTTCAACCCAAACAGCGCTTCAAAATCTGCCAGCGCCTCTTCAAAGGAAGTGCCGTTTTCGCGGTAGCTTTCAATGTACTGTTCATCAAACTGCTTGAAGGAGATCTTCTGATTTTCCAGAAGCGTCAGGTAAGTGTCATACTCCGTACCTGCATAACCGATAGACATACCACCCGTTTCATGGTCACCCGTAACGATGATCAAGGTTTCATCAGGATGCTCTGCCGCAAAGTCGATGGCCACCTGCACCGCTTCAGAAAGAGCAATAGTCTCATGGATCACCGTGGCCGCATCGTTTGCATGACAAGCCCAGTCAATCTTACCGCCTTCACACATCATGAAGAAACCCTTCTCGTTATCCAGCACCTCAATGCCCTTTTTCACATAGTCTGCTAAAGTCCATGCGCCCTCTTCGCGGTCGATCTCATAGGGCATGGCTTCATCGTCTGCCAGCGTCTCATTCACCAAAATCACCTTGCCGCTTTCCGCGCTGACAGCGGCAGCTTCTTCCGCCGTGCGGATCACAGAATAGCCTGCGGCGCTTGCCACATCATAAAGGCTTTCTTTGTTATTGCCCGTACCCTTATCCATGTAGAAGCCGCCGCCTGCGAAATATTCAAAGCCGGAATCAGGCAGCTGAAGGCCGATCTCATAGAAATTGTTGCGGTTGATCTGATTGGCATAGAAAGCGGCAGGCGTTGCGTGGTTGGGATTGGCAGTAGTAATAAGCCCCACCTTATAACCAAGCTGCTCATGCGCCTTCTGGGCAATGGTCTCAAAGGTTTCCTTGCCCGTCACATCGGTATTGATCATGGCGGAGTAGGTTTTTTTACCAGAGGCCATAGCCGTGGCAGAAGCGGAAGAGTCAGGCGCAAAGGAGTTTGCGTCATAATTCACGGCACTGCCTGCCACCTCAAAATTCATAAAGTTCAGGTATTCAGGGCCGTCCAGCGTGGCGCCGTTATTGTTCATGATACTGGGCTGCGCCTGGAAATAATCCTCATCCTGCAGGGCGCCCAGATAGTCAGCCGTTGCCTGGATCTGGGGATAACTCATGCCGTCGCCGATGAAAAGGAAGATATATTTGGGCGCTGTGACAGAGCCCTCCTTCCCGCCGCTACCGCAGCCGGAAAAAAGTCCCAGCAGCATCAAAGCACACAAAAGACAAGCCAACATCTTTTTCATAAGAAGCCCTCCCTGTTTCACACAGTTTTCCACGGCTCTCACCGTTATCTTATTATAACACCCCGCATTTCCTCTTTCAATCTTGTCATTTTCAAAAGAATTTTGAATTTCCTCTATCAAAATCAACACCGAAGCGGTATAATAGAGAAAAATATAGTCAAGAGAGAAAGAGGTTCTTTCATGTCACGTTTTGGTTTTATACAAGATAAACTGGAAATTAAATTCCTGATCCTTTACATCATGTCCCGCATCATTGAACCCATCCCCTTTGATGCCGTGCTGGACATGACCATGTGTGATGACGGTATCGACTATTTCGATTTTTCCGAGTGCCTTGCAGACCTTGTCCGTACCGGCCACCTCACACTGCAGAACGATGTGTATAACATCACTCAGAAGGGCATCCGCAACAGCGAGATCTGCGAATCCAGCCTTCCCTATTCCGTCCGCATCCGCGCTGACCGCAACCTTGCCGCCTACAATCAAAAGCTGCGCCGCAAGAGCCAGGTCCGCGCCAATGTAACGGAGCGCGAAAACGGAACCTACACCGTCTCCCTCTCCCTGAGTGACGATGTGGATAACCTGATGAACCTGAGCCTTATGGTCACCCAGAAAGAAATGGCCAAGGATCTGGAAAAGCGGTTCCAGAAAAATGCAGAGCACATCTATATCACCCTCATCAACACCCTGCTTCATTCCCCCGCAGAGGAAAAGTTTGAAGACTTCGATGCCGACGAAGACGAAATGTAATAAAAAAACCGACCTGTAACATACAGGTCGGTTTTCTTATTATTTTACAACCACATTTTCTTCGCCAAGAACTTCCTTCATTTCCTGCACCAGCGCATCATGAATAACACACTGTGTGCCAAGAAGCTTCCCGGTATCAGCCATACGCATCTTCACGGGAGATTTCCCAGGGAACATGGTAAAGACTAGTCTGGCGTGCTCAAATTCACGGCTGTCAAGGCCCGGGAAACGGAGATACAAGGTCTTCCCTGTCGCCGCTTCTTTTTTCACTTCTCCGAGGGACACATCCCCCTCTGTGCGGAGAAGATCCACCGCCTCTACCATTAGCTGCGGCGCTTTTTCATCCCGCACGCTGAGACGTCCTCTTGCGGCGATAACCTGATTTTCCTGCAGATACCCACCGTACTTTTCCAGCACACGGCTAAAGCACAGCATTTCCATAGAAGACGTGCTGTCCTCCAGCACCACATAAGCCATGAGGGAATTATTCTTGGTAGTCTTGGTCTTGCTGGATGTTACCACACCCGCAACCGTGATCCACTGTCCGTCCGCAAAGCGGCTAGGGCCTTCTTCCTGCGCAAAATCGGTGATGATCTCACCGATGGAAGCTGCACCGATCTTTTTCACCGCATCCTTGTAAGCCTCCATGGGGTGACCCGAAAGGTATAGACCTGTGGTTTCCTTTTCCATGGTCATCAGCTGCTGGGCGGTAAACTCAGGAATGTCAGGCAGCTTGATGGCGCTGTGCTTGGTCTCTGTACCGAAAGCCGCACCGAAGAAGTCCAACTGACCTTCCACATTCTGACGGCGGTTGGAAGCAATGCTGTCCACCACCTTTTCATAGACCTCCATAAGCTGGGAGCGCTTGGCACCCAGGCTGTCGAAGGAACCGCTGCGAATCAGGTTTTCCAGCGCACGCTTATTCATGTCCTTATCGAACATGCGCTCACAGAAATCCTGGAAGGATGTAAATTTGCCGTTCTGCCGCTCTTTCATCATAGCAAGGATAAATCCGCGGCCAATGTTCTTAATGGCCACCAGGCCGAAGCGGATCCCCTCTTCGGACACGGTGAAGCGGTCATCCGACTCATTCACATCGGGCGGCAGGAGCTTAATGCCGCAGTCGCGGCATTCATTGATATATTCGCTCACCTTATCGGAGTTATCCAGCACGGAAGTAAGCAGCGCCGCCATATATTCTCTGGGATAATGGCACTTGAAATAAGCCGTCTGATAGGCAACCACTGCATAGCTTACGGCATGAGCCTTGTTGAATGCGTAGTTGGCAAAATCGTAGATCTCGCCGTAAATGGCTTCCGCCGTGGCCTCGGGAATGCCGCCTGCAATGCAGCCGGTAATGCCGCGCTTGGCATCGCCATAGATAAAGGCCTGCTTTTCTTCTTCGATCTGCTTGACCTTTTTCTTGGAAATAGCGCGGCGCACCATATCCGCCTGACCAAGTGAATAGCCAGCAAGGCGGCGGAAAATCTCAATAACCTGTTCCTGATAAACAATACATCCGTAAGTAACTTCCAGAATGGGCTTCAGGGCAGGATGCTTGTACTGAATGAGGCTCTCATCATGGGCGCAGGCCACAAAGCGGGGAATGGAATCCATGGGACCGGGGCGGTAAAGAGCGATGATAGCCGTGATATCTTCAATATTCTTGGGTCTCAGACCAATGCAGACGCCTGTCATGCCGCTGCTTTCCATCTGGAAAACGCCGCTGGTCTTACCCTGTTGGATCATTTCAAAGGTGGCAGGATCGTTATCGGGAATATCCGCAAGGGAGAAATCAGGCATATTCTCCTGCAGCATTTTCACCGCGTCATCCAGCACCGTCAGGTTGCGAAGGCCCAAAAAGTCCATCTTCAAAAGGCCCAGTTCTTCCAGCGTCACCATGGTAAACTGACAGACCATGGCTTCATCGTTGCGGGCAAGAGGCACATATTCGTAAACAGGCTTTTTGGTAATCACTACACCTGCGGCATGGGTAGAAGCATGGCGGGGCATGCCCTCCAGTTCGCGGGCGGTATCGATGAGCTTCTGGATGGTGGGGTCTTCTTCGTAAAGATCACGCAGCTGCTTGGAAAGCCGCAGCGCATCATCCAAAGTGATATGCAGCGCATTGGGCACCAGCTTTGCTACCTTGTCGCAGTCCGCATAGGGAATATTCATCACGCGCCCTACATCGCGGATCACACCGCGGGCAGCCATGGTACCGAAAGTCACGATCTGGGCCACATGGTCATCGCCGTATTTGCGGCGCACATAGTCCACCACTTCCCCACGGCGCACATCGCCGAAGTCCATATCGATATCGGGCATGGACACGCGCTCAGGGTTCAAAAAGCGTTCGAAATAGAGGCTGAACTGCATGGGATCGATATCGGTGATATGCAGACAGTAGGACACCATGCTGCCCGCCGCGCTGCCGCGGCCGGGACCCACGGGAATGCCGATGCTCTTTGCATACTGCACGAAGTCGCTGACGATGAGGAAATAGTCGGTAAAGCCCATTTTCTCGATCATGTCCAGCTCGTAGTTCAGCTGCGCTTCATATTCAGGGTGCTTGCCGCAGTAACGCTCTTCAAAGCCTTCTCGGCAAAGCTTTTTGATGTATTCAAAGGAATTATAGCCGGGCGGCAGCTTGAATTCAGGCAGATGATACTTACCGAATTCAAATTCCACGTTGCACATCTCGGCGATCTTGCCCGTGTTTTCCACAGCGCCGGGATAGCGGGAGAACAGCTGCTCCATCTCCTCCGTGGAGCGGAGATAGAAATTCTGCGGCTCATAGCGCATGCGGTTTTCATCATCCACGGTTTTTCCCGTCTGGATGCACAGCAGCACATCATGGCTGGCAGCATTTTCCTTGGCCAGATAATGGGCATCGTTGGTGGCTACCATGGGAATGCCCGTATCCTGATGAAGCCGCAGAATACCGCGGTTCACTTCCGCCTGCGCGGGAATGCCGTGGTCCTGCACTTCCAGATAAAACCGGCCCTCACCCATGATGGACTGCATTTCAAGCGCGTAGTTCTTCGCACCCTCATAGTCGCCGTTGCGCAGTCTTCTGGGAATCTCACCTGCAAGGCAGGCGGAAAGAGCGATCAGGCCGCCGTGGCGCTCACGAAGCAGCTGCAGGTCGATGCGGGGCTTGATGTAAAAACCGTCAGCAAAGGCTTTGGAAACCATGTAGGAAAGGTTGCGGTAACCTTCCTCATTTTCGCAAAGCAGCACCAGATGCCGCGCTTCGGAGTCAAATTCATGCACCTTATCGTAAAGCGTACGGGGCGCAACATAAACTTCGCAGCCAATAATGGGCTTGATCCCCTCCGCTTTGCAGGCGCGGTAAAAATCGATCACGCCGTACATCACACCGTGGTCGGTAATTGCAACCGCCGTCTGCCCCAATTCCTTGGCACGCTTCGCAAGCCCGCTGATGCGGCAGGCGCCGTCCAGCAGGCTGAACTCCGTATGCACATGGAGATGGGCAAAAGACATGGTGGTTCTTCCTTACTTCTTCAGTTCTTCCAGCAGTTCTTCCAAAATGGCCACAGCTTCTGCGATCAGCACAGCACAATGCTTGTTGATACCGTGTGCAGTGGCAGCGGGAGCCATTTCGGGGCTGATCTTAATAAGCTTGAGGTCGCGGCAAGGCAGGCTGCCAAAGCGTTCTTTAAAGCGCTTGAGGAACTCGGTGGTCACATCACCCACCAGCTTCTTTTCAGCCATGTCCTTTTCCGTCACATGAGGATAGAGAGCGCCGATGACCATTACCGCGCCGCTGGCAGCGCCGCAGATCTCGCCTACCTTTACACCGCCGCCGAAACCGCCTGCTACCTTCAGCGCGGTCTTTTCATCAATACCCGTAAGATCGCCGAATGCAGCGAATACGGACTGGGCGCAGTTAAAGCCGTTATCATGATAATTGTTGGCCAAAGTAATTCTATCCATCTTATACCTCTTTCATCTTTTTGTATTCTTCCATAATCTTCCGCAGACGGTGATTTAAGCAGGACTTCGTCAGTGGAGGTTCAAATTCTTCTGTTAATTCAAGCAGTGTAAACTCAGGATGCTTTACACGAAGATGTGCCGTTTCCCGCAGTTTTTCAGGCAGTTGCTCCAACCGCCCCGCCTTTTCCAGCGCATGGATGGCCTCAATCTGAGCCTGAGCCGCTTCCACAGCTTTATCGAGATTGGCCGTGTCGCAGTTAAGCTTTCGGTTGATGCGGTTTCGAAGCTCTTTTTCCACCTTTGCTTCCATCATTTCCATGGCTGCAACAGGCGCGCCGATCAACGTCAGCAAATCTTCAATCGCTTCACTCTGCTTGAAGTAAGTAATATTGGCATAGTTGCGCAAAACGCTTTTGGGCTCAAAGCCCATGTCCATCAAAAGCGCGTCCAGCTCGCGGCTCACCTTGTAATGAGAGGTAGCCAGTTCCAGATGATAGCGCTTGGCCGGGTCAGTCACACTGCCGCCTGCCAGAAAGACACCGCGAAGGAAGGCCGCTCTGCAGCACTCCTCTTCCAGCATGCCGAAATTCACATGCAGCGCCAGGTTCTGCGCAGGATCGTAGCCAAAAGAATTGATGATGCGGCTGAGTTTTTCCTTGTCGTGGATGCAGAGGATCTGCTTTCCGCGGATCTCTATCTTTTCGGAAAGCTGATCAAAGTTCAGGTTAAAGGCCTTATGCAAAAGGCGCGGAAGACGGGCTGCAAACTCCTCATTTTCCGTGATGATACGGATCTCACCTGCGTGGAAGGTGTTGCAGTATAAAAGCACACCGTAAAGCTCCGCGCGGGCGCAGCAAATATGGTGCAGCGGGATCTTGCACAGCTCATTTTTCACTTTAGCCGAAAAAGACAAATCTGCACCTCCTTAGGATTCGATATGATAACTGTCGCTGACAAAATTGAATTCATCACCCACCACGCGAACGCTGCGCTCAGCATGGAGCAAAATCAGTTCGCGGGCAAGATGACCGGGATTGTGGCGTACATAAGAATTATCCACCGTGGAAATACGGCGGCTGATAATCTCTACTCCCAGCTTCTCGCACTCTTCCCTGTCGCACACGATGGGCTCTGCCCCTTCTGCGGCATAGCGGGCTACGATGCCCTTGGGAATGGGAGAAGAATTGGTAAAGCAAATATCAAAAAGTCCGGGGACGGAATGCTCGAAAATAGCGCGGCAGTGGTCGGCGGCGGTATAACCCTCCGTCTCCCCTTCCTGGGTCATCACGTTGCAGATATAAACCTTCAGCGCGTCAGACTGGGTAATGGCATCCACAATGCCATCCACCAGCAGATTGGGGATCACGCTGGTATAAAGGCTACCGGGCCCCAGCACGATCATGTCCGCATCGCGGATAGCCGCAAGGGCGGCAGGAAGCGCAGGCGGATGCTCAGGCAGAAGACGCACCTGCTGCACTCTGCAGTTCTGTTCCTTTTTAGCACGGAAGATCTTGGATTCACCAAGAATCCGCTCACCGTTTTCAAAAATAGCCTCCAGCTGCACATCCGCATTGGTAACAGGCAACACGCGGCCGGTAATGGCCAAAATCTCACTCATGCGGCTCACCGCCACATCAAAGCTGGGAGATATCTCATTCACCGCAGCAAGGAACAAATTGCCAAAACTCTGACCCGCAAGATTACCTTCGCGGAAACGGAAATGCAGCAGCTCGCTTACCAGCGGCTCTGCATTGGCCAGCGCTTCCAGGCAGTTTCTGATGTCGCCAGGAGGCGGCATACCCAAATCCTGGCGCAGCACACCGCTGCCGCCGCCATCGTCCGCAACGGTAACAATGGCGGTAATATTTTCCGTATAGAGTTTCAGGCCGCGCAGAATATTGGAAAGGCCGTGTCCGCCGCCGATGGCAACGATTTTCGGCCCGTGTTTGCGGGGTCTGTAAGAAGTTGATATATTGCTCATATAACTCCTATCCAAGCTTAGTTTCTGGACATATCTCTGTGGTTTTCAGATACCTGATACCCCAATTCTGCAATATACTCCGTCAACGCCCGTGTGACCGCAACAGAGCGGTGATGGCCGCCGGTGCAGCCAATGGCGATCACAAGAACGGTTTTCCCCTCCTCGCAGTATAGCGGCAGCGAGAAGGAGATCATATCCTTGAGTTTATCCATAAACTCTTCCGTTTGAGGGAAATTAAAGATGTAATCGTACACATCTTTATCTTTCCCCGTTTTGGGACGCAATTCATCCACATAGTAGGGGTTTGGCAGGAAGCGCACGTCAAAGACCAGGTCTGCTTCCATGGGAATACCATACTTAAAGCCAAAGGATACCACGCTGATATTCATACCGCCTTTGGCGCCGCTGCTGTCAAACATGCGCAGAAGCTCGCCGCGGAGCTTCGCGGTGGAAAACGTAGTGGTATTCAGAATATAATCCGCATGGTCACGGATCGGCTGGAGCAATTCCAGCTCACGGCGCACCGCTTCTTCCACGGTGATGCCGTCCTTCATCAGAGGATGGAGGCGGCGGGTCTCTTTATAGCGCTTGATGATTGCCTCAGGGGAAGCCTCCAAAAAGAGCATGCTGATTTTGGAACCCGTTGCCTTCAAAGTTTCCAACACTTCCAAAAGGCAGGAAAAGGGTTCCCCTGCGCGCACATCGTATACCAACGCCACGCGGTCATAACGGCCGCTGACACCTGCGCAGAATTCCGCAAATTTCAAGATCAGACCGCTGGGCAGATTATCCACGATGTAAAAGCCGACATCCTCCAAAAAGGAAGCTGCCTTACTCTTTCCGCCGCCGGAAAGGCCCGTAATGACCAAAATTTCCATTTCTAACTCCTAAAAGATTATTTTACGATCTTAACTTCAGGCTCCAGTTCCACGCCGTTTTTCTCACGGATCACAGACTGCACCTTTTCCATCAGATCCATCACATCCCGGCAGGTAGCGCCGCCGCGATTGATAACAAAACCTGCATGCTTTTCAGACACTTCAGCGCCGCCTACACGGGCACCTTTCAGCCCCGCCTGATCGATAAGGGTACCTGCAAAATAACCCACAGGGCGCTTAAAAGTACTGCCTGCGCTGGGATATTCCAGAGGCTGGCTCTTTTTTCTGCGCTCCATCAGTTCACGCATCTTATCGCGGATCTGCCCTTCGTCTCCCTTGACAAGACCCACGCGGGCAGAGAGCACGATGGCATTGGTATGAGAAAACACACTATGTCTGTAAGAAAGTTCCAGTTCCTCTGCAGAAAGAGTGCGGATGCCGTCATCATACAGCGCCGTGGCGCTGAGAAGCACCTGCTTCATTTCCCCGTCATAAGCGCCTGCATTCATACAGACCGCACCGCCAAGGGTGCCGGGAATACCGTGGGCAAATTCAAGACCGCTGAGTCCTTCGCTGCAGGCAAAGGTAGCAAGGCGCGCAAGCGAAATACCTGCATCGGCTTCCAAAGTCACATCGTCGATCTTGCGGATCTCACAAAGTTCAGAAGTGTTGACTACCAACGCATCCAGCCCTTCGTCGGCCGCAAGAAGATTGGTGCCGTTACCGATAACAATAACCCGCGCCTCACACTCCTGCGCAAGGCCCATTAAAATCACAACCTGCTCTTTTGTCACAGGGAAAGCCATGCGACGGGCAGGACCGCCAATGCGGAAAGAAGTGTGCCGGCTCATAGGCTCATCTTTTTCCACCCGCAGTTCAGGGAGATAATCCTCCAGCTTTTTATCCAATGCTTCGTACCAAAGCATGTTTTTCCTCCAAACCAAATCAGTTCATCATGGAATTCATGTGCTTATCAATGCGATCCACCAGTTCCTTGGCTGCATTATAGCCAAACTTCTTCTGGCGGTTATTCATGGCAGCTACCTCAATAATTACAGAAAGGTTGCGGCCGGGAGAAACGGGAATGGTGACTTTAGGCACATCCACGTCCAGAATGTTCATATAATTGTTTTCAAGGCCCAAACGGTCATATACCTTCTGGTCATCCCACTTTTCCAGATATACCACAAGGTCAATAACAGCATCAGTCTTGATGGAACTCATACCGAAAAGCTGGCGCACATTCACAACGCCGACGCCGCGCACTTCGATATAGTGGCGGATCAGCTCGGGAGAAGTACCCAGAAGGAAGTCGGAAATCTTGCTGATTTCCACAGCATCGTCTGCCACCAGGCGGTGACCGCGCTTAATGAGTTCCAGCGCCGTTTCACTCTTACCGACACCGGAATCACCCATGATGAACACGCCTTCACCGTAGATATCCAGGAGAACACCGTGGCGGGTGATCTTGGTAGCCAGTCTGCGGTTAAGGTATTCAATAATCAGACTGGTAAACTGTACCGTAGGCTTCGGGGTACGCAAAATGGTACGGCCGTATTTTCTTGCGCATTCCACACTTTCGGGATATACTTCGTTGTTGCGGGAGTATACCAAAGCAGGAATATCATAGGCAAAGAAATTGTCAAAGCAGGCGCGGCGCCGCTCGGGAGGAAGCTCAGAGAGGAAGCGCATTTCACTCATACCGAGGATCTGCAGGCGCTGAGGATCAAAATAGTCATAATAGCCTACAATCTGCAAGCCGGGGCGGTTCAAATCTGCCACCGTAACCACAGTATCATCAAAGTCAATACCTTTTTCCACAACCTCGATCTGGAACGCCTTAACAATATCTTTCAAATATACAAAAGGTCTTTTATCCACGGCAATACCATCCTTCCCGCAGCGCACAAAGCGGCTGCTCATAGCAGTATGCATACACAATGTATTATATAATACTTGTCTCCTTTCCGCAACACCTCTTAAAAAATGTTCCGTTCCTCTGTTGAAAATATCCTCTGTTGAAAACCCACCTTGTATTTGTTAAAATACAGAAAAAGAAATTCACATTTTGTGAGGTAACACCATGATAAGACCCTTCCGGGATTCCGATCTCTTTGCCGTAATGCAGCTTTGGCTGGAAACCAATGTGCAGGCACACAGCTTTATTCACCCCTGCTATTGGAGCGGTCATTACGACCCTGTAAAAAAAATTTTGCCTCAGGCCGAAACTTATGTGTATGAAAGCGAAGCCACCAGACGCATCGTAGGCTTCATCGGCCTGACGGATGACTATATCAACGGCTGCTTTGTTAAAGACAACGAGCAGTGCAAAGGCATCGGCAAGGCCCTTTTGGATCATGCTAAATCCTCGAGATCCACCCTCACGCTGCGGGTCTATCACAAAAACACCCGCGCCATCCGTTTTTATGAGCGAGAAGGCTTCACTGTCACAGGAGAAAGCACTGACGGCGGCACCAATGAGAAAGAACTCATCATGACCTGGGAAGGCTGATTTACATTCCATCCCCCACC
>JAZQUM010000065.1:0-2135 GCA_045631305.1 Oscillospiraceae bacterium | reverse complement strand
CCAGTTCTGTGATAAGGACGTAGCCTTCGGGATTCAGGTCAGCCATTCTCACAGACGCTCCAACCGTACTTGGAAGCCGAATGTGAAGCGCGTCAAGGCCATTGTTGACGGAACGCCCAAACACGTTTATGTCTGCACGCGCTGCCTGCGCAGCGGCAAGGTCACCCGCGCTGTGTAATTTAACATTACCCGATCAAAGCCCGTCGTATTTTTGCGACAGGCTTTTTTCGGTTTTATGGACATTTTTTGGTTTTTCTGCTTGCGAATATTTGCTTTATATCTTAAAATAGAAGAACTTGATGAAAGGCGGTCTGCCATATGAAATTACTGGAAGAAAGAATTCTGAAAGACGGAAAAATTAAGCCCGGTGGTATCCTCAAGGTAGACAGCTTCCTTAACCATCAGATAGACCCCGCTCTGCTTTACGAAATGGCTCTGGAGCTTAAAAGGCTCTACGGCGAAGAGAAGGTAAACAAGATTTTCACCATCGAGGCTTCCGGCATTGCGCTGGCTGCCATGGTGGGCTATGTTTTCTCCTGCCCTCTGGTTTTCGCAAAAAAGAGCAAGAGCAAGAACATTTCTGACGAGCTGTACTCCGTTGAAGTGGAGTCTTTCACCCACGGAAACACCAACACCGTTGTTTGCTCCAAGGAATATCTCAACAAGGGTGACCGCATCCTCATTATCGACGATTTTCTTGCCACCGGTGCTGCACTTATCGGCCTTAAGGCCCTGGCAGAGCAGGCAGGCGCAGAAGTTGTGGGCGCAGGCATCGCCATTGAAAAAGTATTTCAGGGTGGCGGCAACATGCTGAGAGAACAGGGTCTTCGCATTGAGTCAATGGCTATGATTGCTTCCATGAGCGACGACTCCATTGAATTTTGTTAGTATCTTAACCGCCACGGCGGCTCAGATAAATAAAGAAAAAAGATAAGAGGTAAAGAAAGACATGAAAAAAGTACTTGCACTGCTTATGGCTCTGGCCATGGTCTTCTCTCTGTGCGCTTGCGGTTCTTCCGAGCCCAAGGCTGCAGAGTTCAAGGCCGGTTTCATCTTCCTGCACGACGAAAACTCCACCTACGACCTGAACTTCCTCAACGCTGTTAAGGAAGCTTGCGAGAAGATGGGCGTTGAGTACGTCACCAAGGTAAACATCCCCGAGTCCGAAGCTTGCTACGACGCTGCTGCTGAGCTGGTTGACGAAGGCTGCACCTTCATCTTCGCTGACTCCTTCGGTCACGAGCCCTACATGATCCAGGCTGCTAAGGAATTCCCCAACGTTCAGTTCTGCCATGCTACCGGCACTCAGGCTCACACCGCCGGTGTTGCTAACTACCACAACGCTTTCGCTAACATCTACGAGGGCCGTTTCCTGGGCGGTGTCGCTGCAGGTCTGAAGCTCAACGAGATGATCGAGAAGGGCGAGATCACTGCTGACGAAGCTAAGGTCGGCTACATCGGCGCTTACCCCTACGCAGAGGTTAAGTCCGGTTACACCTCCTTCTACCTGGGCGTTCGCTACGTTTGCCCCTCCGCTACCATGGACGTAACCTTCACCAACTCCTGGTATGATCCCACTCTGGAGCAGGAAGGCGCAATCAAGCTCATCAACAACGATTGCAAGCTCATCTCCCTCCACGCTGACTCCATGGGTGCTCCCACCGAGTGCCAGAACAACGGCGTTCCCTTCGTATTCTACAACGGCTCCGCTAAGGACGCTTGCCCCGACACCTACATCGTCGCTTCCTACATCAACTGGGCTCCCTACCTGGAGTACGCTATGACCTGCGCTATGAACGGCGAGGAAATCGCTGCTGACTGGGTTGGCACTCTGGAAAACGGCGGCGTTGCTCTGAAGGACATCAACGAGGCTGTTGCTGCTGAAGGCACTGCTGCTAAGCTGGAAGAAGTCAAGGCTAAGCTGCTGGACGGCTCTCTCAAGGTATTCGACACCACCACCTTCACCGTTGGCGGCAAGACCCTGGATACCTACCTGGCTGACGTTGACGACATGGGCGACTTCGTTGGCGAGACCGAGGTTGTTATCGACGGTTACTTCCACGAGTCCGAGTTCCGTAGCGCTCCTTACTTCGATCTGGACATCGACGGCATCACCAATCTGGACGCTTAATTTT
>JAZQUM010000064.1:0-3712 GCA_045631305.1 Oscillospiraceae bacterium | reverse complement strand
CCTCCCGGCTGACGGGGTGGAAGTGCCCGCCTTTGTGGAGCAGGATTTCATCCCCCTGAACCGATATTCCCGCCCGGGAACGGACCTTAAGAAGATCGAGGGCGTGGTGATCCACTACGTGGGCAATCCCGACACCACCGCCAAAGCCAACCGCGACTATTTTGCAAACCTCTCCCTGACAGGGGAGACCTACGCTTCCGCCCACTTTGTGGTGGGACTGGAAGGGGAAGTGATCCAGTGCGTGCCTATGACGGAAGTGGCCTATTGCTCCAATGACCGCAACGGCGACACCATCAGCATTGAGGTGTGCCACAAGGATGAAACGGGAGAATTTTCCCCTGAGACCATGGAAAGCCTTGTGAAGCTGACGGCCTGGCTGGCAGATACCTTTGACCTTCAACGTGAGGACATCATCCGCCACTACGACGTGACGGGGAAGATCTGCCCCAAGTTCTACGTGGAGCATGAGGACGCGTGGCAGGCCCTTTTGGACCGGGTGGAAGCGGCACGGCAAACAGAATAAGCAAAAGACCTCTCTGCAGATTGGCTGCAGGGAGGTCTTTTTATGGGAAATTTCCATTGACTTGCCTTTTCTGGGTGGTACAATAAAAGAAAAAAGGAGGCGATGGCCATGCGGGAAAAAATTGAAACTGTTCTGCGCCAGAAGGTTGCACCTGCCCTTGCCCAGCACGGGGGTGGCGTGGAGTTTGTGGACTTTGCAGACGGTGTTTTGAAAGTGCGCTTTTTGGGCCAGTGTGCCTCCTGCCCCTCCGCTTATGTGACGCTGGAAGAAGTGGTGGAAAAGGGCGTGAAAGAAGAGCTGGAAGAAGTGGAGAGAGTGGTTAGTGTTCAGGGCGTCAGCGATGAGCTGCTGGACTTTGCCCGCAGCCTGATGGGCCGGCGGGACTAAGGAGGCCGATTATGGGCGAATCCATTCCTTTGCGTCAGGTGCTGACGGAAGAATACCGATCTTACAGACCCATGCGGCCTGTGGATCTTTTGAAATTGGTGTATCAAAATGAATTTGGCTGCGGACATTTGATCTGCGACCCGCAGCAGTCCCTGAGCCGCCTTGTTGCTGAAGAGGCAGCCCTTTCCTATCGCGGGAAAAAGGGCGGCGAATATACCCTTATCGGCAACGGTCTTGCGCGGCTGCATCTGCGGGCTGTTTCCAGAACGGGGCTGGACATGAAAACCCTGCATCGGTTTTTTCTGCTTTCCGCCCGGGAACTGCGGGGCAGCAGAGAGGGTTTTTTGCGCAAGGCGGAAACCGTTCGCGAGTTGTGCGAAAGCGGCTATTTTTCCTTTAACGGCGCGGAAGTGACGCAGCTGGTGGAAGAGTGGGTAGCGGGGGGCGAAAAGCCTTTTTCCCATTCTGAGCTTTACCGCAGATCCTGGCAGCCTGCCTACCGCGTGGTGGAGCAGAAATTCTGCGACTTTTTGCTGCTCTTTGCCGCCATTGACCGCAAGATGCAGAAAAAAGAGCGGGTGATCGTATCGATCGACGGCAACTGCGGCGCGGGGAAAAGTACCCTTGCCGCGCTGTTGAAAGAAGTGTATGACTGCGCGGTGATCCCGGCGGACCACTTCTTTTTGCAGATGCACCAGCGCACCGAAGCGCGCCTTGCTGAGCCCGGTGGCAATCTGGACCGTGAGCGTTTGCTCCAAGAGGTTTTGCAGCCTTTGCGTGCAGGGGAAAGCAACCTTTCCTACCGCCCCTTTGATTGCAGTCGGGGCGAATTGGGAGAAGCGGTCAGCGTTCCCGACGGGAAACTTTTCGTGGTGGAGGGGAGCTACTCCCAGCACCGGGATCTTGCTTCCGCCTATGACCTCACCGTGTTCTGCGCGGTAGAACCCGCAGAGCAGATGCGCCGCATCCGCAACCGCAACGGAGAGGAAATGGCGCGGCGGTTTGAAGAGGTTTGGATCCCCATGGAAAACGCCTATTTTGCAGACCAAAAGATCAAAGAAAAGTGCGATCTGGCATTTGACACATCACATAATAAATAAAAAAAGAGAGAGTCGGTTGACTCTCTCTTTTTGTTTTGCGATCAAGCCTTGATGAGGCCGAAGGACTGCAGCAGCAGGAAGAACAGCAGCACGGGGGTGATGTACTTCACCATGACGGTGTAAAGCTTGGCGCGGCCAAAGGTCTCGCCGTTGATGGTGATCTCTTCGATGGCTGCCTTGGGCTTGATGGCCCAGCCGATGAGAAGGCAGGTAGCGATAGCGACCACGGGCATGAGAACGTAGTTGCTGACATAGTCCATGACGTCCAGGATCTGGGCAACAGAACCGTTGGGCAGGGTGAGCTCGAAGTAGAAGAGGTTATAGCCAAGGCACACGATGATGCCTGCTACCAGCGTGTAAGCAAAGACACAGAGGGTTGCCTTGGTGCGGCTCATCTTGAAGCGGTCGATGACGCAGGCAACGATAGCTTCCATAACGGAAACGGAAGAGGTGAGGGCTGCGAAGGCAACGGCCACGAAGAACACGATTGCCACGGCATTACCCACAGCGCCCATAGCGGAAAAGACCTTGGGCAGCGCCACGAACATGAGGCTGGGGCCGCCAGCCATGCCTTCGGTACCCATGAAGGTGAAGACAGCAGGGATGATCATCAGACCTGCCAGGAAGGCAACCAGGGTGTCGAAGAATTCGATCTGGTTAACGGACTTAACAAGGTTGGTTTCCTTCTTTACATAGGAGCCGTAAGCGATCATGATGCCCATAGCTACGCTGATGGAGTAGAAGAGCTGGCCCATAGCGTCCATGAGGACGGTGACGAACTTGTGGAAGGTGAGACCTTCAAAGTTGGGCACAACATAAACCAGGAAGCCCTGAATACCGGTGCGGGTCACGCCTGCATCGTCGGTATGGGTGAGGGTCAGGGAGAAAACGGAGATGCCGATGACCATGAAGATGAGGATGGGCATCAGAACGCGGCTGAGCTTTTCAATGCCGTTGTTTACGCCCTTGAAAACGACGAAGGCGGTGGCAATGAAATAGATCACAAACCAGATAATGGGGGTCCACTGAGCGGTGATGAAGCCGGTGAAATAACCGTCAGTAGCCATGGCAGCGCCCTGACCGCCAATGTAGGAAGCCAGATACTTCAAGATCCAGCCGCCGATGGCGCAGTAATAAGGAAGGATCAGAGTGGGGATGAGGCAGGCGATGGGGCCAACCCAGCCAAACTTCTTATTGAGGCTGCCGTAAGCGGTCCAGGGAGAGAGACCGGTCTTGCGGCCAATGGCGATCTCACTGGTGAGAAGGGCGAAGCCGAAAGTCAGCGCCAGAATGATATACACCAGCAGGAACAGGCCGCCGCCATCCTTCGCTGCCAGGTAGGGGAAACGCCAGATGTTTCCCAAGCCTACCGCGCTGCCTGCCGCCGCCATCACGAAGCCCAGGCGACCGGTAAAGCTGCCGCGGTTTTGTTTTTTCTCCATAAACAATGCCTCCCGTAGAATTACAACTGTCTTTCCACAGTTTACTATCAAACAGCAAAATTTGCAAGCATTTTCTTCCAATCTTTCCATTTTTCATTAAATTCCCATTTTCGGGCCTCTGCACCGCTGCAGAACTGTTTATATTGACAGCGCAAACTTTTTTCCTTATAATAGAAGAAAAAAATCAAGGAGGTCATCCCAATGGAAAACGAAGAAATTTTGGAAGAAGAGGAATCCATCCTCACCCTCACCGACGAAAA
>JAZQUM010000063.1:0-24330 GCA_045631305.1 Oscillospiraceae bacterium | reverse complement strand
ACCAATAGCCTTCTGGATAGCTGGAACGCTGTTGGTTATCTCTACAAGTACGCGCAGGGCATCAAAACCGGCCACACTTCCGATGCTGGCTACTGTCTGGTATCTTCTGCCGTAAAGGGCGAAAAGAAGCTTATCAGCGTGGTTTTGGGCGCCGAACGCGTCAATCTGGAAGATGGCAGCCGCAGAACCCAGAGCTTTACCGAAACCGCCCGTCTTTTTGAGTGGGGCTTTAACAACTTCTCCGTTCAGGAGATTCTCTCTTCCACCGAAATGATTTGTGAGCTCCCCGTAGCCCTTTCCAATGAAGCAAACTATGTGGCCCTCCATCCCGAAACTTCCCTCAGCGCCACCCTCCCCCATGACATCACCCCAGAGCAACTGACCCGTACGGTAACTTTGTATGAAGAATCTGCCAATGCCCCCATTACCGAAGGCACCGCTTACGGTGAGATTTCCATCAGTTACGGTGGTCAGGTCCGCGGCACAGCAAAATTGGTTGCTTATTCCGATGTTTCCGCTTCCCGCTTCCTTACCATCAAATATGCCCTGACACAGTTCTTTGGAAAAACGATTGTAAAGATTCTCTCCGTTGTTATTCTGGCTCTGGCCATTGTCTTTGTGATCTACCGGCTCTTCTTTGCAAAGCGCAGAAGCCGTCGCTACGGCTCTTCCCGCCGACATGTTTCCAATTACCGTGGCAGACGCAGATAAAACCTAATACAAGCCAAAAGAGAGAAGTCTGCAGACTTCTCTCTTTTTTGCGCAAAAAACTGCGGCGGAAATTTTCCGCCACAGTTTTTAAAACTTAAATTACTTAGTGAGCTTCATGGAGAAGTCACTGCCAACTGCTTCATAAGTCACGCTGTAACCTGCGTTATTAGCAAAACGGGTCACGTTTTCAACAGCAGTCTTGTTGTCAACCAACACTTCCAGTTCAGCAGGAAAATCCTTCTTAACAGCCTTCTGAACCATCAGAACGGGCATGGGGCAAGCATAACCTCTTGCATCAACCATGATTTAGTCCTCCTTCTTGGGCAGATGTGCCACACTGATGAGAAGCAGCACTACCAGGCCAATTACAACAGCGATCATACCATTCTTGCCGATACCGCCAACGATGTATTCACCAGCTTCGTTTACGGAGTCAGCAGCGCCGGCCAGGCCGAAGTTATGGGAGATAGCAGCACCAACGATCATACCGATGATGGTGATAGCAGCGTCGCCATTGCCTTCGCCTGCAAGGATCAGCTGACGCAGGGGGCAGCCACCCAGCAGGATTGCAGCCCAGCCAACGATAGCCATACCCAGAGCGCTCCACAGATACTGAGTGTGAGCAACGGGCTGAGAGAGAACGCCAAAGTTGTACTTGCCGAGGATCAGGTTACCAATGGTGATAACAACCCAGATAGCAAGGAAGCCGGAGAGCAGGGTGAAGTCCTTGAGCATGAATGCATCACGCAGACCACCGGCCATGCACATACGGCTGCGCTGGCACAGAGCACCAACGATCAGAGCAACTACCAGAGAGATAGCAAGAGCAGCCTTCTTGGAGCCAGGGCCTTCTTCGGAGAACTTAAGTACAGCGGGAGCAGCAACCAGCAGAGCCAGCAGAGCAACCATGATGCCGGGAAGAACGAAGCCTTCAGCCTTCTTCAGTTCGTAAGCGCGGCCCAGGGAGAAGCCCTTCTTCAGGAACACGATACCAATGAGGATACCAACGATGAAGCCAACCAGAGCAGCAAGACCGGTCATGTCGCCGCCGCCGAGACGGATCACCATGCGCAGGGGGCAACCCAGGAATACCAGAGCGCCGATCATCATGAACACGCCCAGAATGAAGCGGGTTGCGGGAGAGGAACCGGCCTTAGCCTTGAATTCCTTGGAAGCCAGAGCCATGATCATAGCACCCAGCACCAGACCAATGATTTCGGGACGAACATACTGCACCTTGGCAGCACCGTGCATGCCAACAGCACCGGCGATATCACGCAGGAAGCAGGCAATGCAGAAGCCCATGTTAGCGGGGTTACCGCAGGCAGTCAGAACCAGAGCAGCAGCACCGATTACAGCACCGGCCAGAATGACAAGCCAATTGATTTTCTTAGTCATATTCTTTCTCCTAGTCAGAAATAAAATAATGGCAGTGCCTTACAGCACCACCATTATTCTAAAACACAAAAGCGTTATTCTCAAATCAAATAAACGATAGCATTTTTCTTTTCATCGTTTTTATCAATAGAAAAGAGTTCTAGATTAAAAAACCCGATTTTTCTGCTTTACAAAGCTGATAAAATCTCCGCAAATACGGTTTACCTTGGGGCGGCTCTTATAAACAAGATAAATCTTTCGGCTTACCATATCTCCGCTCAGAGGAAATTGAAACAATTCTCCTGCTGCCACACGCTTTTCCACCGTGCGGTCAGAAAGAATGGAAACGCCCATCCCGGCAGCCACTGCATTGATGATCGCCTCAGGACTTTCCATCCGCCCCACCACTTTAAGATCGGCAACATCCATGCCCCGCTCATTCAAATACCGGTTAACAGCCAGCAGCGTACCGGACCCCTGCTCCCGCAGCACCATAGGTTCTCCCAAAAGGTCTTCGCCCGTAAGCCCTCTTCGCTGCATAGCTTCGTAGCGGGGCGTATTGGCAGTAACCAAAACCAAATGGTCTTCAGCAACAGGCTCGTAAATCAGATTCTGACGATCCAGCACCATTCCCACAAAACCAAGCTGCACTTCATCTTTCAGCAGCATCGCGTGTACTTTGGCACTATCTCCCTTTTTCACCACACAGCAACAACCCTGTTCCTGCTGCATGAAATCCGCCATGATTCCCGGCAGAATACATTCCGCCGGCATGCTGGAGGCGCCAATGCGCAATTCCTCGACGCGGCGAGAGCTGACATCTTCCACCAAAGCGCGGCATTGTTCCAGAATGCTGCGCGCATGGCTTAAAAGACGCTGACCGTCTTCCGTCAGTTCCACTTTTTTACGGGAAGCCCTCAGAAAAAGCTGCACACCCAGCACCTGCTCCAACAAATTTACATGAGTGCTGATGGTAGACTGGCTCAAATACAGTTTCTCCGCTGCAACGGTAAAACTGCCGTACTGTGCCACAGCTTCAAACACTTCCAGTTGTTTCAGGCTGATATCCAGCATAATTACTCTCCTCTTATCAACGGAGCTTGATTCTCTTTCCTCCGCTGTACGCTTCTACGGTACCAATACGCTGTGCGCTGGGAACGGCCCCCTTCAAATCTTCATAAAGTGCATCGGCATCTTCAGGATCCACAGCAATCAGCAAACCACCTGCCGTCTGGGGGTCATACAGCATGTCCTGCTTGGCAAGTTCCACATCGCCTGCATCTACAGCCGCTTCAGCGAAATTGCGGTTGCGGTACATACCTGCGGGCAGAATACCAATGCGGGCCAGCTCCAGCGCTTCGGGAATCAGATCAATCTCATCCACATGCAGAGTGATCTCTACATCAGAACCCTGAGCCATTTCAAAGGTATGACCCATCAGGCCAAAACCGGTGACGTCGGTGCAGGAGTGCACACGGTATTTCATCATAGCATCACGGGCAGACTTATTCAGAGTGGTCATCATACGAAGCGCCAACGCCTGATTTTCTTCAGAGCACATATCCACCTTGGCTGCAGTGGTCAGAATACCAATGCCGATGGGTTTGGTCAAAAACAGCACATCGCCCACTTTGGCATTGCTGTTGGTCAGCATCTTATCGGGATGAACAAAACCGGTAACGGCAAGACCGTACTTGGGTTCATCATCATGAATGCTGTGGCCACCGGTAATGAGGGCACCAGCTTCATAAACCTTATCATAACCGCCGCGAAGCAGATCGTGAACAGCTTCCTTGGGCATATCCTCAGGAATAGCCATGATATTCAGGCACAGTTTGGGATCACCGCCCATGGCATATACGTCAGAAAGCGCATTGGTCGCTGCAATCTGACCGAAGGTGTAGGGATCGTCTGCAATGGGAGGGAAAAAGTCCACTGTCTGCACCAGAGCAAGATCATCACTGATCTTATAAACGGAAGCATCGTCGCTTTTATCGAAACCAACCAGCAAATTGGGGTCGTGATGCACCTTAATATCTTCCAGCAGCTGTGCCAGAACACCGGCACCCACCTTGGCGCCGCAGCCTGCGCACTTAGCAAGTTTCGTCAATTTTACACTCTGTTCTGCCATGTTTCTTCCTCCATTATTCTTCACGCAGTGCTGCTGTAAATCTGAGAACAGCCTCCAGCACACCGCCACCTACTGCCAGCGCCTTATCGCTGACAAAATCACAATACGTAATATCACCGCGGGGATCCACGTCACCACTCTTCATGCCTGCATACACAGGCGTTCCATCAGGCAAAATGCCGCGAACGACACCGCTGATGGTACAGCGCATAGGAGTGCCGTTTACTGTGCCGCAAACCTCGCCTTCCTCCACCATATCACCGATTTCATGCAGCTGAGTGAAAATACCGTCGCAGGGTGCACGCAAAATACGTTCACCGCTGAAGCCGCCAATCAATCCGGGGATATTGGTATTGGCCGCAGCAGGACCGTCAGTGATCACGCGCCCCAGATAATGGCCGCGCATGGCCTCCACCACCGCGTGGCAATCCACACCGGCAGTAAACCCGGGACCAACACCGATCACCACAGGCGCATCGGTAATACGGGTGCCAAGATTCTTCTTGGCAAGAATAGCATCCACCAGTGCATTGGGCTGAAGTTCACTGCAGCAGGCACATTCAGGATCTACCAAAACGGGAATCTCACCCCGCTTCAGCACTTCCAACGCCTCACCTGCAGATGCAGCGCGTACCGCCGTAATACCTTCCACCGTGGTTTTGCCACGATAAATAGCATCGGAAAAGGCCACTGTGCGGCGAATGCAAGTAGGTTTTTCAATATCGGTCATCACCACTTTGATGTGGGAGCGCCAAAGGCGCATGGCTGCACCGGTAGCAATATCACCGGCACCGCGAATCAAAACAAGCATTGGTATTTTCCTTCCTGCAGCGCTCCTGCAACCACCGGGCAGTTCAACTGCGCCGCAATGGCATGGGCTGCATTTTCTTTCTCTTCATCTTCCACACCGTTGATAAACACTTTGGTATGGAGATTTTCAGCGGAGATCACCTTTGCTGCCATCTCTGCTGTTACAATATCATCCATTTCTGCACCTGCAAGGCGGGCATAAATGGCAGGTCTGTGGGCAGCACGCTCAACACTTTGCCCGATCCCCCAAACACCCAGAACCAAAATGATCTGATTGCTCTCAGGCGGGATCTGGGGCTCATTTTCATTATGTCCTTTCAGCGGCAGCCCGGCTGAGCCATCCGCTTCCACCAAAAGATAATCACAAAGTTCCGCAAGGCGAGAAATGGGAATGGAACTTGCGGTCAGTTTGCCCGTTTCGTGGGGATTTCCCACACAGATTACATCTTCTTTCTCCAAGGCCGCAACAATAGCGTTCTGTGCAGGATCTACAAGACAGATCATCTCCTGCGGCGGCCAGATCTTGGTGGTAGTGGTTATAATGACCTTACCCCGCGGCGCAAGCTCACGGGCCAGCACATGGGTCATGGTGGTCTTTCCCCCACCGCCGATCACCGCCGTGACACCTTTTTCAATTTTCAGGCATTCAGATAGTTTCATAAATCCACTCTCTTTAACCCAAATTTTTATTATCTTTTGCAAGAATAACGAAATTATCATAGCATATTTTCCTCAGAAGGTCAACGAAAAAACTTTTTCACCCCTTCTTTTCTATCGACAAAACCGATCTTTTTCCATCCAGTCCCTCCAAACCTCCTTATTGACTTCCCTCCTTTGCATGCTATAATAAGGCCATGAGTGATAAGTTGCATGCAAAAATGACGGTTCGTCTATATGTGGGAGAAGAAAAAAGCTTCGGCCCCGGCATTGCAAGGCTGCTCCACCGCGTGGAGGAGCTTCATTCGCTGCGCGCTGCAGCCATCTCTATGGATATGGCATATTCCAAAGCCTGGTCCATTATCCGCCAGGCAGAAAGCACTTTGGGTTTCTCCCTGCTCAACCGCACTGTAGGCGGCCGTAATGGCGGCGGTGCCAATCTCACCGAGGAAGCAGCTGAACTTCTCCGCACTTACGATGCCTATTGTCAGGAAGTGGAAAGTTACGCCCAAACCCTTTTTGACGAAAAGTTCTCTTTCCTTTCTCAAGAAAAATAACTCAATACAACAAAAACGCCCGACATAAGTCGGGCGTTTTCTTATGCATATCAAATTACATCTTTTCGGGAGCAGCGCAGCCGATGAGGGTCATGCCGTCCTTGAGAACGATACGGGTAGCATCAGCCAGCAGCAGACGGGCAGCAGCAAGCTCAGCAGCTTCGCCCTTGATGTGGCAGGCATTGTAGAACTTATGGAAAGCAGCAGCCAGTTCCACCAGATAACGGTTGATGTAGCTGGGGTCATAGTCGCGGGCAGCCAGGCGAACTTCTTCACAATAGCGAGCCAGCTGCTTGATGAGAGCCAGTTCCAGATCATTGGTAAGCAGAGAAACATCAGCCTTATCCACAGCGGGCACTTCCACACCAGATTCAGAGAGCATCTTCAGCAGGCTGCAGATGCGGGCATGGGCATACTGCACATAGTAAACGGGGTTTTCACTGTCTTCACGAACGGCAAGACCCAGGTCGAATTCCATCTGGGTTTCAGGCTTTGCATTGAAGAAGTAGCGGCAGGCATCTACGGGAATTTCATCCAGCAGATCGGTAAGGGAGATAGCCTTACCGGTACGCTTGCTCATGCGAACCACTTCACCGTCACGCACCAGCTTCACCAGCTGCATAAGAACGATATCCAGACGATCGGTACCGTTGAGGCCCAGCACGTCCATAGCGCCCTTCAGGCGAGCTACATGACCGTGATGGTCAGCACCCCAGATGTTGATCACGCGATCGAAGCCGCGCTGCGCAAACTTATTGCGGTGGTAAGCGATGTCAGCTGCGAAATAGGTATAGAAACCGTTGGCGCGGCGCAGAACGTCATCCTTGAATTCCAGCTTCTCGATATCTTCTGCCTTCTTGCCTGCGCGGATGGCCTGCTCGGTCATGATCTTGGAGGTATTGAGCCAGAGCGCGCCTTCCTTTTCGTAGGTATAACCCTGTGCGGTAAGTTCGGCAACGGTATCGGCAACATAGCCGGAGTTGTGCAGGTCGGATTCGAAGAACCACTGGTCGTAGTCAATGCCGTAGCGCTTCAGGTCTGCCTTCATCTTGGGCAGGTTGTGTGCAAGGCCGAACTTGGCAAGGGCATCGTGGCGTTCAGCAACGGAGCTATTTACAAACTTATCGCCGTTTTCTTCGAAGAAAAGCTTGGCAAGCTCGCGGATGTCATCACCGTGGTAGCCATCTTCGGGGAATTCCACAGCGTCTTCACCGTGGATGATCTGCAGATAGCGTGCTTCCAGACTCTTGGCAAACTTTTCGATCTGGTTGCCTGCGTCATTCACATAAAATTCACGCCATACATCAGCACCGTTCCATGCCAGAACCTGTGCCAGAGTGTCACCCAGCACGCCGCCGCGGGCATTACCCATATGCATGGGGCCGGTGGGGTTGGCGGAAACAAATTCCACCATGATCTTTTCGCCCTTGAGGGAATCGTTCTTACCGTATTCTGCGCCTTCATCTCCTACAACAGCCAGAGTATCACGGTACCACTTTTCGCCCATGCGGAAGTTCAGGAAACCGGGGCCTGCGATCTCTACGGAAGTAAAGTAAGAGCCTTCCAGCACCATGCGTTCGGTGAGGATGGTTGCCACTTCGCGGGGATTCTTCTTCATAGCCTTGGATGCAGCAAGGCAGAAGGTGGTGGTATAGTCACCGTTCTTGGGATCTTTGGGGATCTCAATGGTGGTCTTTACTTCCACGCCTTCGGGAAGCAGACCTTCTTTTACGGCGGCAGCATAAGCTGCTTCGGTAAGGCTCTGTACCTGAGCCTTTGCTTTCAGGATCATATTCATAATATCATTACACCTCTCGGTTTTTTATTTTTCTCTTACGCTGATTTTAAAGCAGTTCCGCCCTGTTACACGGTGCTCTACGGCAATAGTGTAGCGGATCTCCATGTCACCACCTTCGCGGGCCATGGTCTTTTCCAGTTTGCTGGTACAGATGTCAATAGTCATAGTGCCGTAAGGCGTTTCATAAAGGGAAACATGCTGCTGCCCTTCTTCAAAAACCATCTGGGAATTCACACTGCCACGGCGGCTCAAAATCACTTTTTCGCCCACGATATCAAAGGTGGTGACTGTACCGGCCATACCTGTGAGTTCACTTTCCTCATAGGTAATACACCAACCCTCTTCCGTTTCCTCCAAAGACCCTTCCGTCAGAAGGATGGTCTCATCGGGATCCACCCCGTCAAAATACTGCTCTCCGCGAACGGAGATCATTACATTCTTTTCCATCATCATTTAATATTGCTCAATATTGATTTCTTTTGCACTCTCATGCAGATTTTCCGAAAGGAAGAGTGATGCAAGGCGCTCGAAATCTTCCACACGGTCGCTGGCGTAATAAGAGCACTCACCCGCATCACTGCCGCTGAGAGCATCGTTCTTCTCCAGAAGATCGCGCAGCGCAAGGGCCGCTTCGCCGCCGGCATCCACCAGCGTCACACCCTCGCCCATAACCCGGCCGATAACTTCCATCAAAAGAGGATAATGGGTACAGCCAAGGATCAAGGTGTCTACCCCCGCATCCTGCAGCTCTTTCAGATATTCCTGCGCTACCGTTTCGATCACGATATCGCCGGGGGAAACTCTTCCGTTTTCCACCAGCGGCACGAAGAGGGGGCAAGCTTTGCCGATCACCTGCACCTCAGGATCCATTTCATGGATCACTCGCTCGTAAGTTCCGCTGCGAATAGAAGCACGGGTGGCAATAAGCCCCACCTTCTTATTCTTCGTCACATTGACCGCGCGGCGGCAGGTGGGTTCCACCACACCCAGCACGGGAATGTCATTTTCCTTGCGAAGCTGATAGAGCGCGGTGGTGGAAACCGTACCGCAGGCGATAAGCACAGCCTTCAAATCAAAGCTTCGCAGGAAGTTCATATCCTGACGGGCATATTTCAAAAGCGTCTCTCTGGAATGTCCGCCGTAGGGCACACGAGCCGTATCACCAAAATAGATAATATCTTCACCGGGCAGCACAACCTTCAGCTTGCGCACAGCCGTCAGTCCACCCAGGCCCGAATCAAACACACCCACAGGTCTTTTATCCATAGCGGAAACTCCTTTCCCATATTTGCATAAGATAGAGCAACCGGAAATCCGCGCATACTCACAGATATTATATTATACTATGGAAATCTATGCTTAACAAGCCGCATTTTTGCGTTTTTTCTATGTTTTTTCTGTGGCTTTTCTTTATCCTTGCTGATATAATAACCGCAGCAGCCTTTCGCTGCTTTTCAGGAGGTCTCCGATGGAAATCAAACTCACACAAAAACAGTACCGGCGCTTGCTGGATCTTGTATACATAGGAAACTGGGTGCTGAACTCCACCCGCGATGATGACCGCATCAAAGAATATGACGAGGTGGAAAGCCTCATTTTCTCCCACTGCGTCACCCATGGTATGCTCCCGCTGGTAGAAGTGCTGGATGGCGAGCTCATCCCTTCCCGTGCCTTTTCCGAAGGCGGTATCCACGAAGCCATCGCCGCTTATGAAGACGATATGTTCTTTGAGATCCTGGCCCAGGAACTGGCCCTGCGGGATATGGAAGGCGACCCGGTGACAAAAGAAAATTTTGATGATCTCAAGTGCCGCGTAGATGAATATCTGGGCGAATTTGAGCGCCACGGAACAGATAATATCACCGTGGATTTTGATGCTTAAACCAAAAGAAGGCTTACTTAAAAGTAAGCCTTCTTTTTTGCTCATAATTTGAATTCCTTGGGAGATACCCGATATGCCGCCTGAAAAGCCCGCAGAAATGTGGAATACTCACCGAAACCACTTTGCTCCGCTGCCTTCATCACAGGAATCCCCTCGCGGATCAAAGCCACCGCTTTTTGCAGGCGCTTCTGTGTGACATACTGGTGCACGGTGTAACCCGTCACCTCCTTGAAGCGGTGCATGAGATAATAGCGACTGAGGTAAAATTCCCCCGCAAGGCGCTCTACAGAAAGATCATGGGTGAGATTCTCTCCAATATGACGCAAAATCCCCTCGATCTTGGGGTCAAAATGGTAGCTTTCGGTGTGGTCTTCCGTATGGTCTTTTAACATATCCCGATTTACAGCAATCAGCAGCTGCAGAAAATAGGTATCTGCCAAAAGATCACTGCCAAAGCCTTCCGTTTTCAGTGCCCCTTCCAGCTGCTCCAAAAGCCGTCGGTAAGAACCACGGTTTTCCTTGTCGGCACGCAGGAGATGGAAATTGCGCTCCCGGGCCAAATGGAAACATTTATCCAGTTCATGCTCACCGTAACGGGCAAGATAGCCACTATTGAGCCAGATGATAATGCGCTCGTAAGGTTCACCGGGATCGATGACCGGCTGGTGAATCATATCGTGCTGCACCAGCAGAATATCCCACGGCTGGAGGAAATAGCGCTTGCCTTCCACCATGTAAGTCACCTTTCCCGAAAGCAGAAAGATGATCTTATCAAACTCGTGGTAGTGGTACTCCATCTTTTGGGCGCGGCTGTCCTTCAAATGGAACAGGCGGAAATTTTCATTCAAATACCCTCGCTTGCCTACCTCGCTTTTATCCAGCATGTGTACCACCTCCCTTTTCCATTATTGTATCGCAGGGAAAAAAGAGTTGCAAGAAAAAACGCATACTGGTAAAATGGAAGGGTAATACCATCACCAAAAAGGGGGACACTATTATGAGCTACGCCGATCAGGTATTTATTCAGAACTGCCGCGATATTTTGGAAAACGGTGTTTGGGACACCGATCAGGCTGTGCGTCCCCGCTGGGAAGACGGCACCCCCGCCCACACGGTGAAGAAATTCGGTATTGTGAACCGCTATGACCTCTCCAAGGAATTCCCCATTCTCACCCTGCGCCGCACTTACTGGAAGACGGCCGTCAACGAACTTCTTTGGATCTGGCAGAAAAAGAGCAACAACATCCATGACCTGAAGGCCCATATCTGGGATCAGTGGGCCGATGAAACCGGCTCCATCGGCAAGGCATACGGTTATCAGTTGGGTGTAAAGCACAAGTATAAGGAAGGCGAGTTCGACCAGGTAGACCGCGTGATCTACGACCTTACCCACAACCCCGCCTCCCGCCGTATCCTTACCAATATCTATAATTTCGAAGATCTCCACGAGATGAATCTTTACCCCTGCGCCTACTCCATGACTTTCAATGTTTCCGGCAAGAAGCTCAACGCCATTTTGAACCAGCGCAGCCAGGATATGCTGGCCGCCAACAACTGGAATGTGGTGCAGTATTCCGTGCTGGTGCATATGTTTGCTCAGGTAGCAGGCCTTGAAGTGGGCGAACTGGTACATGTCATTGCCGACGCTCATATTTATGACCGCCATGTAGACATCGTAAAGGGCATGCTGGAACAGACTCCTCAGGAAGCACCCACCTTCTCTGTGGATCCCTCCGTTACCGATTTCTATCAGTTCACCGCTGACAGTTTCAAGGTGGAAAACTATAACTACGCCCCCTTTGAAGCCAAGATCCCTGTGGCAGAATAAGGCGGTGGCTGCATGAACGCAATTGTTGCAGTTGATAAAAACTGGGCCATTGGCCGCGGCGGCGACCTGCTTTTCTCCCTGCCCACGGATATGAAGCGCTTCCGTTCCCTCACCAGCGGTGGCACCGTGATCATGGGCCGCAAAACGCTGGATTCCTTCCCCGGCGGCCGTCCCCTTCCCAAGCGTCGCAATGTGGTCATCACCCGCAACGCAGATTTTTCCCGCGAGGGCTGTGAGTGCGTCTCCTCCCCCGAAGAAGCGCTGGCTTTGGTGGAAAAGGACGAATCCGTTTGGCTCATCGGCGGCGGCACCATTTATGAAGCACTGCTTCCCTTCTGCAAGAAAGTCTGCCTCACCGTGGTGGAGGCGGAAGCCGAAGGCGCCGACACCTTCTTCCCCGATCTTTCCGCCATGGAAAACTGGGAAGTAGAGACCGAAAGCGAAGTCGTGGAAGAAAACGGTCTCAGCTATCGTTTTATTGATTATGCAAACAATAGTCTTTAAGAAAGATGCGGATTTTTCCGCATCTTTTTATCTAACAGAAAGGAGGTGCTCCCATGGCAGATCTTCATACCGACATCCGCTATATCAAAGGCATCGGGGAAGCGCGGGCCAAAGGGCTCAAAAAGCTGGGCATTGAAAATCTCAACGATCTCATTAACTTCTTTCCCCGCGCCTATGCAGACCGACGGGAGTTCACCTCCATCGCAAAGGCCATCCCCGGAGAAACGGTTTGCATCTGTGCCATGGCTGCAGCTGAGCCAAAGGTCAGCCGAATCCGTAAAGGGCTTGACCTTGTCAAAGTTCGCGTTGTAGATGACAGTGCTGCCATGGACATCACATTTTTCAACCAGAGCTATTTAAAAAGCACCATCCGCCCCGGGGAAAGCTATGTGTTCTGCGGCAAGGTGGAAGGCTCGCTTTTGAAAAAGCAGATGACGAACCCCATCTTCGAAACGGAAGGTAAGCAGCACCTGACGGGCCGCATCGTCCCCATCTATCCTTTGACCCGTGGTGTATCTCAGAATCAACTCTCTGCCGCTGTGGAGCAGGGCCTCTCTGTATGTCTCGATCATCTTTCCGACATCCTGCCCCAGGATCTTCGCCTGCAGCACGATTTGTGTTATGTGAACTTCGCATATGAGAACATCCACTTCCCTCAGTCCCCCGAAGCGCTGGCCATAGCCCGCCGCCGCATGATCTTCGAAGAGCTGTTCCTCCTCTCTCTGGGCCTCAGCTCGCTACGCTCCCGCCGCACAGAGATCCCGGGTTACCGCTGCGTAAAGGTGGATATGGCACCGTTCTATGCTGCCCTTCCTTTTTCTCTTACTAACGCACAGCGCCGCGCCATTGAGGAAGCTATTTCCGACATGGCTTCCGGCCGTCCCATGAACCGCCTCTGTCAGGGCGATGTAGGCTCGGGTAAAACCATGGTAGCTGCAGGCTGCGTGTATTTTGCCTGCAAAAACGGCTTGCAATCGGCCCTGATGGCTCCCACGGAAATCCTGGCCGAGCAGCACTATCATTCCCTCAGCCGTCTGCTGGAGCCCATGGGCATCCGCTGCGGATTGCTAACAGGTTCAATGTCTGCCAAGGAAAAACACCTTACACTTTCCGCCCTTGCTGCAGGTGACATTCACTTCATCATCGGCACCCATGCCCTTATCGGCAGCGGTGTGGAATATCAGCAGCTGGGGCTTGTGGTCACCGACGAGCAGCACCGTTTCGGTGTTGCCCAGCGCGGCGCTCTTTCCGCTAAGGGTAAAAATCCCCACATGCTGGTCATGTCTGCTACGCCCATTCCCCGCACCCTGGCTCTCATCATCTACGGCGACTTGGATCTTTCCATTATCGATGAGCTCCCGCCCGGACGGCAGAAGATCGACACCTTCGCCGTTACCACCCGCTATCACCAGCGCATCTATGCCTTCTTGCGAAAAGAGATCGAAGCAGGTCATCAGGCCTATATCATCTGCCCCATGGTGGAAGAAAACGAAGACCTTCCCGACGAGCGAAAAGCCGTTACAGAATACAGCGTCATGCTGCAGCGGGATGTCTTCCCCGATCTGAAAGTTGCCATGGTTCATGGCAAAATGAAAGCCGCCGAAAAAGAAGCGGTAATGCGCTCTTTCTCCGCAGGCGAAAGTCATATTCTCGTTTCCACCACGGTGGTGGAAGTTGGTGTAGACGTGCCCAATGCCACAGTGATGGTAATTGAAAATGCCGAGCGCTTCGGTCTCAGCCAGTTGCATCAGCTGCGTGGCCGCGTAGGCCGCGGAAAAGCAAAATCTTACTGCGTTCTCATTTCCGACAACAAGGGCGACGATGCCAAGGCCCGCTTCAAAATCATGTGCGACACCAATGACGGCTTCAAGATATCCGAAGAAGACCTTCGTCTCCGTGGTCCCGGCGATTTCTTCGGTCAGCGCCAGCACGGTCTCCCCGCCCTTCGCGTTGCAGATCTGGCAGGCGATGTATTGCTTTTAAAAGAAAGCCAGCAAGCGGCCCAGGCACTTCTTGCATTGGATGGTGATCTCAGCGAACACGAAGCCATCCGCCGCCGGGTGGAAGAACTTTTCCGGGAAAACGCAGGAACATTAAACTAAAAAAAGAGGTGGCAAAAGCCACCTCTTTTTCTATTCTTAAATAATACGCACAGGGCCGACGTTTCGCATTTTCAGCCGATAGCAACTACCCTCGCCGGTAAGGCGAGCCATGCGATGACAGAAATCTTCGCATTTATCTTTCGGCACATAAACCTGAATGGTACCCGCAAAACCGCCGCCATGGATACGGCAGGCACCTTCACCTTCCAGCAGTTTTTCTGCCAGCACCAGCGCCAGCGCCGCCTCCTGCGCCTTGGGATCGCGGTAAAGAGAAACATTCTGCAGATACATGCTGGAAGAATGTCCCGACTCATTAACATAGCGCAAAAAGCTTTTCATATCGTGGGCTTGCAGAGCCGCCATCTTATCCAGCGCACGGCGGTTTTCATCATAATAATGAACAGCGCGCATTACCGCGCGGTCACCGCAGGCACGGCGCACACCTGCAAAATCATCACAGAACACGGCTTCTTCCACATCGCAAAGCCGCTCGCCGCCAAAATAGTGGGCAACACTGGTCATTTCCTCAGGAATGGCTGCATATTCCGCATCCAGGCTACCGTGGCCCTTACCCAGATCCACGATGCAAAGGCTGTATCCATCGGCATCAAAATCCACTGTCATCTCCCGGATCTCCAGCGCCGCGGGATCTTTAAAATTCACTGCCAATACGCCACCCAGAGCGCAGGACAACAGGTCCAGCAAACCGCAGGGCTTACCGTAAAACACATTTTCCGCATACTGGCCAATATAGGCAAGTTCCACATTGGAAAGCGCCCCGCCGCAGCAGATGTCATTAAATACTTTAGCGATAAAAATTTCAAAAGCCGCCGAGGAAGAAACACCGCTGGCACGGGGCACACGGGTCTCAGTATAGATATCCATACCGCAAAGCGCATAACCACGGTCTTTGATCTGGGAAGCAATACCGCGCACCAGCGCTACACTGGAGCTGCGCTCAGAAAGCTTAGGCGTGAGATCGTCCAGATCCACCACACACATTTTGTGGCCTTTGGATTGCACGCGCAAAATATTTTCGTTGTTTTTTACCACACAGCCCAAAGTGTCCAAGTGGATGCAGCCGCCAAGAGCCCAGCCGCCCTGATGATCTGTGTGGTTGCCGCCAAGTTCCGTGCGCCCGGGAGAGCTGAACACAGCACAACCACGACCGTCCATAGGACCGAAAGTTTCCTCCCAGCCTTGCAGCAGCGAGCGCACACGCGCCGCGCCGTCGTTTTCTGCCCCGTAAAGGGATGCAAAAAGCTCGTCGCAGGCACCTTCGTTTATTGCATTTACCACACAGTTCTTTTCTCTCATCGGCACACTCTCTTTCCCGCAGATTACTGCGGCCTCTCGATGGGCTTATTCCGAAAAAATCACTTTTTTTGAGTATAATTCCACGTCTTTTTAATTGCAAGCACTAATATGAAATTTGCACATTTTTGATAAAAAAAGCGAAGCAGAAACTCGCTCTGCTTCGCTTATCTTTTTAAAATTCTGCTTCTTCAAAAGCTTCAATACCCTTTTTCACACTGATCTCATTGTCACCATGGCGCACGAAGAGCATGGTAACAATAGCCAGAGCGGAGAAAATAGCCGCATAGGGGAAGAGCGTATTGTAGCTGACCTGACGCAGCAGGAAACCGGAAAGCACGGGAGTGATGACCTGGGCTGCCATGGAGAAGGTGTAGTAATAGCCGGTAAATTTGCCCACATCGCCGCCGCGGCACATTTCCACCACCATAGGTAGGGAGTTTACATTGATCGCCGCCCATGCAACGCCCACTGCCACAAAAACAACGTACATCAAAGGATGCAGACGATTGGAATTCACCGTCAGGAAATAGGCTGCAGCATAGCTTGCCGAAATCAGCACTACACCGCCAAGAATCACCGGTTTGCGACCCAGGCGAGCAGCAAGATTGCCCATGGGAAGATAAGAAATAATGGCGCCACCGGTGGCGATCATCAAACACATGGAAGCATTGCCAAGCCCCTGACCCATAACGGTATCCACATAAGTAGTCCACCAGGTGGTTACTGCATTATAGCCAATGTACCAAAGTGCCACGGAAAGAAGCAGGAAAATCAGGCTCACTTTTACCGGCTTGGGCAGCACTTCCCGTCCGTCTTCCGCTACTTCTGCAAGATTTTCTTCAGGATGAGCCACTTCATAAGCCGCTTGTTCTGCTACAAGTTTGGGTTCGCGAATGGTAATCACCAGCACAGCAATAGAAACCACCATGATGATGGATACTGCCAAAAAGAGGCTCTGGTAATTTACATGGCTCAACCCCTGCACCTTGGAATTGGGATAAAGCACTGCAGCAATGCCAAGATACATAATGCCACCCACAGCGCCCGTCAAATTGATGACGGCGTTGCCGCGGGAGCGCAGAGGCTTGGGCGTCACGTCCGGCATCAGGGCAACAGCAGGACTGCGATAGACCCCCATAGCAACCAGCAGCAAACCCAAAACGACCACAAAAGCCACCAGTTTACCGAAAGAAGGCGCAGCGGCATAACTGTTATCCAGCAGCGGCAGCACATTCATCAGCACTACTGCCGCCGCCGTGCCACCGATCAAAAACGGCGTACGGCGACCGAGACGGGATCGGGTCTTATCACTGAGCGCGCCAAAAAAGGGCAGCAGGAAAAGTGCCAGCACATTATCCAGCGCCATGATAGCACCGGAAAGCGTCTCATTCATGGCAAAGGTTTTTGTCAGCAACTTGGGAATGATGCTATCGTACATCTGCCAGAAAGACATGATGGACAAAAAGGCAAGGCCCACCAAAACCGTCCGCTTATAATTCAGTTTCATTTCTCTTTTCCTCCTGCAGCTCCAAGGCCTCAGTATCGTAAACATGCATCCCCGCATTGGGAATGCGATAGAGTAAAAATGCCTCATTATCCAAATAATGGAAATACATATGTACCATGCGGCACACACCGCCGTGGCACACTAAAAGCACACTTTTATCTGCATATTTTTCTTTCAGTTCATCCACAAGGCCAAAGATGCGGTGGGCCAGCTGTGCAGTGGATTCCCCGGTTTTGAAGTTATAGAAAAAGTTCTGCTTGCAGCGAAGGTACTCTTCAGCAAAGCGGTATCCACCTTCATAGATCCCGTAATCCTGCTCCAAAAGGCGCTCATCCGTTTCATAGGAAAGGCCCAATTCTTTGCAGATCTCATCCGCCGTTTGCCGCGCCCGCAGCAAAGGCGAAACCAACACAAGGTCGATATGGGTTCCTTTGAAGTCTTTTGCCGTTTCCCTCGCCTGCGCAACGCCCGCTTCCGTCAGCGGAATATCCGAGCGGCCGCAAATGCGGTTCACCACATTCCATTCCGTTTCTCCATGGCGCACGGTATATAACTTCAAACTCCACACCTCCCTTTTGCCTTAATGGAATTATTCTACTACAACTCCGTTTATCAGACAAGAATATCCGTATTTCTTGCGCAAATAAAATTTCATTGACACCCCCGCCCTATCTGTATATACTGTATATATACGGATCAGAAATCGAGGTGCCTTATGCATATTTTTATAGACAACCGCTCCGGTGCCCCCATCTATGAGCAAATCTTCACTCAAATCAAAAACCAGATCCTCAGCGGAGAGCTGGTGCAGGATATGCCTCTTCCCTCCATCCGCAATCTGGCAAAAGATCTGCGCATCAGCGTCATCACCACTAAGCGAGCTTATGACGAGTTGGAAAAGGGCGGCTATATTTATACCGTTTCCGCCAAGGGCTCTTTCGTAGCGCCAAAAAATACAGCGCTTTTGCAGGAAGAGAGTCTACGACAAATCGAAGAACATATGCGTAAAATCCGTCATCTTATCCCCTTTGCCGCCATCGGCGAAAAAGAACTCAAAGAAATGTGGGACCTTACTCAGGAGGAATCACTATGAACGCACTGGAACTGAAAAATCTGACTAAATCCTTTGGAGATTTTACTCTGGATTCTCTTACCCTCACCTTACCCAAAGGCTGTATTCTGGGCCTTATCGGCGAAAACGGAGCAGGAAAATCCACCACCATTAAGCTAATCCTCGGCATGCTGAAAGCAGACAGCGGCAGCATTTCCCTTTTGGGAGAAAAAGGCGAAAAAAACACCGCCATCAAAGAAGAGCTCGGCGTAGTGCTGGATGAACCCGGTTTCCCCGATTGCGTCACAGCTACGGAAGTTGGCAAAATCATGAACGGCATTTACCGCTCTTGGGACAGCGCGCAATACACTTCTCTTCTCAAGCATTTCAATCTGCCCGAAAAGAAAAAATACAAAGATTTTTCCCGTGGCATGAAAATGAAACTGGCCATTGCCGTAGCCCTTGCTCACCATCCCAAACTGCTGATTTTGGACGAAGCCACCAACGGTCTTGACCCCGTGGTGCGGGACGAAGTGGTGGAAATGTTCAGTGAATTTACCCGGGACGAAAATCACTCCATCCTTATCTCTTCCCACATCGTAAGCGATTTGGAGAAAATCTGCGATTACATTGCTTTTCTCCACAAAGGAAAGCTCCTGATCTTTGAAGAGAAAGATGCTCTGCGGGAAAGCTACTCCCTTCTGCACTGCACCCAGGAAGAACTTGCCACGCTGGACAGCACAGCGATTCTCGGCGTGAAATCCTCCCCGTATGGTGTGGAAGCTATAGTGCACCGCGCTGCCATTCCCGCAGGTATGGCACCGAGTCCTGTCAGCATCGAAGATCTCTTTATCTGCATGTCCAAGGAGGTGCACTGATATGAAAGGATTGATTCTGAAAGATCTCTATATGGCCAAATCCTATCTCCGTGTCTTTTTGATTTTGATCGTAGCGTTCACGCTCCTTTCCGCCTTTTCTGCTGAAAACGCCTTCTTTCTCTTTTATCCTGTGATTTTGGCCGGCACCATTCCTTTCTCTCTCTTGGCATATGACGAACGCAGCAAGTGGAATCAATATTGCGATGCTCTGCCCGTCAGCCGCAAAACCGCCGTTTCTGCCCGCTATATCATATCTTGCATCTTTTTTCTCCCTGTTTTTCTTCTCATCGCACTTCTCCAGCGCATCTCCCCCGCTTTCCAGCCGGAAACCTATGTCTTTAACCTCTCACTTCTGGTGGTGATGGGTCTTCTTACCCCCACCATTCTTTTACCTCTGACATTTCGTTTCGGCGTGGAAAAAGGCCGCCTTTTCTACTATTTCATCATCGGTGCTTTCTGTGCCCTGAGTGCAGCTGCAACAGATATCTCTCAATTGTTCAGCAATTTATCAAGCACCCCCTTTTTCCTGCTGCCCGTTGTGACCGTGGCTCTTTTTGCGCTTTCCTGGCTCATTTCCATCCGAATCTATCAGCGCAAAGTACTTTGATCCATTTGTTGCAGTATTTTCCTTTTTAAGACAAAAAGATGTATCTTCCCCTTGCATAAGCACGTCTTTTTCCGTATAATCCTCTTTGCGGGTTCTTCCTGTTTATTCCATTTGCGCTAAAGGAACGCTTTTGCTATGCTTCTTTTCATCTTTGAAATTTTGGGCACCGTCGCCTTCGCCATCTCCGGGGCACTGGTGGCCATTGAGAAAAAAATGGACATTCTCGGTGTGGCTGTATTGGGTGCCACCACAGCCGTTGGCGGTGGTATTTTACGAGATATCGTTTTGGGCTATACACCTCCCAACGCTTTCCGTCACCCTGTATACTCCGTGGTGGCCATCATTGTTTCCCTGATTATGTTCTCTTCCAGAGTGCGTCATCTTTTCCAGCGTGTTGGCCGCTATTACGAACTCTTTGTCCTCTTTATTGATGCACTGGGCCTTGGCATTTTCACAGTGGTAGGTATTCAGGTAGCTCACAATCTGGTAGATACCAATCCTTTCCTTTATATTTTTGTCGGTGTTGTCACCGGCGTTGGCGGCGGTGTGATCCGCGACCTTTTTGCCGCCAATAAACCTTACATTTTTGTAAAGCACTTTTATGCCAGCGCCTCTATCATCGGTGCTGTTTCCTGTGTGATCCTTTGGCCCTACTGGGGTGAAACCTGGTCTATGATCACCGGCACTTTCCTGGTCATCGGTCTCCGCCTTTTGGCAGCTTATTACCGCGCTGAACTCCCCCGCCCCAAAGACTAAAGAAAAAAGAAGCGTCATCCTACCGGATGACGCTTCTTTTTTATACTTCCATGTGTTTTCCCAGAAAATTAGCAATGGTCTGTGCCAGTTTCTGTTCTGTTTCTCCGCCGCTTTTGGCAAGATCTTCTCCGATAAAGAGCACCAGACCCAGCACATCTCCTTCAGAAAGAATAGGAGCTGCCACAGTGGCAAAAAGCCGTTCGTTGCCTTCTGCCACATAAAGGGGTCTATCTTTGGCATTGCGCGCATAAAGGCCGCGGTCAGTCATGATCTGCTCCATAGCCTCACCAAGCGTTTTCCCCCAAAGTTCACGCCGCGCTCCACCGTAAGTTGCAATGACACTGTCACGATCTGTAACCGCCACAATACTTCCCGTGCTTTTACTAAGGGTCTCACAAATGTGGCCTGCAAACTCCTCAATCCCACTGATAAGAGAGTATTTTTTGAAAATCACTTCCCCCTCACGGGTAGTATAAATCTCCAGAGGGTCCCCCTCACGGATACGCATAGTGCGGCGAATCTCCTTAGGGATCACCACGCGGCCCAAATCGTCAATACGGCGAACTATGCCTGTTGCTTTCATATATATATCAAACTCCTTGTTTTACAATTTGTGGTGATAGTATCTGTAAAAGAAGTTGATTTATTCTAAGTTGCATTCTCTTAACAAAAAAGCGCACCACGTTGACAATGTTACTTTTGATAGGTAGAATAAAAATACAAAATATACAAAAGGAGTCTTTGCTTATGCGCATCAATACCCTCCCTATTGCAATTTTCATTGCTGTCATCGCAACCATCGTCTTCACCTTTTTTGTTTACAAGTACATTATCCCCGAAAAAAACAGAAAGAATCTCAATAAGCTGGGTCAGTTTTTGCACGATGCTTTCAATTTTAACTTCCTCATCATCGAAAAGGTAATCCAGTTCTTCTATGTTCTTGCCACCATCGCTTGTGTTTGCGGCGGTGTTTCTATGGTCCTCGCTTTCTACATTTCCAAGTATTATACCGCATGGTATGGTATTTACGGTATTCTGGCAGCTATTCTGGGTCCCATCGCCATCCGGCTGGTATATGAAGGCATGATGCTGGGTCTGCTTCTCGTAAAAAATGTGATGCAGATCAACAAAAAACTGAAGAGCTTGGAAGACTCTTACGAATATCAGATGCCTTCCTTGAAAGAACTTACTGCTAAGGAAAATTTTGACTTTATCAAAAATCTCAAGCGCAAGCAGAACAGCAGCGATTCTGATATTCCCACTCAGGATTAAACACCAAAACCGGCGGAGCAAATTGCTCCGCCGGTCTTTTTTTGTCTATAAACAGTATATCTTAATAAAACGAATTATTCTTCGTCGGGACGGTCCACCATGGGAACATAGTCCATCTTCTTGATAGCGGAACGGTAAGCAGGACGCATGATGCGGTTGCCGGTAGCAACTTCTTCCATGCGGTGTGCGCACCAACCTGCGATACGGGCACAGGCGAAGAGGGGCGTGTACATATCTTCGGGAATATCCAGCATGCTGTAAACAAGGCCGGAATACATATCCACGTTGGCGCTCATAGGCATGCGCAGACCCTTACGGGCAGTTACCTTCTTTACGCCCATTTCTTCCACGCGGGCCAGAAGTTCCAGTTCATTCTTGCGACCCTTAATATCAGCCAGCTGAGTAGCATACTTCTTGATCACGATGGCACGGGGGTCAGACATGGTGTAGATGGCGTGGCCCAGACCGTAGATCTTGCCGGAGCCGTCGCCTGCATTACCGTCAAGAATATCATCCAGATGGGCGCTGAGCACTTCATCGGTAGGCGTCTGGCCGATAGCATCCATGATACCGCGGAACTGCTGCATAACCTTTGCATTGGCGCCGCCGTGGAGGGGACCCTTCAAAGAGCCTACAGCGCCTGCGATGGCACTGTAAGTATCGGTGCCGGAGGAGGACAGCGCGCGGCAGACGAAGGTGGAGTTGTTACTGGAGTGTTCTGCGTGAAGGATCAGCATCAGGTCCAGCAGCTTAGCTTCTTCTTCGCTGTAAACCTTATCCTTACGGCTCATGCGCAGCAGATTTTCTGCCACGGAGAGATGGGGATAGGGATTGTGGATATAGAGGGAGCCGCCGTCAAAATAGTGGCGCTTTGCCTGATAAGCATGGGCTGCGATCAGGGGGAAGCGGGCGATGAGCTCAATGGACTGACGCAGCAGGTTTTCCATAGAGGTGTCTTCTGCCTTATCGTCGAAAGAGTACAGAGCCAGCACGCTGCGGGAAAGCTGGTTCATGATGTTGCGGCTGGGAGCCTTAAGGATCATATCCTCAGTGAAGCCCTCGGGCATCTTGCGGGCAGCAGCCATGATCTCAGAGAAACGATTATACTGGCTCTGGTTGGGCAGGTGACCCAACAGCAGCAGATATGCCACTTCTTCAAAACCGAAGCGGTTATTCTTCTGGGTATAGTAAACGATATCTTCCACGCTGATACCGCGGTAATACAGTTTACCGTGCATAGGAACGCGGATACCTTCTTCAATCGTATAACCCTGAACGGAACCGATCTTGCTGACGCCAGCGATCACACCGGTGCCGTCTGCATTACGAAGACCTCTCTTTACATGCTGGTCATCATAAAAACGGGGATCAATGGAATATACCTCAGGAATATGTTCACACAGATCATGAACATAACCGCTTAAAACCTTTTCTACCGCCATAGGACATTGCCTCCTTGCCGTTTATCAAATTTGCATAATTGAAATGCAAAAATTTCTTATTTCGTTTTCACAAGCATACTATACCTTCCCCATTTTCGTCAACCCAATTCTAAAAATTTCTCATTTTTGTCTACTATTACAAGGTTTTTGCACATTTGCTCATTCTATTTGCTTTATTTCGCTAAAGAATCAAAAATTTCATTTTTTGAAAGTTCGCGAACGAAATCTTGCATTTTGCACTTTTTCCCGTTTTTCCGTTTTCTCTGCAAAAAACACTTGTCAAATCCCATTCGCCGCACTATATTAACAGTATAGTGTATAATTGATATAGTATGCGAAATTTTTTAAGCGCGCCGATGGTGCGCCAGCAATACAGGAGGTTCCCTATGGTCCAGCTCATTGATAAAGGTATGTTTTTGGTAGACGGCATTCCCTGCGAGTCTGCCGATGTTTCTGCCGCAGAAGCCAAGAAAGCCACCATGGCTTACGGCATCCTGCAGGCACATAATACTTCCGGCGATCCCGATAAGCTCCGCATCCGTTTCGATGCCATGGTCTCCCATGACATCACTTATGTGGGCATCATTCAGCAGGCCCGCGCTTCCGGCATGAAGGAATTCCCCATTCCTTATGCCCTCACCAACTGCCACAACAGTCTCTGCGCTGTCGGCGGCACCATCAACGAAGATGACCACGTTTTCGGTCTCTCCGCTGCCAAGAAATACGGCGGCATCTACGTGCCCGCCAACCAGAGCGTCATCCATTCCTATGCCCGTGAAGAAATGGCAGGCTGCGGCAAGATGATCCTGGGTTCCGACTCCCACACCCGCTACGGCGCCCTTGGCACCATGGCTGTTGGCGAAGGCGGCCCCGAACTGGCAAAGCAGCTTTTGAAGAATACCTGGGACGTAAATATGCCCGAAGTGGTCATGGTTTACCTCACCGGTAAGCCCCGCCGCGGCATCGGCCCCCACGACGTGGCCATCGCTCTGGTAAAGGCTACTTTCGAAAACGGCTATGTCAATAACCGCGTGCTGGAATTCGTTGGCCCCGGCATCAAGGACCTGCCCATCGACTTCCGCAACGGCAAGTCGGAGGCCAAGCGGTCTTAGGAAGACAAGACCTGATAACAACTCCTTGGCT
>JAZQUM010000062.1:0-1753 GCA_045631305.1 Oscillospiraceae bacterium | reverse complement strand
CCCGTTGTGTGGCGCGGACCCGTCATTGGCGGCACGGTCAAGCAGTTCTGGACCGATGTTTGCTGGGGCGACGTGGACTATCTCTTTGTGGATATGCCTCCCGGAACCGGCGATGTACCCCTGACCGTGTTCCAGTCCCTGCCCGTGACCGGTACGGTGATTGTTACCTCTCCTCAGGACCTTGTCACCCTCATCGTGAAAAAGGCTCTGAATATGGCCAATATGATGAACATCCCCGTGCTGGGTTTTGTGGAAAACTACAGCTATTTCCGTTGCCCCGATTGCGGCAAGGAGCATACCATTTTCGGTGAAAGCAAGATTGATGCCATCGCCGAAGAAGCCGGTCTTCCCGTGCTGGCAAAGCTGCCCATCGACCCGGCTCTGGCAGGCTTCTGCGACAAGGGCTGCATGGAATTGGCAGACCCCGGCGACCTGCGCAAGGCCGCTGCAATGATTGCGGGAATCGAAGAATAAACCCCTTACGGCGGTGCATTTGCACCGCCGTATTTTATTTTTTCAAGATGTTGTAGAAAAAATGTCCCTTGTGTAGAATAAAGTCGTAGAAAAGATGCTTCTTCTGTAGAATTGAGCATTGACCGATTTGCCAAAAAGCGGTAACATAGTTATGGAAAAAGGAAAATAACCACAACCCCATAAAATACAGAAAAGGAGTCAATGATCATGCAAGAAAAACTGGCAATCTATGGCGGCCCCAAGGCCAAGACTACTCCCAACTTCCCCATGTACCCCGGCGGTCTGGAAATTGGTGAAGAAGAAAAGAAGCAGGTCCTCGAAGTTCTGGATACCAAGTATCTGTTCCGTTACTACGGTCCCGCAGGTGTGGAATCCAAGGTTCGCCTGTTCGAAAACGCCTTCAAAGAGAAGATGGGCTCTCCCTTCGCTCTGGCCACCAGCTCCTGCACCGGCGCTCTGACCTCCGCTCTCGTGGCTTGCGGCGTGGGCCCCGGCGCTGAAGTCATCGTTTCCGGCTACACCTTCTTCGCTTCCTGCGCTACCATCGTTGCTGCCAAGGGTATCCCCGTTATCGCTGAAGTTAACGAAACCCTGACCATCGATCCCGAAGATCTGGAAAAGAAGATCACTCCCGCCACCAAGGCTATCGTTGTTGTTCATATGCGCGGTGTTCCCTGCGATATGGACGCTGTTATGGCTATTGCTGAAAAGCACAACCTGAAGGTCATCGAAGACTGCGCTCAGGCTTGCGGCACCACCTACAAGGGCAAGTACGTCGGCACCATCGGTGACTGCGGCTGCTTCTCCTTCCAGTACCACAAGACCATCACCGCCGGTGAAGGCGGCATGATCCTCTGCAAGGACGCTCGTATCTACGACCGCGCTTGCTCCTATCACGATACCGCTGCTTGCTGGCGTCCCGACCGTTTCGCCCGCCAGAGATTCGAAGGCGAACTGTTCTGCGGCTCCAACTTCCGTATGAGCGAACTGGCCGGCGCCGTGATGCTGGCTCAGCTGGGCCGTCTGGATTACCTGCTGGAAGGTATGCGCAAGAACCAGAAGCGCATCATCGACCAGATTAAGGATACCAAGGGCATCAAGGTTCGTCCCCGTAATGACGAAGAAGGCGATTGCGCTATCTGCCTGATGTTCTACCTCGATGCCCCCGAAAAGGTTGGTCCCTTCGTGGAAGCTCTGAAGGCTGAAGGTGTCGACGCTGCCGGCGTGTTCAACGCAGGTATCCCCGACTGGCACATCTATACTCACTGGACTCACGTCA
>JAZQUM010000061.1:0-5512 GCA_045631305.1 Oscillospiraceae bacterium | reverse complement strand
ATCGGCACCAATCAGAACCTCATCGGGGAAGAAGTGGTTCCTACCGAACGCACTACTCCCGAATCCTTCGAACTGCAGAAGCTTTTCCGCCGCATGGCAGATGCAGGCTGCACCCATGTGGTGATGGAAGTTTCTTCTCACGCTCTCTATCTTGACCGCGTGTACGGTGTGCCCTTTGCGGTGGGCATCTTCACCAACCTGACTCAGGACCACCTTGATTTCCATGAAACCATGGAAAACTACTGTGATGCCAAAGCCATCCTCTTCTCCCGCTGCGGCACCGGCGTTTATAATGCCGATGATCCCTGGGCACAGCGCCTGATGGCAAATGCTACCTGCCGCCCCTTCTCCTACGGTGTGGATAAGGAGGCCGACATTGTGGCAAAAGATATTGAACTCGCTTCTGACCATATTGCTTTCACTGCCTGCTGCGGTGGGGAAAAGGTTCCCTTCCGTGTGAATATTCCCGGTAACTTCATGGTTTATAACGTGCTGGACGTGGTGGGTGCTGCGCTGAATCTTGGTGTGAGCCTTACCGACTGCGCCGACGCTCTTTCTTCTGCTCACGGCGTAAAAGGCCGCGTAGAAGTAGTTCCCACTCCCGGCAAGGATTATACTGTGCTTATCGACTACGCTCACTCTCCCGACGGCCTTGAAAATGTGCTGCGCTCCGTGCAGGGCTTTGCCAAGGGCCGCGTGGTGGCAGTATTCGGCTGCGGCGGTGACCGCGACCGCACCAAGCGCCCCAAGATGGGTGCCATTGCCGCAGACCTTGCGGATTTCTGCGTGGTAACTTCCGATAATCCCCGTACCGAAGATCCCCATGCTATTATCGAAGAGATCCTCGCTGGCATGAAGGATACCAAAACGCCTTATGCCGTGGTGGAAAACCGCGTGGAAGCCATCCGTTATGCTATGGACCACGCTGAAAAGGACGATGTGATCGTGCTTTGCGGCAAGGGTCATGAAACTTATCAGATCATCGGCACTACCAAGAATCATCTGGATGAGCGTGAAGTGGTGGCTGATTATCTTGCAGGTAAGTAATACGAAAGGAACAAGGCGCTTTGCCGCCTGAGAGGAAAAAACAATGGAAATGATCATTGCGATTATTGTGGGCTTTGCGGTGAGCGCCATCGCCGGCCACTTTTTGATCCCCGTTCTGCGTCGGCTGAAGGCAGGCCAGAGCATCCGTGAAGACGGCCCCACCTGGCACATGACCAAGCAGGGTACTCCCACCATGGGTGGTATCATGTTTATAGTAGGTATCGGTGTGGCTATCCTTGCTGCAGGTTGGCAGCAGATGATGCAGGGTGTTTTCACCCATATCTATGTCTTTGTTTTCGCGCTGGCCTTTGGTATCATCGGCTATGTGGATGACTATCAGAAGGTAAAGAAAAAGCAGAATCTGGGTCTTACCGCATCTCAGAAGTTTTTGCTGCAGCTGGCAGCAGCTGTTGCCTTCCTTTGCCTCATGCGCTATGAAGGCATGCTGACGCCCAATATCTACATTCCCTTTGTGAATGTCAGCTTTACCCTTAACTGGATCGTTTACATGATCTTCGCAGCCTTCGTTATCGTGGGTACTGTGAACGCTGTGAATATTACCGACGGTATCGACGGCCTTGCAGCTTCCGTCACCGTGCCTGTTGCCATCTTTTTTGCCGTGGTTGGCGCATGGTGGGGTTACGTGCAGCTGAGCGTCTTTTCCGGGGCTCTCCTGGGCGGCCTTCTGGGCTTCCTTGTGTATAACTTCCATCCCGCCAAGGTCTTTATGGGTGATACCGGTTCTCTCTTCCTGGGCGGCGCGGTAGCAGCGCTGGCATTTGCCTATGATATGCCTTTGATCCTCGTCCTTGTGGGTTTTGTGTATATCTGCGAGACCCTTTCTGTTATCATTCAGGTGGGTTATTTCAAGGCTACCCATGGCAAGCGCTTTTTCAAAATGGCTCCTCTGCACCATCATTTTGAAATGTGCGGCTGGAGTGAAGTAAAGCTGGTAGCCATCTTTACTGCCATTTGTACCGTTGGCTGCGTGCTGGCTGCTCTTGGCGTGATGAATCGTTTCGCTTTTTGATTTTTTAAATGAATTTTGAATTTTTGCGGGAAAGGAGGAATACTGTGTTAAGAGAAGATCTTTTCGGCACTCGTAAAAGCACAAGACCTGTGAGTCGTGCTCAAATGGAACATATGAAAGAAGTGGAAAAGGCTAACCTTGCTGCGGCAAACGGTCCCATTGACACCCCGTTTTTGATCCTGGTGCTGCTTTTGACGGGTATCGGTCTTATCATGGTATTGTCCGCCAGCTTCCCCTCTGCCTATTACGAGAAGGGGAATCCCACTTATTATTTCGTGCGTCAGGGCATTTTTGCCATAATGGGTATTGCGGCGATGATCGTGGTGAGCCGTATCAATTATCAGCGCTTCCGCGGTTTGTCAAAGCTCTCGATTTTGTGCGCTATCATCCTTTTGGGGCTGGTGCTGATCATCGGTATCAAAGTAAATAACGCCCGCCGCTGGCTGGGCTTCGGCGGTTTGACGTTCCAGCCTTCGGAAATTGCCAAAATTGCCGTGGTGCTCTATTTTGCCGACAGTATCTCAAAAAAGAAAGATAAAATGCAGGATTTCCGGGCAGGTATTGTGCCTTATGCCATCGTGCTGGGTATCATCGCTATCCTTATGATGCTGGAGCCTCACTTCTCCGGTACCATGCTGATTTTGGGTGTGGGTGCTATTTTGCTGGTTGTAGGCGGCATTCCTGCCAAGTGGATCGCAGGTGTTGCAGCCATAGGCGCAGCAGGTATTTATCTGGTGCTTGGCGTTTTCGGTTACGGTGAGAGCCGCATTTCCATGTGGCTGGATCCCTGGCAGGATGCTTTGGGCAAGGGCTATCAGATGTGCCAGAGTTTGCTGGCCATCGGCTCCGGCGGCCTTTTGGGTGTGGGCCTTGGCCGCAGCCGCCAAAAATTCCTGTATCTTCCCGAAGAGCATAATGACTTTATTTTTGCTATTGTCTGCGAAGAACTGGGTCTTGTGGGCGCCACTATTATCATGTTGATTTTTGCTGCGCTGATTTTGCGCGGTTTCTGGATCGCCCTCCACGCTCGCGACCGATTTGGAACGCTGCTGGTGGTTGGCGTTATCAGTCTGATTGCCATGCAGACCTTTTTGAACATTGCGGTGGTCACAGGCTTTGTGCCTGCCACCGGTATTTCGCTGCCGTTTTTCAGTTATGGCGGTACGGCCCTATTTATGCAGTTGGCGGAAATGGGCATTGTGCTTTCTGTCTCGCGGCAAATGCGAGTGACCAAGGCGGAATAAGGAGGGAAAAGCGTGAAAGTGATCTTTACCTGCGGCGGTACTGCCGGCCATATCAATCCTGCCATTGCTTTGGCGGGGCTTATTGAAAAAAAGCATCCCGGTTCTGAGATCCTTTTTGTAGGCGCTTATACCGGCCTTGAAAAAACACTGGTGCCCAAAGCGGGTTACGAATTCCGCGCGGTGCACGTCAGTGGTTTCCGCCGCTCTTTGAAGCAGATGCGGCATAATTTGAAGGCATGTTACAATGTGGTGCGCTCTGCAGGAGAGGCCCATAAGATTATCAAAGAATTCAAGCCTGATCTAGTAGTGGGTACCGGCGGTTATGCCAGCTACCCTGTGGTGAAGGCTGCTGCTGCCAAGGGTATTCCCACGGCAGTGCACGAATCCAACATGGTGCCCGGTCTTACCACCCGCCAGCTGGAAGGCTGCGTGGATAAGGTGATGGTGGGTTTTGCCGCCTGCCGGGAGCATTACCGGGAGCCTCAAAAGGTCGTGGTAACAGGCACGCCCGTCCGCGGCGATTTCTTTGATTTTACAAAAGACGAGGCTCGTGCAAAACTGGGTCTTGCGCCCGATAAGCCTTTGGTGGTATCCTTTTGGGGCAGCCTTGGTGCCAGCGGCATGAATGAAAAAATGGTGGATTACATTCGCCTGGAGACCCAGGCGGGTGCGCTTTTCCATCATATTCATGCAGTGGGCAGTGCGGGTTACACCTCCATGCTTTCCGATCTTAAGGGAAGCGGTGTGGAACTTTCCGGATTTCCTCATGTGGACGTGCGGGAATATATTTACGATATGGCCCTTGTGATGCGCGCAGCTGACCTTGTGATCTGCCGTGCAGGCGCGGCCACCCTCAGTGAATTGACGGCGCTGGGTGTTCCTGCTATTATTGTGCCCTCTCCCTATGTTACCAATAACCATCAGGAAAAGAATGCCCGCGCGCTGGAGAAAGAAGGCGCGGCAGAACTCCTTTTAGAAAAGGAAGCAAGCGGGGAGAAGCTGTTTAACCTGACACGGGAGATCCTTTCCGACAGTGTGCGCTGGCAGCGCATGCATGAAGCCTCTTTGAAAATGGGCACGGTGGATGCTGCGGAAAAAATCTATGAAACCGTAATGTCTCTTTGTAAGTAACCTTTCCTATAGGGCAGCGCATACTATGAAAGTAGTTTTCCATGTAGTATGCGGAGGTGCCTATGGAACGATTGTTGGTCACCGGCGGGCGGAAACTTGTCGGGGAAGTAACGGTGCAGGGCGCAAAAAACAGCATCCTGCCCATTTTGGCTGCCACCATTCTCAGCGGCAGCGAAAGTGTGATACATAATTGCCCCCGTCTGAGTGACGTGGAGGCAGCATGCGATATCCTGCGCTATCTCGGCTGCAGCGCCGAGTGGCAGGGGCAAAACACACTGGCAGTAGATACGGCGGGAATGAACCGCTGTGATATTCCCGAAGAACTGATGCGCTCTATGCGCTCATCCGTTATTTTTCTGGGGGCTATCCTCAGCCGCTGCGGCGAAGCTGTGATCTCTTACCCCGGCGGGTGCGAACTGGGGCCCAGACCCATTGACCTTCACCTTCGGGCACTGAAAAAACTGGGTGTGGAGATCAAGGAAGAAAAAGGTGCTCTTTCCTGTCGCTGCGGGAAAATGCGGGGAGAAGAAGTGGTTTTTGGCATCCCCAGTGTGGGAGCTACGGAAAATGCTATTCTGGCCGCCTGTGGAGCAGGGGGCACCACCGTGATTTTAAATGCAGCCCGTGAGCCCGAGATCGTAGATTTGCAGAATTTTTTGACCGCCATGGGGGCCAATGTCCGGGGAGCAGGCAGCTCTACCGTGGTGGTGGAAGGCTGCGGCGCACTCTATCCCTGCAGCTACCACGTTATGAGTGACCGCATTGTGGCTGCAACCTACCTTTGCGCCTGTGCAGGCTGCGGAGGCAACGTTCTTTTAACAAATTGTGATTACCGCCACGTTTCGACCGTCAGCGACCTTTTGGAGGAAGCGGGTTGTCGTGTGCGAAGTGAAGAAAATACCGTGCAGATCGCATCTTATGGGAAGCTTTCGGGTCTGGTAGGAATTGTGTGCAATATTCTTTTGTTTGGAGCGAAGTTTTTGCTGGGGACTTTGACGGCGTCCGTGGCGATTACGGCGGATGAAGTCGGAGGCCCAAGCGGTCTTAGGAAGACAAGACC
>JAZQUM010000060.1:0-17974 GCA_045631305.1 Oscillospiraceae bacterium | reverse complement strand
AGGCTCTCAATGCCGCTGGTAAGCTTGATGGGACTGGTGGTATAGGTGAGCAGGAAGGAAGTCGGATCGTAGCCATGTCGTTCTGTGGGCCAAGGAGGTGGAATCAGGTCTTGTCTTCCTAAGACCGCTTGGCCTCCGACTTGGAAACGCAGCTTTTTCAAGGGAGAAAGCAGGCTCTCAATGCCGCTGGTAAGCTTGATGGGACTGGTGGTATAGGTGAGCAGGAAGGTGCCCATGATCAGCATCACGATGCGCAGCACCATCAGCGCAGCGCGCACCACACCCTCTTTGGTGATAGAGATCACCCACCAGGAGAAGATCTCTTCACCGGGGGTATAGAACAGGTTCAAAAGCGCCGTCAGGATCACGATGATGAGAATGGGGCGAAGACCGTTCAAAAGGGCCTTCATTTTCACCTTGGAAACAGAGATGGCCAGTGCCAGCATCATTACCATGATCCCGTAGGAAACCAGGAAATTGGCGGAAAACAGGCCCACCACATAGATGATCACCAGCACGATTTTGACGCGGGGGTCAAGGCGGTGCGCCAGCGTGTTTCCGGGGAAATACTGACCGAGAGTAATGTCCTTAAGCATGGGCATTGCCTCCCTTCAGCTTCAAAAGTGCATCGCGCAGTTCTTCCACCGTGTAAACAGCAGGATCAATGGCAAGCCCCTTCTGCCGCAGCTGCATGGCAACGCGGGTCACCTGCGGCACATTGAGGCCTGCGGACTGCATTTCTTCCGCTCTTGCAAACACTTCGCGGGGCGTGCCGCTCATAAGGACGCTGCCGCCCTTCAAAACCACGATGCGGTCCACATTCTGGGCGATCTCGTCCATACTGTGGCTCACCAGGATCACGGTGGTACCCTTGGCACGGTGATATTCGCGGATGTTGCGCAGCAGATTTTCTCTTCCCTCAGGGTCGAGACCTGCAGAAGGCTCGTCCAGCACCAGAACGCTGGGCTCCATGGCGATAACACCTGCAATAGCCACGCGGCGCTTCTGACCGCCGGAAAGTTCAAAGGGAGACTTTTCCAGAAGTTCTTCGCTGACACCGGCAAATTTTGCTGCTTCACGCACACGCGTGTCGATCTCATCAGCCTTAAGGCCCATGTTGGTGGGACCGAAAGCAATGTCTTTATATACCGTTTCCTCAAAGAGCTGATACTCGGGATACTGGAACACCAGACCGATCTCAAAGCGGACGCGGCTTATTTTTTTCGGTTCTTCCCAGATATCCTTTCCGCGGAAACGGATACGGCCCTGCGAGGGCTTGAGAAGTCCGTTCAAATGCTGGATCAAGGTGGATTTACCCGAACCCGTGTGACCGATGATGCCAAGGAACTCGCCCTCGTACACCTCGAAATCCATGCCGTGAACGGCACTGCGCTCAAAAGGCGTGCCGACACCATAGGTATGGGTCAGGTTTTCCACTTGCAAAATAGGTTTCAAATCCGATTTCTTCCTTTATCGTTTATTTACTGCCAAGGGCGCCCATGATCTCATCGGCGCATTCCTCCACGGAAATGGCGGAAAGGGACACATTCACCCCCGCCTTCTTCAGTTCCGTCAGCAGCTTCACCGTGTCGGGCGCGGTAAGGCCCAGCGCCTCCAGCTCACTCAGGCGGCTCAGCACCTCACGGGGCGCACCGTCCATGGCAACACGGCCTTTATTCATCACAATGACGCGGTCGGCATTTTCCGCCTCGTCCATGTGATGGGTAATGAGCACCACAGTGATGCCCTTTTCTTTGTTCAAAGTACGGATGGTTCGCAGCACATCATCACGGCCGATGGGATCCAGCATGGCGGTGGATTCATCCAGCACGATACACTGCGGCTCCATGGCAAGCACACCAGCAATGGCAATACGCTGCTTCTGCCCACCGGAAAGGAGATGGGGCGCGTGCATGGTAAATTCACTCATGCCAACAGCTGCCAAAGCATCGTCCACCCGCTTGCGGATCTCCTCCGTAGGAACACCCAGATTCTCCGGGCCGAAAGCTACATCCTCTTCCACCACGTTTGCCACGATCTGGTTATCGGGATTCTGGAAGACCATGCCCACGCGGCGGCGCACTTCCAGGAGAACTGCTTCATCCGCCGTGTCGTATCCTTCCACATACACCTTGCCGCCGCCGGGGATCAGCACGGCATTAAAGTGTTTGGCAAGGGTGGACTTGCCGCTGCCGTTGTGGCCCAGGATCACCGTAAAACTCCCCTTTTCAACGGAGAGATCCAGCCCCTTCAGGGCCTGAGGTGCCGTGCAGCCTTCTTCGGCAGGATAGGCAAAGGTTAAGTTTTTTGTTTCGATCATTGCTGCCATAAATTACTTCCCCGGGAACATTTGGTATTATTCGCCGATCCAGCGTCCCGTTGCGCCGCAGGGCAGCGCCATACCGGATTCGGTGCAGGGCAGGCCCAGTTCGTCCCATTCGACGCGGCCGCCGTATTTTTTGCCCACCAGCTGCTGCAAAATATAGCCCAGTACAGAGGGCGCAAGGCCGGTGGTGTAGGAATTGAGGATCACAAAGAGGGGCTTATCGGAAAGTACCTGACTGCACAGACGTACGAAAGGATACAGGTTTTCTTCCAACTTCCACACTTCGCCCGAAGGACCTCTGCCGTAAGAAGGAGGATCCATGATGATGGCATCATAGGTCTTACCGCGGCGGATCTCGCGCTCTACGAACTTGGCACAGTCATCAATGATCCAGCGGATGGGTGCTTCTGCAAGACCGGAGGAACGGGCATTTTCACGGGCCCAGGATACCATACCCTTGGCAGCATCCACGTGGCACACAGAAGCGCCTGCTGCAGCGCAGGCAACGGTAGCGCCACCGGTATAGGCAAAGAGGTTCAGCACGCGGATGGGACGGCCTGCATTGCGGATCTTATCCATGGCAAAATCCCAGTTCACAGCCTGTTCGGGGAAAAGACCCGTGTGCTTGAAGTTCATGGGCTTTACATTGAACGTCAACTTGCCGTATTCCACCTGCCACTGTTCGGGCAGCTTATTCTTGTCCCAATGACCGCCGCCGGTGGAAGATCTGCTGTAACGGGCGTTGGCACGCTGCCACGCTCTGTTTCTATGGTCCGTTTCCCAGATAGCCTGAGGATCGGGGCGCACCAAAATTTGATCGTCCCAGCGTTCCAGCTTTTCACCGCCGCCGCAATCGATCAATTCATAATCCTGCCATTTATCTGCAACCCACATAGGTATACCTCCGCATATTAAATCAGCATAAATTATATAATAAAGTATCCCTCCAGTCAACAAAATAGGCATGAACTTCCCGTAAACTTTCACTATTTGCATTTACCCCAAAGCATGCTATACTGTGGGTACAGATTTTTGCGCGGGAGGTGCATTTTCATGAATAAAACTTTGCTACATTGCTGCTGTGCCCCCTGCTCGGTTTATTGCATCGAGTCCCTGCGCGCTGAGGGCATTGAGCCCACCGCCTTTTGGTATAACCCCAATATCCACCCCTATCAGGAATATGTGGCCCGCCGCGACACCCTCATAGCCTATGCCCCCACCATTGACCTTCCTCTGGTGGTCAAAGAGGACTACGGTCTGCGGGAATTTGTCCGCAACGTGGCAAGCGATATCAACCACCGCTGCGGCTATTGCTATGAAGTGCGCATGGAAGAAACTGCCCGCTATGCCGCTTCCCACGGCTTTGACAGTTTCACCACCACCCTTCTGGTAAGCCCCTATCAGCAGTTTGAAAAGATCTGCGAAACGGCAGAGCGCATGGCTGAAAAATATGGCATTACCTTCCTGCGCCGCGACTTCCGCCCCGGCTTCCGGGATGGACAGACCAAAGCACGGGAACTTGGCTTTTACATGCAGAAATACTGCGGCTGCGTTTTCAGCGAAGAAGACCGCTACGCTAAGAAAATCGCCAAAGATCTGGCCCGAAACGAAGAATAAAAAGAGCTGTCGCGTTGCGACAGCTCTTTTGCATTTTAAATATACTTTTTAATAGGATGCAGGCCGGACCGCAGCGCCACTTTCACTCTGTACAGTCACCACACGAATGCCCTCTCCTTCCAAAAGGCCAAACCAGATAAATCCATTTGCTGCCCCCACAAGGCCATCATGCCAGAACAAATCCGCCCTTTCCAAATCATAGCGGGTGATCATAATGTTATCCCACAGTTCATCGGTAAAGATAACATCATAGTATTCCATCAGCTGCAATGCATTTTCCACTCTTACTTCCGTTCTGTCCGGCATGATCACCACCGCAGGATAGGGAATTTTCTCTATCACCGCCAAGCGGTCTCCGCTTTCAATATCCCTTAAAAACTCAGAATAAAATCTCTGTGCATCATCCAGTTCGATCCCCGTGGCGTTATAAAACGCCTCAGGGGAAATCGTATCTTCCGGCACTGGTTGCCACAAATCTGCATCCACCTCCTGCACCGGTGTCAGCACGCTGAAGCGGAAAGAATCCGAAAACCGCTCCAGATCCTCTGCCGTAAGAGAACCGCTGGAGAAAACATGATCCTGCGGTATTTCGGTGCCTGCCAGCACATTGACCGACACCAAAGAATCTCCCAGATCTGCCAAAATAAGTCCCTTGTAAGGTGAAAGCGCAAGGGTCAGCGTGATACCGTCCCGAGTGGTATAAATCCACTGTGTATAGTCGGCAGCGTTGCCGATATTCAGCGTAGCGCCGGTGAAACTCCCTCGCACGCAGCGGCCAAACTGATAATCCAGAAGACCGTAATCCGCAAGATCCGTTTCCCCGTCAAAATGAAACGTGCCGTCTTCATACATATAGGCCGCAAGGCTGCGGTTTTCGCCCAAAAAATCACCGCCAACCTGCGCAAATAGGTCTTCCGCCTGCAGATTCAGTACCAAATCAGTATGGAGCTTGAGCTGATATTTTCCGGCGATCTCATCCAGTTTATCTGCCATTTCCTGCGAATAAACATTGTAAAAATTATAGGAAGTGCCGGGTGCAAAAATTCCATTGCCGATCTCCTGCAAAATTTCCCCATCCGTATCATAAGAAGCAAGAAATTCCTGCCACTCTTGCGACGCCATATATTCCGGTGTTCCTATGAAGCCTTCAAGAGAAATTGTACTGCCGGCAGCATCATTTGGCCCCAAAATCATTTCCCGCAGCCCAAACCAGTTCCCTTTCACAGCAACTGCCGACAGGGCGAGGAGCGCTGTCAGCACCGCGGCAAGGATCAGAACCCAGTGAAAGCGCGGTCCTCTTCCACCCTTCTTCGTTTCTTCTGCTTCCTCAATATAAGTATCGTTTATATCGCCGATTCCTTTGACCAGTTCTTTTACTGTCATACTTCGATCCCCTCACTTTCCAGATAAGCCCGCAGTTTTTTTCGCAGCTGAAACAGCATGGATTTTACTTTCCCTGTGCTATACCCCGTGCGGTGAGCAATGTTCTCTACAGAATCAAAACGCCAGTAACGGCAGACAAAAACAACGCGCTTTTCCTTCTCCAAGGTCGCAAGGAACCGGTTCAGCGCTTGGGCAAGGTGTGCTTTTTCCGCTTCATCTTCCACAGATGCCGCCCCTGAAACACACTCCTCCAGCTCCTCAAAGGCCACTGCCGCACCTTGTGCGCGTTTAGCCGCATTCAGAAAAGCAAATTTATCCAGCGCCAGATTGCGTGCGATCCTGCCGATAAAGGCCGAAAAATACTTTGGCCGCGCAGAGGGAATGGAATTCCAGACTTTCAGATAAGTATCGCTGACACATTCCTCACAGTCTTCATGACGCGCAAGAATGTTGCCGACAATCCGAAAACAAAGTTTTCCGTATTTGGCAGCCGTTTCCGTGACGGCTTCTTCTTTCCGCTGCCAATAAAGTTCTATGATGGTGTTATCTTCCACAAAAGGCTCCCCCTTTCCTTGCTTTCACCCTATAAGACGGTTTTTTCCCGCTGAAGTTTTACGCTGTTCAAAAATTTTAAGCACCGCCCGATAACGGACGGTGCTTCTTTTCTCTCTTTTCCTGCCGTATATATGGCTAGGATCATTCGCCGGCAAGGATCTCAAATTTCACAACGCCATAGGTGGCAGAAACTTCTGCAATCAGCGCTTCCAGACTTTCCTGCATTTCGGACGTTTCCGCAGAAATGGTCACCGCTGCGCAGCCATTGACAGGAATACTCTGGTTGATGGTAAGAATATTCGCACCGGATGCGGAAAAAATAGAAAGCACATGGGAAAGCACACCGGGATTATTCTTCAGCATAGCATAAAATGTGATGACATGGCCGGTCTTCATGTCATTAAAAGGCTGCACTGCATCCTTGTATTTATAAAAGGCACTGCGGCTGATACCGGCCAGGCGGGTAGCTTCCCCAACAGTGTCAGCTTCTCCCGTCTGCAGCATACGCTTGGCTTCTGCCACTTTCAAAAAAACTTCCGGCAGCGCTTCTGCTGCCACGATATAATATTTAATCTCTGCGTTCAAGAAGTCCACCTCACAAAGTCATTTGTCTTTATAGCAAATATAATATCATATCATTTTCCGCTTTTCAACTGCTTTTTCACTTCGTGCAAAAAGGTATATATGGATTACAATAAAAAGCAAAAATTCATCACAGATCTTCTTTTCTTTGCTGCACTGGCCCTTGTGTTTCAGTGCTTTTGGAAGTATGCCCTGCGTTGGATCCTCCCTTTTCTGATTGCGTATTTTGCCGCTATGATCCTGAACCGGCCTATTACATGGTGTCAAAAACGTCTCGGATTTCAACGAGGTTTCAGCGCCGCCGCTTTCACACTTTTGGCCGTGTCTCTTTTTGCTGCACTACTCTTTGCCTTTCTCTCCACCCTGCTTTCTCAATCTTACCAATTTCTGCTTCAGCTTCCAGAATGGTTGGAAACCTTAAGCCGCCACATTGCTCCGCTGCAGCTCACTTTTGAAAATTTCTGCCGTGATTGCCCACCGCAGCTGCAGGAATTTCTCTCTTCCACAGTTTCCTCTTTTTCCCAGGAAGCAGGAGCGCTATTAGGAAAACTTTCAGAGTCTTTTCTCACCTTCTGCGCCTCTATGATTCGCCATCTGCCGGAATACCTTCTGTTTTTCATCACCACTGTTCTTGCTATTTTCTATGCCTCTTCGTGTTTTCCCACCATCCGCGCTTTTCTCCTCCGCCAACTGTCTTTCAGGCAGCAAAAACTGGCAAAAGAAGTAAAGCCCCAGCTTTTTTCCACTGCACTCAAATGGCTGAAGGCTGAACTGATTTTGATTGGCATCACTTTTTTGCTGCTGCTCAGCGGCTTCCTTCTTTTGCGCCTGCGGTATGCCCTTTTGCTGGCCCTCGTTATGGCCCTGATGGATGCCCTTCCCATCCTGGGTGTAGGCACCATTTTGCTGCCCTGGGCTTTTTTTAGTTTTGCGGCAGAAAAATTCCTTTTGGGCCTTTCTCTGACAGCCCTCTATCTTACAGTTCAGCTGACTCATTCCCTTCTTGAACCGCGGCTTATTGCCGCGCAGGCAGGGCTCCCTTCCATCGCAGCACTTTTTGCTATGTATGTAGGGTTTCGCATTCTCGGTATTCCCGGCATGATCCTCTTTCCCCTGCTGCTTCTTCTTGTTAAACAACTCCATGACGAAGGATATCTCAAACTCTGGAAATAAAAAGAGAAGGAACTTTCGTTCCTTCTCTTTTTATAATTTTAACTTCCTTTTTGCTCTTCATGAGCAAAACTATTATGCTGCAGGAGAATCAACGCTGTCATCGACAGGTTCATCCGGCAGCAAACCGGGATCTACCGTGGGATTATCGATCTCAGGCAAAACAGGAAGTACAGTATGCACGGAACAACCGCTTACTTCACCTTCAACATCATTCTGAACGCCAATACCTTCCAGGGTATAGATGTAGTCTGCAGGCGTGGTATGAAGAACATTTGCAATATCTTCACGGGCATAATCCAGAACAGACTTGCTGACTACAGAACCTGCGGGACAGAATTCACCTGCAAGGCATTTGCCTTCACTGCAGTAATTGATCGCAACATGCATGCCGCAGCTCTCAGTAGGTGCCGTGCCTGCAGCAACCGTAGCACTCACAACGCGGCTGCCACGAACATCTGCTGCGCAGGCTTCCGTTGCCAGAAGGCCGCTGTCAGCACATACGCTGACGGAAGTGAAACCAGAAGAAGGCTTATCAAACGCCTTGTTTTCAAGACCTTCATGCACTTTGCTCATAACCTTCTGCCACATAGTTACAGAGGGGTTGCCGGAAGCAGAAATCTTCTCGTTGATATCATAACCCGTCCAAACAGCAGCGCAGTAATAAGGCGTATAGCCTACGAAATAACGGTCGAAGTTGTTGCTGGTGGTACCGGTCTTGCCTGCCACCGTCATGCCGGAAATAGCAGCTCTGCCTGCAGTACCTTCGGTAATAACAGCCTTGAGCAGTTCGTTAATGAAATGCGCGGTAGTATCCTTCATGGCCACACGGGATTCCGTCTGATTATCAATGACCATGTTACCGTCAGCATCCGTAATTTTGGTGAACAGACGGGGCTCTGTATAAACACCGCTGTTGGCAAATGCACAGTAAGCTGCGCAGACCTCTTCCGTGCTGACACCGTTGGTAAGACCGCCCAGTGCCAAAGATGCAGAGTTCAGGTCATCAGATACCAGCGTGGAAATACCCAGATTGTTTTCCATAAACGTATAGGAATTGGCAACACCCAACTTCTCATTGACACGAACAGCACAGGGGTTCAAAGAACTTGCCACAGCCTTTCGCAGGGAAACCAGACCATCATAACCCACGTGGGAGTTTACGGGCCAGGCTTTGCCGCCGATGACACGCACGGGATAGTCATCAATAGAAGAACCGTTGGAAATGGTGCCTGCATCCAATGCAGGTGCGTATGTGGAAATGGGCTTGATAGCAGAACCGCACTGACGAAGACTGGTGGCTCGGTTCAGCACGCGGCTGCCGGTCTTTTCGCCCACACCGCCTACCATAGCCACTACATCACCGGTATAAGGATCCATAATGGTAATAGCAGACTGGAGCTGCTGGCCGGAACTGGAAGTATAGTTGATATTGCTGATATCCTCATAGACCGACTCGGCGATCTCCTGGATTTCCATATCTACAGTGGTATAAATACGGTAACCGCTGTTATAGAGCTTGTCTTCGGCAGTATCGTAATTCCAGCCGAATTCTTCCATCAGCGCACGGATGCAATCTTCAATTACAGCATCCACAAAGTAGGAATAGTACTTTCTGCTCTTCTTGGCTTCAGCAGCCGCTTCTTCCTCTGCTTCTCTGCGCTGGAGTTCCGTGGTAAATACCAGTTCCTGCGCTACAGCTTCTTCATACTCTTCCTTGCTGATCATCTTCAGCTTCAGCATCTTACCGAGAATCAGTTCCTGGCGTTCTTTGTTCTGTTCACGAGTCCAGTCGCTGATAAAAGGATCGTATCGCGAGGGGTTATTGGTAATGCCGATAATGGAAGCAGCTTCTGCCAAAGTGAGTTCACTGGCTTCTTTGCCGAAATAAACCTTGGAAGCCGAACCGACACCGTTACACATCTGACCAAAATACACACGGTTCAGATATAGTTCCAAAATTTCATCCTTGGAATAGTTTCTTTCAAATTCCAGCGCGCGGTAGATCTCTGTGATCTTGCGCTTTACTGTACCCTCTTTTTCACCCGTCAGGTTCTTGATGAGCTGCTGGGTAATGGTGGATCCACCAAAGGTATTCTTCATGCCGATAAACATGTTCAGCACAGCACCGCCGGTTCGCTTCAAGTCCACGCCGCGGTGAGACTCGAAACGCTCGTCTTCAATGGCGATCAGCGCTTTCCACAGATGCTCGGGCATATCCTCAAAGTCTACCCAGATGCGGTTTTCTTCTTTGTAGAGAGTGTTCAGTTCTTCCCACTCTCCCGTCTCCTTATCCTCGTAATAGATAATGGAGCTGAGAACCATCTCATAATCGGTAACCTCTACCTTGAAATTATCCGTTCTGGCAGCAAGGGTTGTCTTCACATAAGTGAAGAACAAAACAACCAGCATAAGCATTGTCAGCACACCGATGGCTGCAATGGTGCCAATCACTTTCATGGCAAGGCTTTTATTGATTCCCTGCGTTTTCTTTTTTCTTCTGGTGCTCTGTCTATCTAACCGAGACTTACGTTCTTCTGCCATAACAGGGCACCTCCTTTTCATAATAGTTGCGGGAAGTCATCCTATCCCATTTATCATTATACCACTAATGTCAACCGCATATTTTCCTTGAAAAACCTCAATTCTCTGCCCTTTTGTTCTTGCTTTTCCTGATTATATCCCATTCTCCCAACATTTAGCGCAGAAAACAAAACTTTATCCACTGTCTATTGCAATTTCATTACAAAAAAGTTACACTATGCTTATACTACTGTCAGGAGGATTTAACATGAGCGAAGAATACGGTCCCAGCTTCATTACCCTGATTGATGACGAAGGTCAGGAAATCGAACTGGAATATATTGATGCACTGGAATACAAGGGTCAGGTCTACATGGCATTCCTGCCCGTAATCGCAGAAGACGAAGAAATCAACGAAGAAGAATACGGCACGCTGATTCTGAAGAGCGAAATGGTCAACGGCGAAGAGATGCTGGTTCCCATCGAAGACGAAGAAGAACTCAACGCTGTTTACGAACTTTTCGAAAAGGATCTTTTTGAGGACGAGGAAGAATAATTTCCCATCCGCCTAAAATCGATTGCAACTTCAAGTGCAATATGCTATTGTAAATGATACCCGCACGGTCATACGGGCTTTTTTAACCCACATTTCGTTATAAGGGATGCCGGATCAGGTTATGGTTTGCAGGCCTCCCGCCCATTGGGCGGAAGTTGGAAGCAGTAAAGTAAGCTGGAGGCGACCCACCTGTGCAGAAGGTGCAGGTTATAACGGGTCCGTATGTTTTTACCGTGCGGGCTTTTGCTGCCCAAAACTTCATTTTTGCAGCTAATCCCGGCAAAACTCTTGCGATTTCCCATATAATAAGGTATACTGTTTTTGTATGTTTGCTTTATGCAGGCAATTTCCCATGTAAACGAGAGGACTGAATACAAATGAGCGCATCAAGAGAAAAGAAGAACCGTCAGGTCAGTGGCAAAGTAGAGCAGAAAAAGCAGCGTGCAGCAGAAGCCCTGAAAAAGCAGAAGCGCACCAATACGATCTACACCGCCATTTGCGTAGCTTTCGTTGTTGTTGCAGCTGCCGTTTTGGTTTGGAGCTCCAACATCATCCAGAAGAATGCTACCGCCGTTACCGTAGACGGTGTTTCCTACAATGCAGATGAAGTAAGCTATTACTACCACTATTCCATCAACAAGTTCACCGAACAGTACGGCAGCTATCTTACCTATCTGGGTCTGGACACCAGCAAGCCTCTGGATCAGCAGGAATCCGTATATGGCGGCACTTGGGATGAATACTTCAAGACCGAAGCAATCACCAACCTGAAGTTTACCGCTGCTATGTGCAAGGCTGCAGAAGAAGCTGGCTACGAACTCACTGCAGATGATGAAATCACTATCTCCAATGAGATCTCCTACACCAAGCTCTATGCCGAAATGAACAGCGTTGACTACAAGACTTATGTCCGTGCTCTCTACGGCAAGCTTGTCAGCCCCGATCTTTTCGAAAAGTGCCTGCGCGAATGCACTCTGGCTGACAGCTATGCAAACTCCATCTTCCAGAGCTACTCTTTCAGCGATGAAGAAATCTCTTCTCACCTGAAGGAAAACCTCCGCGACTTCCAGTTTGCTGATTATTCCTACTTCACCGCTACCGCCAAGGCTGAAGAAGGCGCTGACGCTCCTACTGAAGAAGCCATTGCAGCAGCAAAGGCTGTAGCTGAAGAAATCCTGGCTCGTGTGGAAGCCGGCGAAGATCTGGAAACCATTAGCAAGGAATACGAAGACAAGGGCACCTTCACTCACGATGACGGCGCTATGTACTTTGATGACGATCTCTCCAACTGGCTCTTTGATACCAGCCGCAAGGCAGGCGACGCTATGGTTACCTCCAGCGGCAACAACAGCGTAGTTGCTGTATTCAACAAGGTATTCCTGGAAGAATACAACACTGTGGACGCCAACATCATCCGTATGGCTCCCGCTACCGCAGATCTTGACAGCGAATCCGAAACTTATGCAGATGATCTGGCTGCCAAGATGGACGAAGCTATTGCTAAGGCCGAAGAAGTCTTCAAGACCTGGAAAGATGGCGAAGCTACTCTGGACAGCTTCAAGGAACTGGCTAATAAGCATTCCAATGAAGGCATTCTGGATGGTACCTACACTCAGATCTACAAGGGCATGCTGGACGGTTTTGTAGAAGACTGGCTCTTTGATGCAAGCCGCAAGGTCGGTGATGTGGAACTCATTGCAGGCGAAGATTCCGTTTATATCGTTTACTTCACCGGTGTGAATGACCGCTATGTAGACATTCAGGTAGATAACGCTCTGCGCACCGAAAAGTACAACGTGTACTATGACGAAGTGATGACCGCCGTGGAAAGCACCGAAAGCTCCGGCATGAAGTACGTGGATTAATCACAAACTCTTACAAGAGCCGGCTTAATGCCGGCTCTTGTCTTCTTTACGAGGCAAAATTATGACAGATCAGTTCATTCGTATAGAAATGCTCTTTGGCCGCGAAGCTATGGAGCGCCTGGCACAAAGTCATGTCATCGTATTTGGCGTAGGCGGCGTGGGAAGTTATGTGGCCGAATGTCTGGCTCGCTCCGGTGTGGGAGAGCTCACCCTGGTAGACAGCGATACTGTGGCCCTCTCCAACCTCAACCGCCAGATCCAGGCTCTTCACTCCACCTTAGGCCAAAACAAGGTAGATGCTGTGGCACAGCGTTGTCTCGATATCAATCCCGAGATCACCGTTCACCCTATCTGCGGCCTTTACAATGCTGAAAACCGTGATCTTTTCTGGCAGGCAAAATATGACTTTGTAGCCGATTGCATCGATCTTGTCTCCTGCAAACTGGATCTGATCTTACAGGCGCAGGAGAGAAATATCCCCATCATCTCCGCCCTTGGCACCGGCAACAAGCTGGATCCTACCCAGCTGCAGATCACCGATATCTCCAAAACCTTCGGCTGCCCTCTGGCCCGTGTTATGCGCAAGGAACTGCGCAGCCGCGGCGTGGAGCACCTGCAGGTAGTCTTCAGCCCCGAAGAAGCAGCTCCCACAGAGCAGCTTGAAACTCCCCCTCCCGGCCGCCGCAGCATTCCTGCAAGCGTTCCCTGGGTCCCTTCCTGCGCCGGGCTAATGATGGGCGGCGCCATTGTACGGGCCCTGGTAGAAAGCAAGGAGGTCAACTAAATTATGTTAACTGGAACTCTTGTGAATATAGTTACCGTTTTGGTTGGTTCTCTCATTGGTATGTTGTTGGGAAAAGCCATCCCCAAACGCGTCATTGATATCGTTACCAAGGGCCTCGGCCTTTGCACCGTTTACCTTGGTATCACCGGTATGTTTGACGGAGAAAACGCTCTTATTACTATTATTTCCGTAGTGGTAGGCGCTGCCATCGGCGAGCTCTGCGATCTGGACGGCAAGATCAATCGTCTGGGCAGCTGGGTAGAAACCAAAACCAAAAAGGAAGGCAGCACCGTTCCCGTAGCGGAAGGTTTCGTTTCCGCTTCCCTGCTTTTTTGTGTTGGCGCAATGACTATCATGGGTTCGCTGCAGAGCGGGCTCTCCGGTGATCACTCCATTCTCTTTGCCAAAGCCACGTTGGACCTGGTCTCCTCCATGATTTTTGCTTCCACTTTAGGATTTGGCGTTATGTTGGCTGCTGGCTCTGTTTTTGTGATTCAGGGCGGTATTGCCGTACTGGCATCTGTTGTAGCTCCCTATCTGGAAAAAGCCGTTGGGGAAATGAATGTAGTGGGTTCCATCCTTCTTTTCGCACTGGGCCTCAACATCATCGGTCTTGGAAAATTCAAGATCATGAACTATGTCCCCGCTATTTTTATCCCCATTCTCCTCTGCATATTTATGTAAACCTATTAAGCAAAAAGAGGCTTCCTTTTTGAAAAAGGAAACCTCTTTTTTATACTATATTTACCTTAGCTTTAGATGGCCTATCCTCCCGATAGAACACCCGCACCACAGCGCCTTCCAAGGGGGGATGTGCAGTAGGGCCAACCCATTTTCGACAGAAATAGTCCTGCCCCTCTATCGTATAGCGAATTTTCACAATATAGGGGTAAATCGCACCGTCCAGCATACCTCTGCGCACGGCTTTGGTATTGACTTTCAGCCACCACTGCTTGGCAACTGAGATGATCGTTCCCACAGTTTCTTTTTCCATACATCCGCCTCCTCTTCATTTTAACAATATCATAGCATAAAAGTTTTTAAAATACCACTTACCTTTTTGCACACGGATTGCCGCAGAAAAAAAGATATGGTAAAGTAAATAAAACAACAATTCATGGAGGAACTGTGAATGGTAAATTACGGATTAAAAAACAAAGTCGCTCTGATCACGGGAGCAAATAATCCTCAGGGAATTGGTGCAGCAACTGCGCTTGCTTTTGCCCGGGAAGGTGCAAAGGTAGTTTTGGTATATAAAAAAATAAACAGGCCTTTCGATAAGAAGAAAACCGACAGAAATGGCCCCGACAAATATTATGCAGCAAATGCAGGAAATGCAGATTTTGTAGAAAACAAACTCAAAGCCATGCAAGCTGACTACATGATATTGGAAAGCGATATTTCCGATGAAACAGCCGTAAAGGAAATTTATTCCGCCATTATAAAACAGTACGGAAAAATTGATATTTTGGTTAACAATGCAGCTGTAGACGATGAAAACGGTTTTGATACCATCGAAAAGATTACCCAGAATGTCATTGATGATACCTTTGCAGTCAATGTTCGCGGAAGTATTTTGATGACACGCGAATTTATCAATCACCGCGGCAACTACGGACGGATCATCAATATTTCTACCGATGCAGCTCAGATTTTTGCAGGTCAAATCACTTACGGTGCCAGCAAAGCAACGTTGGAGGCCCTTACGCGCAGCATAGCTCTTGAAGTAGGAAAATACGGCATTACTGTAAACTGCGTTGCCCCCGGCCCAACACAAACAGGATGGATCGATGCCGACTTAGAAAAAGCTGTCATCCCCTTAATTCCCATGGAAAAACTGATCCAACCTGAAGATATTGCAGAAACCATTCTATTTTTAGCAAGCGAGCAGGCACGAATGATTACAGGACAAGTAATCAAGGTGTCCGGAGGTCATGCCCTTTGATTTTCCACAAAAGAAGTGCCCTCTACCAATAAAAAAATCCCCGTCCAAAAGGACGGGGATTTTTAAAAGCTTCAAATCAAAAGATGAATTACTTGAGTTCAACCTTTGCGCCAGCTTCTTCGAGCTGCTTCTTGAGAGCTTCAGCGTCTTCCTTGCTGAGACCTTCCTTCAGAGCCTTGGGAGCAGCTTCAACTGCAGCCTTAGCTTCAGCCAGACCCAGACCGGTGATTTCGCGAACAACCTTGATAACCTTGATCTTAGCAGCAGCGTCGAAGCCAGCCAGAACAACGTCAAATTCGGTCTTTTCTTCAGCAGCGGGAGCAGCAGCGGCAGCGGGAGCAGCCATAGCAGCAGCGGATACGCCGAAAACTTCTTCCAGAGCGTGTACGAGTTCGGAAAGTTCCAGAACGGTGAGAGCCTTGATTTCTTCAATCATAGCAGTGATCTTTTCAGACATTTTAATAGCCTCCTAAAGTAAATTTCAATTCATTAAGAAAATTGGTATACAACAGAAATTATTCTGCTGCAGCTTCCTCTGCGGGAGCGCCGTCTTTTTCGGCGATCTGCTTGAGGACGCAAGCCAGAGCGGAAATGGGAGCCAGCATGGTACCCAGAACCTGAGCCTGCAGAACGGGCAGTGCGGGGATAGAAGCCAGGGCGTTAACGGTAGCCATATCAACTACCTTACCTTCCATGAAGCCGCCCTTGATTTCAAACTTACCGTTAAGCTTCTTAGCAAAGTCAGCGATGACGCGAGCGGGAGCAACGGGATCTTCCATGCTGATAGCGAGAGAAGTGGTACCGTTGAGCTGCTCATCCAGATCACTCAGACCGACATTGTTGAAAGCAAAACGCAGCAGAGTGTTCTTAACAACACTGTAATCGATGTTGTTGTTGCGGCACTCTACACGCAGAGCGGTGTCTTCTGCAACGTTGATACCCTTGTAATCAATGATAACACCGGCAGCGGCACCCTGCAGTTTTTCAGTCAAAGCTGCGACGATGGCCTGCTTTTCAGACAGAACTTTTGCGTTAGGCATTCTTTTGTTTCACCTCCATGAGAATATAAGGCGCGCTCAAAAGGAAACAGTCCTTGCGCCATAAGACACAAGGACTGTAAGCAAATCAATACGATAAGCTATCCTCGGCAGGAATTATGGCTTGCGCCACCTGCTGTCTTTGGAACGCGACATTTATTATACCAAACCTGACAGATTTGTCAAGTAAGATATTAAAGTTTTTTACTCTTTTTTAGAGTAAGATTAGATGCTCTTCTGAGCGTTGACCTTCACACCGGGGCCCATGGTAGAAGCAGCTACGCAGGACTTGATGTACTGGCCCTTGGCAGCAGCGGGCTTAGCCTTGATGATAGCACCGATCAGAGCGGTGTAGTTATCGAAGAGCTTTTCAGCACCGAAGGAAACCTTGCCGATGGGGCAGTGGATGATGTTGGTCTTGTCCAGACGGTATTCGATCTTACCGGCCTTAACTTCCTTAACAGCCTTAGCTACGTCAGGAGTAACGGTACCAGCCTTGGGAGAGGGCATCAGACCCTTGGGGCCCAGAACCTTACCCAGACGGCCTACGAGACCCATCATGTCAGGAGAAGCAACGACTACGTCGAAATCGAACCAGTTTTCCTTCTGGATCTTTTCTACGAGGTCCATTTCGCCAACATAGTCAGCGCCTGCTTCACGAGCAGCATCAGCCTTGTCAGCCTTAGCGAATACCAGAACGCGAACGTTCTTACCGGTACCGTGGGGCAGAACGATAGCGCCACGAACCTGCTGGTCAGCGTGACGGGAGTCAACGCCGAGCTTAACATGCAGTTCAACGGTTTCGTCGAACTTAGCGGAAGCGGTCTTGCAAATCAGAGCGAAAGCTTCTGCGGGATCATACTGCAGAGACTTGTCGATCTGCTTCATGCATTCTTTATACTTCTTACCTCTAAACATTGTTTACACCCTCCTTATTCTTCGACGACAACGCCCATGGAGCGTGCGGTACCGGCGATCATGCTCATAGCAGCTTCCAGGGAAGCAGCGTTCAGGTCGCGCATCTTGAGTTCAGCGATCTTCTGAACGGAAGCCTTGGAGATGGTAGCAACCTTGGTCTTGTTGGGAACACCAGAGCCGGATTCGATGTTGCATTCCTTCTTGATGAGGACTGCTGCGGGAGGAGTCTTGGTAATGAAGCTGAAGGAACGGTCAGCGTACACAGTGATAACGACGGGAATGATCAGACCCATGTCGTTCTTGGTGCGTTCGTTGAATTCCTTAGTAAATGCTGCGATGTTAACGCCGTGCTGACCCAGAGCGGGGCCAACAGGGGGTGCGGGAGTTGCTTTGCCTGCAGGAATCTGCAGTTTTACGTAACCAGTAACTTTCTGTGCCATTATAGGCACCTCCTTCATAATAATGTGGTAGTGGCCATTCCATAATGCACCACTCTTGGCGAAGCGCTTTGCGCTTCTCCCACTTGCGCCGAACGCTCGTCCGGCCAGTATACAGGATCACAGCTCCTGCCGCTGTTTGGATCAGCCCTGAACCTCTACCTGATCGAGTTCGAAATCGACGGGAGTTTCTCTGCCGAACATGGAGACGATTACGCGAACCTTGTTCTTTTCGGGTTCGATGCTGTCCACCACGCCGATGAAGCTTTCGAAGGG
>JAZQUM010000059.1:0-2854 GCA_045631305.1 Oscillospiraceae bacterium | reverse complement strand
GGTGCTTGCGGGCGGGAACCAGATAGTCGCGAGCGCCTTCGGGGGAAGAAACGGTCAGGATGGGAGTGGTGATTTCCAGGAAGTCGTGGGCGGTCATAGCCTGACGGAGAGCAGCCACAACGTTGCAGCGCAGAACGATGTTGTTCTTTACAGCGGGGTTGCGCAGGTCGAGGTAGCGATACTTCAGGCGCTGAGTTTCGTCTGCTTCACGGCTGCGGTTGATTTCGAAGGGCAGCTCATTGTAGCGGCAGCGGCCCAGAACTTCGATCTTTTCGGGAACGACTTCGATTTCGCCGGTGGGCTGCTTGGGGTTCTTGCTGGAGCGTTCGCGGACCACGCCTTCCACGCTGATGGTGGATTCCTTGTTGAGGCCCTTGATAACAGCAAGCATATCTTCGTTTTCAACAACTACCTGAGTGGTGCCGTAGAAGTCACGGAGAACCACGAAGGCAAAGTTTGCGCCGACTACGCGGACATTTTCCATCCAGCCGACCAGGGTTACCTTTTCGCCAACGTTGGCGATGCGGAGCGCGCCGCAGTTATGGGTACGGGACTGCATCATAATTACATCCTCTTTTCGATAATGTTTTGTATAATTAAGCTTAGATATTACTAAAAGTATTCGGAATTAGCCTTCCAGGATCACTTTGCCGCTGTGCATTTCGGCCAGCTTTTCGTGGATGTGGGCAATGGCATCGGCAAGGGAGAGCTTCTGCTGCTCGCCGCTGGCCATGTCCTTGCAGGCGATGACACCTGCGTTGATCTCGTCTTCACCAAGGAAGAGAACGAAGGGGATGCGCTGCTTATCGGCATAGTTCATCTTGGCCTTGAACTTCTTCTGTTCGCTGTAAAGCTGAGTGCGGATGCCTGCGTTGCGCAGAGAAGTGGCAAGGGAGATGGCGTGGGAGAGATCTTCCGTCATGGGGAGGATCAGCACGTCTGCGGGGGAGGTGGGGATATCGGCGTTGAGCATGTTCTGCTCGCCCAGCACGTAGAAGAGGCGGGTGAGGCCAATGGAGATGCCAACACCGGGCAGCTGCTTGTCGGTATAGTACTCAGCCAGATTATCGTAGCGGCCGCCGGAGCAGACGGAACCGATCTCGGGGTGATCCAGCAGGATGGTTTCGTAAACGGTGCCGGTGTAGTAGTCAAGACCGCGGGCGATGGTAAGGTCCACGGCGAAGTTTTCTTCGCTGACGCCGAATGCGCCAAGATAGCGGACCACGGTGGTGAGTTCAGCGAGACCTGCATCGAAAACTTCGTTTCTGCCGCGATAGTTTTCAAGGGCGGTGATGACCTGCTCGTTGGTGCCGGAGATGGACATGAATTCCAGGATCTCGTTGGCCTGGGTGTCGGAAAGACCGCAGTCATCCACCAAGCAGACCTTTACCTTTTCGGCACCGATCTTATCCAGCTTGTCCACGGTGCGCATGATGTCACCGGACTTTTCGCTCAGGCCCATCATGGCATAGAAGCCGTTGAGGATCTTGCGGTTATTCACGCGGATCTCAAAGCGCTTGAGGCCCAGCTCGGAGAAGGTGCGGTAGATAATGGAGGGGATCTCCGCTTCGTTGATGATATCCAAGTTGCCGTCGCCGATGATGACGATGTCAGCCTGATAGAATTCACGGAAGCGACCGCGCTGGGCGCGTTCACCGCGGTAAACCTTGCCGATTTGATAGCGGCGGAAGGGGAAGGAGAGTTCGTTGTAGTGCAGAGCTACATACTTTGCCAGAGGCACGGTGAGGTCGAAACGCAGGGCCAGGTCGCTATCGCCCTTGGAGAAGCGGTAGATCTGCTTTTCGGTTTCGCCGCCGCCCTTGGCCAGCAGCACTTCGCTGGCTTCAATAGCAGGGGTATCCAGAGGGGTGAAGCCGAACATGGAATAGTTGCGGCGCAGGATCTCCATAATGCGCCCCATCTGCTGCTGAGGTGCGGGAAGCAGTTCCATGAAGCCGGAGAGCGTGCGGGGTGCGATTTTGCTCATAAGAAAAATCTCCTTTGATGGGATAGGATTTACGTATTTATATTGGGGTCTGCGAAGCGGTTTGTTTTTGCGAAGCAAAAAATAGACGCTCCCGTCCCCTGCATTGGGACGAGAGCGTTTGAAAACACTTCGTGGTGCCACCCAAATTCAAAGCCCGAAGGCTTCCTTTGATTCTTCTGTTGCGGGAAGAGGACCGCAGGCGTTGCCGCCCCCGCTCTCTCGCTGTCTTCAGCTGGGCCAACCGTAGAGCGCTTGCAGCAAAATGCGCTCCTCTCTGAACGGGGGCTTCCCTCCTACTCCTGCGAGGTCATCACGGTATTCAAAACATTGTTATTTTATGCAATTTTCCTGTAAAAGTCAAGGATTTACAGGGTGAAGGGCTTGTTTTTGGGGTTTACGATGTTTCTCCAGTCCAGATCGCCCCGGGCAAGACCCAGCACCAGCATTTCTGCGGTGGCGATGTTGCTGGCGAAGGGGATGTTATTGGAGTCGCACAGACGGGAGATGTAGGAAACGTCCCCTGCGCGGGAAGCGTCATTGGGGTCTACCAGGAAGATGACCATGTCGATCTCGTTGTAGGAGATGCGGGCGCCGATCTGCTGGCTGCCGCCGTGGGCATAGGAGAAGAAGCGGTGGATCTGCAGACCACTGGCTTCAGCTACGGTGGCGCCTGTTACGCCGGTGGCACACAGAGTGTGCTGGGAGAGAATGCCGGCATATGCGGTGCAGAACTGAGCCATCAGCTCTTTTTTGTTATCGTCAGCAATTATTGCTATATCCATACCGTTCCTCCTTACGATTTTCGCCGGGCTTTCGCCGCGCTAAAAACTACTATAACGAATAAATTATAGCACAAGTCGGAGGCCA
>JAZQUM010000058.1:0-13868 GCA_045631305.1 Oscillospiraceae bacterium | reverse complement strand
CCTTGGGGGCAAGAGCGCCCAGGGCTTCCTTCAGTTTTTCCACACCATCCCCTGTTGCGGCGCTGACAAGGAGCTGCTTTTCAAAAGGAACGGTATCTTTCAGGCAGTCGGATTTGTTGTAAACGGTGAGGTGGGGAATATTTTTCGCACGGAAAAGGGCCAGCAAGGCTTCATCCTCGCTGTGAAGGCCTTCCGTCGCATCCACCACCAGCACGGCAATGTGGATGGAGCGGAGAATTTCTTCCGTTTTTTCCACACGCAGCGCACCCAGGTCACCCACATCGTCAATACCGGGGGTGTCGATGAGCACCACGGGGCCAAGGGGCAGCAGCTCCATGGCTTTTTTCACGGGGTCGGTGGTAGTTCCCTTTACGGGGGAGACCACAGCCAGTGCTTGCCCTGCCACGGCATTCATCAAGCTGGATTTACCCGCGTTGCGGCGGCCGAAAAAGCCGATGGCAATGCGCTGGGAGGAAGGAACGGCATTGAGAGACATGGAAACACCTCCTTGGGGAAGTTTTGAAATCGAAAAAGTATCAGAAGCGGAAGTCGCGGCGGTTGGAAGCGCGGATGGCTTCGATGTTATCGCGGGCAATGGCGCGCACCTTTTCCTTGGGGATGCGTTCCAGTTCTTCTTCCACCATCTTAAGGCCAAGCTCACGGGTCTTAGGGGAAGCGTAGTCTTCCAGATATTCAGAGAGGGTCATAAGCGCGTTGGGATGGCAGCAGTTCTGGATCTGACCGGACTTGCAAAGGGCCATGAAGCGGTCACCCGTGCGGCCTTCGCGGTAGCAGGCGGTGCAGAAAGAGGGAATGTGGCCCTTTTCCATGAGCCAGCAGACCACTTCGTCCAAAGAGCGCTGGTCGGAAACATCAAACTGCTCGGTATCGTGGGGACGCTCATCGGCGTCAAAGCCTGCGTAGCCGCCAACGGAGGTGCGGGAGCCGCCGCTGACCTGAGAAACGCCCAGACGCAGCAGCTTGGAGCGGGTCTCTTCCGTTTCGCGGGTGGAGATGATGATGCCGGTGTAGGGCACGGCCAGGCGGATGCAGGCGGTGATCTTGGCGAAGATCTCGTCATCGATGCCGTTGTCGAATTCATCGGGGTCGATGTCATCGGCGCGCTTCAATCTGGGCACGCTGATGGTGTGGGGGCCTACGCCGAAGGCAGCTTCCAGATGCTCAGCGTGCATGAGAAGGCCTGCAAATTCATACTTGTAACCTTCCAGCCCAAAGAGCACGCCAAGACCCACGTCGTCGATGCCGCCCTGCATGGCGCGGTCATGGGCTTCGGTGTGGTAAGCATAGTCATGCTTGGGACCCGTGGGATGAAGGGTCTCGTAGCTTTCTTTGTGATAGGTCTCCTGGAAGAGGATGTAGGTGCCGATGCCGGCTTCCTTCAGCTTACGGTAGTTTTCCACGGTGGTGGCGGCAATGTTCACGTTGACGCGGCGGATGTCACCGTTTTTGTGATGCACGCTGTAGATGGTATCGATGCACTCGAGGATGTATTCAATGGGGTTGTTCTTGGGGTCTTCCCCTGCTTCAATGGCAAGGCGCTTGTGGCCCATGTCCTGCAGAGCGATGACTTCGGCGCGGACTTCTTCCTGGGTCAGCTTTTTGCGGGGGATGGTGGTGTTCTGACGGTGATAGGGGCAGTAAACGCAGCCGTTGATGCAGTAGTTGGAAAGATAGAGGGGTGCGAAGATGACGATACGGTTGCCGTAAAAGGCCAGCTTGATCTCTTCGGCGATGGCATAGATGCGCTCTAAAACCGCTTTATCCTCGCAAGCCAGCAGTACGGAAGCCTCGCGGTGAGAGAGGCCTGCGCAAACGTAGCCGGTTTCGGTCTTCTGGGGGCGTGCCTTTTCCAGAATGGAGTTGATAAGCTCCATATTGTTCTTGTTTTCCTCTGCGTAGGCGAGGGTGGCGTGAATTTCGGCATCGGAGATGAATTCTTCGGCCTTCATGCTTTTGGGATCGTAATTTACCATGGTGGTTCTCCTTTCTATGGTTGGATGCAGTCACCCCGGGCGGTGACGATCTCGTAACCTACCGAGGAAATTCTTCGTTTCAGTTCTGCAAGGCTTTGGGCGCTTTCGGCGCCGTCGGAAAGTTTATTGTCGTAAATAGCATATTTTTTCCGCACAGAGGGTGGGGAAAGATTGGGCATCACCACGTTGGCGCCGGCCATAATGCCCATTTCCCGCCCTGTGGGGTGGATGGAGCCCAGCGCTGTGGTGGCGGGCAGCAGCACCGTGGGGTGCATCAGGCGGATGATGGAGAGAAGGTAGCAAGTGAGCTCCACCGTGCCGCCCGCTTTATCGCCAAAAGGCGTGTCCTTTTGCGGGATAAAGGGCCCGATGCCGCACATGTGAGGGCGGAAGGACTGGATAAAGGCAAGGTCGCGGCCTAGATGCTCCGCCCGTTGATAAGGGGAGCCTACCATGAAGCCGCAGCCTACCTGATAGCCCAATGCTTTCAGGCTTTCAAGGCACTCCATGCGGGAATCGTAAGACATTTCCGCAGGATGAAGCGCTTCGTAATGGGTCTTGTTGGCCGTTTCGTGACGCAGCAGATAGCGGTCAGCTCCCGCCTCACGCAAAAGGCGGTAGCTTTCGTAGCTTCGTTCCCCCAAAGAGAGGGTCACGGCGCAGTCAGGATGTTCTTGCTTGATGCTTTGGATGAGGTTTACCAATCGCGCGTCGGTAAAAGCGCCGTCTTCCCCGCCTTGGAGCACGAAGGTGCGAAAGCCCAAAGCATATCCTTCGCGGCAGGCGGCGAGGATATCCTCATCGCTTAAGCGGTAGCGGTCGCAGTTGGGGTTGGAGCGGCGAATGCCGCAATACAAACAATCGTTGCGGCAGAAGTTGGAAACTTCAATAAGCCCGCGGATGAAAACAGTTTTACCGTAAACCGCTTCCCGCTTTTTGCGGGCTTCAGCGGCCAGGCGATGGGCAAGGTCGGGGGTGTAGTTTTCCACAAGGTGTGTGAAATCTTTTGCCGTCAGGGTTTCTCCTGCGCAAAGAGCAGTGATCACTTCTTCCACTTGCCTCACCTCCCAAAAGAAAAATTGCCGCACCCGATTTTTCGGGCGCGGCAATGAAAACACTTATCCCTATAGTATGCCTATAGATCCTCATTACGCGCCTTCCACTTCAGCTCAGCTTGATGTCAGGTTCGTATTTTTATAGTAGCAGAAAAAGGGCGGTTTTGTCCAGCATTTTTCAGGAAAGGTCTGCCAGATCTCTCCTGTAGCAGTGGGCGAAATACAGCACCTCGGCAATGGAAGTGATGATCCACGAGAAGGCGAAGAGAGAATAGAGGGAAACCAGCGTGCCGAACCAGGCAAAAACGGTGTAGACCCACACCACGCGGAACACGCACACGCCGACGATCACCAAAGCCGTTGGCATCAGGCTGCGGCCAAGGCCGCGGGAGGCGGAAAGGGAGTTATCCATAAAGCAGGAGAGGAAATAGGAAATGGCCATGATGTAGGTTCTGGGAAGAGATGCTTCCACCACGGCGGGGTCGGTGGTGAAAAGGGAGAGGATCTGGGGAGCAAACAGCAGCACGATGCCGCCCAGAAGCCAGGCCGTGCCCACAGAATACACGGTGGTAATAAAATAGCTTTTGCGGATGCGGCTCTTGTTGCCCGCGCCCAGATTCTGCCCAATGAAGCTGGAGCAGGCCGTATAAAAGGCGGCAAGGACGTTGTAAATCAGATTATCAATGTTGGCGGCGGCTGCGTTGCCTGCCACCACGTTTTCATCAAAGGTGTTGACGCCGGCCTGAATGAAAAGATTGGCTACGGAGAAAACGGCAAACTGGATGCCGGCGGGAAGGGCGATGAGGAGAAGGTCCTTGGTTTTCTGGGGATCTATGCGGAATTGGAGATGGCGAAGGCCGTAAGATTCCTCCGTTTTCCAAAGAGCCCGCAAAACAAGGAAGGCGGAAACATACTGTGCCGCCGCGCTGGCCAGAGCCACGCCGTCCACATCCATATGAAGCACCAGCACGGTGAAAATATCCAGCACCACGTTTACCGCGCCCGAAATGGCAAGGTAAAGCAAGGGGCGGCGGGTATCCCCCACGGCGGAGAGGACACCGTTGCCGAAATTATAGAGGGCGGTAGCGGGGATGCCAAGGAAATAGAGCCTCATGTAAAGCTCGGCATCGTCGATGAGGGCGGGCTTGGTACCCAGAAGCTCAAGGAAAAAGCGGCAGCTGAGCATACCCAGCGCCCAGATCACAAGGCCGATGATGAGAGAAACGATGGCGGAAGTGCGCACCATTTCCTGCAGATTTTTATCGTCCCTGGCCCCGTAATACTTAGCCACCAGCACGTTTACCGCGCTGCCAAGACCAAGGAGAAAGCCCAGATAGAGAAAGTTCAGCGTGGTGGTGGAACCCACGGCGCCCAAGGCGTGAGAGCCTGCGAAGCGGCCTACGATGGCAGCGTCTACCATGCTGAAAAGCACCTGCAGGAGGTTAGTGAGGATCAGGGGGAGAGAAAAGGAAAAAATCTGCGCGTAAAGATTGCCGCGGGTCAGATCGCGGGAAAGACTTGCCATGCTGCCGCCTCCTTTCTTTTGAAAATACTATTATTTATGTAGCACATCCTGCGGCAAAATGCAATGCGGGCAGTATAAAAACAGGCGGGACGGATAAGATAGAAGCAGCAAAAGGAGGTTTTGCCATGAAGTATTACGTAACAGAAAACTGCGTGGGCTGCGGCGCCTGCTGGAGCACCTGCCCGGAAGTGTTTGATCAGGGGGCGGACGGCTGCGCGGTGGCAGTAAAAGAACCGGTGGAGGGGAAAACGGCAGACCTTGCCATGCTGGCCAAGGAAAGCTGTCCCGTATCTGCCATCATCAGTGAAGAATAAAAAAGAAGAGGCATAGGCCTGTTCTTTTTTATTCTTCTTTCATGGGGACTTTGCTTTCGATGTAAGTCATCTTATCGTTATTGAGCTTGAGATAGCCGCCGATGGCCGCGAAGCACAGCACGGCATTGATCAAAGGCTGGCGCAAAAAGACGGAGAGCACCACCAAAACCACCAGCAAAGCAATGTAGCCATAGCGGAGGGCTTTGTGGTCGTCCTTCCACTTCTTTTCCCAAAAGGCGCGCTGGGTCTTCCAATCGTCAAAGGGGTTTTCCTCATCGACTGTGGAAAACTCTTCTTCTGCGGGGGCGAAGAAGTCGCAGGGCAGTTCCAGCGCCTCGCAAATGGCGGAAAGGTCGCTTTCGGCGGGGGTGATATTGCCCGTTTCCCATGCGATGACGGTCTTTTCATCCACCATCAGCTTTTCGGCAAGGGCGCGGGGGGTCATATGGCGGGCGATGCGCTCTTTGGCCATGGCCTGCCCGAATTTCTTTTCGTTCATAAACAGTTCCTCTTTCGGGGATTTTCTCTATTGTATCACGGGGTGCATCAGCTTTCAATGCTGATATCGGTGTAGTACCACTCCAAAATCTCGCGGTAGGTAAGGCCTTGTTGGGCCAAGGTGTTGGCGCCGTATTGGCTCAAGCCCACGCCGTGGCCGTAGCCTGTGACGGAAAAGATGAATTTCCCGCCTTCAAAGCCGGCGGTGAAGGTGGCGGAGCGAAGGTGCAGCGCGGAGCGGATGGCGGTGCCTGAAAGAGTCGCGCCGCAAAGGATCAGGCTTTCTACCCCACCGTCAGCGCAGTTCACCTGCTCTCCCAGCCACGTTTCGGGGGCGGCAGAAAAATCCGCCTGCGGCGCCACGCTTGCAAGGGCGGCTTTCAGCTCGGCAGGAGTAAAGGTGACGGTGGTGCGGAAATCGGGCACGGTATCTTCCCCTTCGGGACTTTCCACGCTCTTTAAGTAAGGAAGGGCAGCCTGCCACACGTTTTCCACATCCTTGGTGCGGCCTGCGGAGGAAGAATGAAAAGCGGCCAGAATGGGGGCGCCTTCATAGAGCATCACTTCCCCGTCGGTCTCATACACCGCCTTCTGAATTTTGGATTCATACCCCGCGGCATTTTTGCCCCAGTTTTCAGCGGCCTTTTCCGCTGTGAGATAGGCCTGACAGCAGGCGGGATCTGCGCAGACGGTGGCATTGGCATGCTTGGGGTCATGGGCAAGATAGTGGGTGTAGGTGCGGGCGGCCACGGCCTGGGACTTCAAAGCCGCTTCTTCAAAAGAGGCGGGCATTTCGGCCCGCACCACGCAGCAGAGGTAATCCTGCAGCGTCATTTCCGTGGGGGTATCTCCAATGAGGACGGTGACGGTCTCAAACCCGTCCGTGTCCGCTTGCGGTGCGATGAAAACCTCGTCCTTTTGAGGGGTGAAAGGTGTTTCGCCTGCGCGGAAGTAAGGATAGAGAAAGAGAAACAAAACGGCGGCAAGACCCGCTGCGATTTTCCACTTCATGTCCTCACCTCCTGTGTTATGTTATGACTCGTCCTCTTTGGTTATGACCGCCTTGCAGGGGAGCTCTGCAAGGTGGGCGCAGAAGGTTTGCCCCAGAAGGTAGGGACTTTCGATCAAGAGCAGCTTATCTGCGCGCTTTAGCTGCTTGATGGCGTATTCAAAGCGGCTGGCGGCGCTGCGGTCGGCGGTCTCCCAAGCCATGCGTAAAGCGACAGGGGGATTGGCGCGGGTGAATTTGGCGCCCTTTTTCCCGCGGGAAGCATGCTCAGCCATGCGGCGGGCAAGGTCATCCGTGATGCCGGTATACAATGCGCCGTTTTGGCACTCGATGATATAAACGTAGTACATAGCCCGCCTCCTTTGCCGCGATTTCCACCATTGTACCGCAGATTTGCAGAGAAAAAAAGAGGCCCGGCGCGAAACCGGGTCTCTTTTCAGGAAAAGGTTATTGCACATTAGCCAGCTTGTCCAGATGGCGGTTGCGGAAATACAGGGCAATGTCCATAGCTACCATGGTGAAGTTCAGAATGTAGAAAAAGAGAACGTACCACTTGAAGGAGCCGGAGAGGAATTTGCCTGCAATGCCGAAGACATAGCCGGTTTCGATCAGCAGCAAAAAGGGAAGACTTTTTCCTTTGGCGGTTCGCGCCCGGTAGGACTTTGCTACGCTCAAGGGCCAGGAAAAGCCGAAACAAATGAGCATGCCGATTTCAAAAATTTCAGAGATCATGAAATGCCTCCGTGCAGTATTTTTCTCTATTGTGCCGCAAATTTGCAGAGAAAAAAAGCCTTTGAAGATCAGATATACTGTACCACGGGGATCACCATGGGAGAGCGCTTGGTGGCCTTGAAGAGATAGCTGCTGATGGCCTGACGCACCACGCCCTTGATCTCGCCCACATCGTGGCTGCGCTTGCGGAGCACAGGCTCTACCGCTGCCATGGCAAGGTCGCCCAGCTCGGTGAGAAGATCGCCGGATTCCTTCACGTAAATGAAGCCGCGGGTCACGATCTCAGGCTCCATCATCAGCTGACCGCTGAGGGTGGAAAGGTTCAGGATCACCACCACGATGCCGTCTTCTGCCATCTTCTTGCGGTCGCGAAGAACAACTGCGCCTACATCGCCAACACCCGTGCCGTCTACCATCACGTCGCCGCTTTCCACGGTGCCGTTGATCTTGATGGTCTTGGGGGTCAGCTCGATCTGACTGCCGTTTTCGGGCACGACGGCATTCTTGGGATCCATGCCCAGCTGCAGAGCCAGCTTTCTGTGGAGCTGCAGGTGGCGCTGCTCGCCGTGGAGAGGAATGAAAAAGCGGGGGCGGGTCAGCGCGTGGATGATCTTCAGCTCTTCCTGACAGGCATGACCCGAAACGTGGAGCATGTCGCTGCGGTCATAAATGACTTCCACGCCCTTGCGGAAAAGCTCATTGATGACGCGGCTCACGGTGGTCTCGTTGCCGGGGATGGCGGAAGCGGAGATGATGACGCGGTCACCGGGGCCCACATCGATCTGCTTGTGGTTGGAGAAAGCCATGCGGTGCAGGGCGCTCATTTCTTCGCCCTGAGAGCCGGTGGTGACGATGACCTGCTTGTCGGCAGGAAGGGTCTTGATCTTATTGATGTCCACCACGGTGCCCTTGGGGAGCTTCATATGCCCCAGCGCGGAGGCCACTTTCGTGACATTTTCCATGCTGCGGCCGGTGATAGCCACCTTACGGCCGCACTCAGCTGCCGCGTCGATGACCTGCTGGATGCGGTGAACGTTGGAAGCAAAGGTGGTGACGATGATGCGCTGCTTGCAGCCTGCAAAAAGGCGGTCGAAGGTCTTGCGCACGCTCATTTCGCTGGGGGTGTAGCCGGGGCGCTCCACGTTGGTGGAGTCGGCCAGAAGGGCCAGAACCCCTTCCTTGCCCAGCTGACCGAAGCGGGCAAGGTCGATAACCTCCCCGTCGATGGGGGTCGCGTCGATCTTGAAGTCGCCGGTGTGGATGACGGTACCCATGTGGGTGCGGATGGCAAGGGCCACGGAATCGGCGATGGAGTGGTTCACGTGGATAAATTCCACGGTGAATTTGCCGGTGCGCACCGTCTGGCCTGCTTCCACGGTGTAAAGCTTGGTGGACTTGGTAAGGCCGTGCTCTTCCAGCTTCAGCTTGATGAGTCCTGCGGTAAGGGGGGTGCAGTAAATGGGCATATTTACCTGACGCAGCACATAGGGAATGGCGCCGATGTGGTCTTCATGCCCGTGAGTGATGAAAAGACCGCGGAGGCGGTTCTTGTTTTTCACAAGGTAGGAAACATCGGGGATCACCAGATCGATACCGTACATATCGTCATCGGGGAATGCCATGCCGCAGTCCACCACCATGATCTCACCGCCGTATTCATACACGGTCATGTTCTTGCCGATCTCGTTGAGGCCGCCAAGAGGGATGATTTTCAATTTTTCTGCCATAAAAACTCCTTAAATCAAGTTGCAGAACAGACTTCATTCCCCTTTTTGCCCGAAAACGGCAACGCAAAGAAACACGCCCCTTTCCCCTTGCGGCCCCGTTCGCCGCAGAGAAAAGTCGGTTGCGCCCAAAAATGGAGGATGAAATTGTTCTATGTATGCGGGCAAAAGCCCTTTCTATCATCGCACCTGTCCGTCGTAACGGCAGGAGCGAAACACGGGAAAAAGTTCCCGAATCACAACAAAACCAAGTGTGTTCCCACACTTTGCAACGTTATCATACCACAAACTTTTTGCCTTGTATAGCATTTTTTGTCGAGGCAAAAAAAGAAAGAGGTCTTTGACCTCTTTCTTTTTGTTCTTATTCATCCAGCTTAAGCACAGCGAGGAAGGCTTCGGTGGGGACCTGAACGGTGCCCAGAGAGCGCATCTTTTTCTTACCTTCCTTCTGCTTTTCAAGAAGCTTCTTCTTACGGGTGATGTCGCCGCCGTAGCACTTGGCCAGAACATCCTTACGCATAGCTTTAACGGTCTCACGGGCGATAACCTTACCGCCGATGGCAGCCTGCACGGGAATTTCGAAGAGCTGGCGGGGAATATTTTCCTTCAGCTTTTCGCAGAGGCGGCGGGCGCGGGGATAAGCCTTATCCTTGTGGGCGATGAAGCTGAGGGCATCTACCTGATCGCCGTTGAGGAGCATATCCACCTTCACCAGTTCGCTGGGACGGTAGCCGGAGAGCTCATAGTCAAGAGAGGCGTAGCCGCGGGTATTGGCCTTGAGGGCATCGAAGAAGTCGTAAATGATTTCGTTCAGGGGCATCAGGTAGTGGAGTTCCACAAGGCGGGAATCCAGATACTGCATGTCCTTGAACTCGCCGCGGCGCTCCTGACACATGGGCATGATGTTGCCCACGTAATCGTTGGGTGCGATGATGGAGACCTTCACGAAAGGCTCTTCGGCGCGCTCGATAGCGGCGGGGTTGGGATAGTTATGGGGGTTATCCACGTGAACGACGCTGCCGTCGCTCTTATAAACGTCGTAAATAACGGAGGGGAGAGTGGTGACGAGGTCCAGATTGAACTCGCGTTCCAGACGCTCCTGAATCACTTCCATGTGCAGCATGCCCAAAAAGCCGCAGCGGAAGCCGAAGCCCAGTGCTACGGAGCTTTCAGGCTCGAAGGTGAGGGATGCGTCGTTGAGCTGCAGCTTTTCCAGCGCGTCGCGGAGGTCAGGATACTTGGAGCCGTCTTCGGTGTAGATACCGCAGTATACCATGGACTGCACCTTGCGGTAACCGGGGAGAGGTTCGTCGGCGGGGGATTCGGTGGCGGTGATGGTATCACCAACGGTGGTATCCTTCACGTTTTTGATGGATGCGGTGAAATAGCCTACTTCGCCGGCGCGGATGCATTCGCAAGGCTCGTTGCCAAGGGGCTTGAGATAGCCGCAGTCCAGCACGTTGTAGGTGGCGCCGGTGGCCATCATCTTAACGCCCATACCGCGGCGAAGGGTACCTTCCATGACGCGGAAATAAACGATAACGCCCTGATAGGGGTCATACTGGCTGTCGAAAATGAGAGCCTTGAGAGGCGCGTTGGGGTCACCTGTGGGAGCGGGGATGTTGGTGACGATATCTTCCAGCACGGCATCGATGTTGATGCCAAGCTTTGCGCTGATCTCAGGGGCATCCTGCGCTTCCAGAGCAAGGATGTTTTCCACTTCTTCCTTCACGCGCTGCGGGTCAGCTGCGGGCAGGTCGATCTTATTCACCACGGGGCGGATCTCCAGCTCGTGCTCCATGGCAAGGTAGGTGTTGGCCAGAGTCTGAGCTTCGATGCCCTGAGATGCGTCCACCACCAGCACAGCGCCTTCGCAGGCGGCAAGGGAGCGGGAAACTTCGTAGTTAAAGTCCACGTGGCCGGGGGTATCGATGAGGTTCAGGGCATAGTCTTCACCGTTCTGGGCGGTGTAGGTAAGGCGCACGGCGCGGGACTTGATGGTGATGCCGCGTTCGCGCTCAAGATCCATATTGTCCAGCAGCTGCGACTCCATTTCGCGGGCGCTGACGGCATTGCACTTTTCCAGAAGGCGGTCTGCCAGCGTGGACTTGCCGTGGTCAATATGGGCAATGATAGAAAAATTACGGATATGGGACTGGTCGATCATAAAAAACCTCCTGAAGGGGGTGTTGAATTACTGAAAAATGGACTCGTAGTCATAGTTTACCACATAATCGTGGAGGGCTTCAAGTTGGGCGCGGTAATTTTCTTGGGTGAGAAGGTAGCTGCCTTCTGCCATGGCGCCCACCATGAATTCCGTGATCTCGCCGGAAACATGGATGTGGTCGGTATAGTTATCGAGATTTGTAATAATGTCGGTATCGGTAAGGAAGCAATGGACGGAAACGTTCTCGTAGGGCAGAAGCTTTTCCACCGCGTAATAGAGCATGGTGAACATGGCCTCCGTTTCCCCCTGACGGTCCATCTTATCCCAGAAGAGGATGCTGTAAGGGGAAAGGTAGAAGTGGAACTCGGTTTCGGGGTGTTCTGCGATCCAGCTTTCCACCACGGCGAGATTTTCCTCACAGTAGCCAAGGAAGGCGTCGTCCGATGCCACGGTGCCGCGTTCTTCAGGGCGGGGATAGCTGCCGATGGCGGTATTGCGGGAGAAGAACACCGTTTCGGAGTCCCACAAGAAGGCATCCTGCAGCGGTTCGGTGTTGCCCTTGGCTTTTTCCATGGCAACGTACACGCTGCGGGTCAGCACGGATTTGCTCCAGAGATAGTGGGCGTCGTTGAAGGGGTTATTATCATAAAGGTATTCGGGGAGCTCATCGGGGGCTTCGGCAGGGTTTCGGGCCAGGATGTTGGGGTCCAGACCGAACACGAGGCGCTTCACATCCTGCTGGGTATAGGCATAATTCAGCGCCACGTCAAACTCGTGGAGCCCGCCGTTGGGGAAGGTGATCTTCACGGCGGAGGTATCAAAGGCCTCATCTACCCACCCGGCGCGGTAGTTGGCGGCAAGAGAGGTGCCCATGAGGATGGTCTCGTAGTCCTGGGTGCGCAGTAAGCCTGCCATTTGGTAGCGCTCTTCAAACCACACCTCCCCTTCAGGGTCAACTTCGCGGTAGTGGAAGAAGGGGTCGATGCGGATAACGATGGCCGCGCAGACAAGGAAGAGAAGGGCCAGAGCCATTAAGAGGCCCACGGCAAACCGACGGTATGATTTTTCCATTGTGTGAGCCTCCTTTCTTTAAAAGTTGGCATAAATAAAGGTGGTGATTCCCGCAAAGGACAGGGCGGACCACAGGGCGATGGCGGCAAGAAGCACACCGCGCCACAGCGTGGGGCGGAAGGTATCCATGGTGCCGATAACGTTGCGGGGATGGAGCACCGCGGCGATGCCTGCGGCAAACAAAGCGCCTACGGCAAGGATGGTGCGGTGGGGTGCAAGGACGGGGAAAAGAATGCGGATGACTTCCAGCTCGGAAGTGAAAAGGCCTTCTGCCAGCCAAGGCATGGGCTTGATGAATTCAAAGGAGAAAAGACCCTTGAAAACGGCTGCGGCGGTGGCCATGTCGGGGGCGCGGAAGAAGACCCACGCGCAGTTGACAAAGGCAAAGGTCAGCGCCCAGCGAAGGATGGCGGGAAGCTTTTCGGTGCCCTTACCGAGGAAGCGCTCAAAGACCTGCGCCGCGCCATGGAGCAGACCCCAGAAAATGAAGGTCCATCCGGCGCCGTGCCAGATGCCGCTGACAAGATAGATGATGAGGATATTGAGATAGGCACGCTTTGCGCCGCAGCGGCTGCCCCCAAGGGGGAAGTAAACGCACTCACGCAAAAAGTCGGTGAGGGTCATGTGCCAGCGCTTCCAGAAATCCCCCACGCTCAGAGCGCGGTAAGGAGAGTTGAAGTTCACAGGCAGGCGGATGCCGAAAAGGCGGGCAAGGCCGGTTGCCATGTCGCAATAGCCTGAAAAGTCGAAATAAAGCTGCAGCGTGTAGGCCAGGATCACCATGGCCGCTTCGATGGCGGTCAAGCGGGCGGGGTTGGCAAAGCCGTTATTCACGATGACGCCGAAGCTATCCGCCAGAAGCACCTTTTTGCCGCAGCCAAGGATAATGGCATAGAGCGCAGCGGAAACATCCTGCGCCGTGGGGCGGAAGAGGGTGTTTTCCAGCAGCTGGGGGAAAAAGCCACGGGCATTGGTGATGGGACCGGAGGAAAGGGTGGGGAAAAAGAAGGAGAAGAGGATAAAATCGCGGAAATTCTCTTCCCGCGTTGCGCTGCCTTCGTAAATTTCCTTGCAGTAGCGGATCTGCTGGAAGGTGAAAAAGCTCAGCCCCAGCGGTACAAAGGGCGCGCTCCATGCCCCGCCTGTGAGAAAGGCTATGTACTTAAAGCCGCAAAGGACAAGTGCGTGGTAAACCACCAGCGCGGTGAGGGTGGTTTTGCTGCCGCAAAGGGCGCGGGAGGCAAAGAAGGTGACGGCGGCAGAAACAATCAGCACGCAAAGCCCCTGCCAACCTGCCTGCAGGCAGAAAAAGAGGCTGGCTGCGCAAAGCACCCATTTCCCGCCGCTGCGGCTCTTGCGGCCCACCAACAGGGCCAAAGCCACCGTGACGAAGAAAAAGCCCCAGAAGGAAAAGGACTGAAAATTCATGCTTACTCCTTATCCAGCAGTTTTTCCATGCGGGATTCCGCGTTGTGCAGCACCTGAGAAAGGCTCTGGCTCAGACCGGGGAAAGATGTCGAGAGGGTCTCGTGGGAGAGGTCGGGGAAATCTTCCGATTCCACCTTGGCAAGGGCTTCCTCATAGGCGATGCGGCTGCGGAGCATATCCATATCCGCTGCCTGACGGGCGATGGTGCCCTTATCCATGGCGAAGAAAGAGGGGTTGCCGCCGCCAAAGCGGTGGAGCAGACGGTAAACATGATAGAGTGCGCCGCCAAGATAGGCTGCCGCGGAATTGACGGCGTCCTTATCGCCGGTCTTGCCCAGCAGGTCAAAGACC
>JAZQUM010000057.1:0-4300 GCA_045631305.1 Oscillospiraceae bacterium | reverse complement strand
TATTCTGCTGATTTGATTATTTCAGCATCTTGCTCATATAGAGCACCAGATCATCGTCGTTTTCGCAGGCGGTGTACGGTTCGCAAACATGGTCGCCGTACCAAACGCCGGATCCATCAGGAATGAATCCGCGTTTCGCATACATGCGCTGAGCGCTGCCGTATCCCGCATGCAGGCCTACACCAAGGCAAACACGGTCGCAAACCTTGGAAGCAGCTTCCTCGCAAGCATCCATCAGTTTGGAACCAATGCCCTGCCGCTGAAACTTTTGAAGCACGTTGAAGTCAACGATTTCTGGAATCTGCTGACCTGCAAAGGGACCGCAGGCAGGCTGATGGTACAGGCTCACATAGCCCGCGCCCACGCCATCTGCCTCAGCTACAAAAGTGATGCAACGTCCATCTTTTTCATGCTGGAGGCGTTCGTTGAGCTTATCCGGGGAAGCATGCCAGCCCTGTGCGCATTCCTCGTTGGAAAAGTAAATGGGATCGTTTTCGTTCATGGGACGGATCAAGATTTGAGAAGCGGACATAATGGCCTCCTTCGGCATAACAGTTAAAGAAGTGTCAGGCGACCAATGGTCGCTCCTACAATTCCCTGACAATTTGCAAAAGCCGTGGGTCCTGTTGACCCACGGCGTATAATGCTTGACCCACTCAAGCATGGCTCCCAACCCTGAGCGGCTTCGCCGCTCAGTCCGGGGTGCAGGGGCTCAGCCCCTGCTTAGCCCTGCTTCTGCTTGTGCTTGGGGTTCTCGCAGATCACCATCACGCGACCCTTGCGCTTGATGATCTTGCACTTTTCACAAATGGGCTTCACAGAGGGACGTACCTTCATTGTGTTTTCCTCCTTTTTGGGAACGGCTGAATTGCTTCAACCCCTCGAAATGCTTTCGCTTAGTTCTTGCTGCGCCACGTAATGCGGCCACGGGTAAGATCATAGGGCGAGAGCTCAACGGTAACTTTGTCACCGGGGTAGATGCGAATGAAGTTCATACGCATTTTACCCGAGATCTGTGCCATGATCTGATGCCCGCCGGGGAGCTCCACTTTAAAGTTCGCGTTCGGAAGCGCCTCTTTAACAGTGCCTTCCATTTCAATGACATCACTCTTGGACAAGTGCGTCTGCCTCCTTCACATGTTCCGTGTGCGCCTTAGGCGCATACCCGGTTTGGATGAGGTAAGCATCCTTTTGCGCTTTCAGCGCTTTGCGGATATCGCTGTCGGCCAAAGGGCCGCCGCTTGCTCCGGTGCCTTCCACCTGAATGCTCAGGGGCAGGGCATGCAAATGCTTAACCTGCTTCTTTTTGGGCTTTGCCAGCTTGCGGGTATCTCCATCCACCAGCAGCACCATGCGCTCATCCAGCACGCTCAGAATGGCGTACCAGCGGCCTTCATCATGACCCTGGGTAGAGATGACCACGCGGCCAGGCTCGGTCGGTCTTGCTTTCACTCGGCATCCTCCGTAAGCACATAGCCCGGGAAGCTGAGAATTTCGGGAAGACCCTTCTCGTTGATGGCAATGGTGTGCTCGTAATGAGAACAGAAACTGCCATCTTCGGTAACGATGGTCCAGCCGTCATCCAGCTCGGCAACATGGTAATCACCCATGGTAATCATGGGTTCGATGGCCAGCGTCATGCCAGCACGCAGGCGCGTACCATGACCCGGACGGCCAAAGTTGGGAACACTGGGATCCTCATGCATGTTGCGGCCAATGCCATGACCGGTCAGGTCGCGCACAACGCCGTAGCCAAAGCTTTCAGCATGTGTCTGAACCGCATGACCGATATCGCCGATATGATTACCAGCGATGGCCTTTCGAATACCTTTGAAAAAGCTCTCTTCTGTAACGTCGATCAGCTTCTGATTCTCCGCAGAGATCTTGCCAACACCTACAGTGAAGGCACTGTCCGACTGCCAGCCATCCAGAATAAGTCCGCAGTCCACAGAAAGGATGTCGCCTTCCTTCAGAATGGCGGTTTCAGAGGGGATGCCATGCACCACCTCATCATTGATGGAGGCACAGATAGAGGCCGGATAGCCCTGATAGTCCAAAAAGGACGGGATCGCTTTCTGCTTGCGAATGAGCTGTTCAGCGTAAACATCAAGTTCAGCCGTGCTCATGCCGGGCTTAATGGTTTCACGAAGGCGGCAGAGCACTTCGTAAAGCAGCGCACCGGAACGACGCATGCAGTCAAGCTGTTGTGCATTCTTGAGATAAATCATCGGATCGCCTCAAGTGTTTCGAAGATCTCAGCGCTGATCTCTTCCAGACTGCCGCTGCCGGCAATGTTCATCAACTTGCCTTCGCTGCGGTAATAGTCGATCAAAGGAGCAGTTTTCTGATGATAAACCTTCAGACGGCTCAGAACCGTTTCGGGCTTATCGTCATCACGCTGGATCAGGGGGGTGGCGTCCACCTTGCAGAGCTTTTCGCCGTTGAGGCGGTCTACATGGTAGGGAGCGCCGCAGAGAGGACACACACGACGGCCGCTGAGACGGGCAACCAGCACTTCGTCCGGTACGTCCAGGTTAATGGCCGCATCGATCTTGGCGAAGGTTCCCAGGCTCTGCGCCTGTTCCACCGTGCGGGGGAAACCATCCAGGATATAACCCTTCTGGCAATCCTCCTTGGTCAGGCGTTCCTTAACGATGTCAATTACGACAGCGTCAGGTACCAGCTGACCTTTGTCCATGTATTCCTTAGCTTTCAGACCGGTCTCGGTCTTCGCAGCAATGGCGGTGCGCAGCATATCACCAGTAGAAATCTGGGGGATGCCCATCTTCTGACAGATGATCTGTGCCTGCGTGCCTTTGCCTGCACCGGGAGGTCCAAGGAAAATGATATTCATGTCGTACCTCCTGTACAACCACAGTGGTGGAAAAAGAGGAATGTTACATCCACGATGAAGCCGCTAATGCGCGGCACTCAGCAGCGAACCCTGAAAAATCGGGGTTTACCTGTGCCGTGCCGCGCCTTAGCGGCGCTTCATTCGTAACGAACGGCTGTGCCGTTGCCACTTTTCCCTATCGACTTCCATTCCTTAGGAAATGGAGTCGTAGTTGCGGCTGACCAGCAGGTCGTCCATCTGGCGCTTGAACTCCAGCACCACGCTCACAGCGATCAGCAGGCTGCTGGCCGCGAAGGGCAGCTGAATGCCGAGGAGCAGAGTGAGCAGGGTGGGAACGGTAGCCAGCACCGCCAGGAACAGAGCAGCGAAGAGGATCAGGCGATTGTTCACCTTGCGCAGGTAATCCGCGGTGGGCTTACCAGGACGCACAGAGGGAACGGCGCCGCCCTGCTGCTGAATGTTCTTGGCCATCTCATCCGGCTGGAAGGAGATGGAAGAGTAGAAGTAAGTGAAGGCAACGATCAGCAGAGCAGTGACGATCATGTACAGGGGGCTGTACGCGTTCATGTACTGGCTCCACCAGATGGCCGCGCCGCTGTCCGCGCCGCCAACCAGCTGGATGATGGTGCCGGGGAAAGCCATGAAGGAGTAGGCGAAGATGAGCGGGAGCACGCCAACGCTTACAACCTTGATGGGCAGAACGCTGTTCTGACCGCCGAACATCTTGCGGCCGGATACGCGCTTGGCATAGTTTACGTTGATGCGGCGAACGCCCAGGTCAACGAAGGTAACCAGCACGATCATAACCAGCATGATGGCCAGCATGCCCAGCAGCTGCAGCCACGGAATCAGAGAGGTGGCGGTGAAGGCAGCCTTGAGCATGGAGGTAACACCGGTGAACAGGTTGGAGATGATACCAGCAAAGATCAGCAGGGAGATACCGTTGCCCATGCCCTTTTCGGTGATGCGCTCACCGATCCACATAGCCAGAGCGGTACCGCCGGCCATGCTTACGCCTACCAGCAGGTAGTTGAACCAGCCATCCTTGATGTAGCCCAGGCTGGAAACCAGACCGATGGCCTGGATAACAGCCAGCACAACAGTGGCATAGCGGGTGATCTGAGCGATCTTCTTCTGGCCTTCGGGGCCGCTCTTCTGCATACGCTCCAGAGCGGGGATAGCAATGGTCAGAAGCTGCATAATAATGCTGGAGTTAATGTAGGGGGTGATGCCCATGGCCATGATGGTCATGTTGGCGAAGTTGGAACCGGTCATCATGTTGACCAGATCCAGAATCGGCAGGCTGGCAGTAGAGGCCTGCACCGCGGCATAATCAATGCCGGGTGCAGGAATAACGCCAACCAGTCGGAACAGCAGCAGCATCAGGAAAGTGTATACCAGCTTGGAGCGGATATCTTCTACCTTCCAGGCGTTGCGAAGAGATTG
>JAZQUM010000056.1:0-7688 GCA_045631305.1 Oscillospiraceae bacterium | reverse complement strand
GGCATGACTTCCTTCAGCTGTTCAATGCTCTGGGGGGTACGGGCGCCGGCGACGACGTCTTCGCCCTGGGCATTCATCAGGAATTCGCCGAACAGCTTCTTTTCGCCGGTGGCGGGGTTACGGGTGAAGGCTACGCCGGTGCCGGAGGTATCGCCCATGTTGCCGAATACCATCATCTGCACGTTGACGGCGGTGCCCCATTCGGAGGGGATGTCGTTCATGCGGCGATAGTAGATAGCGCGGGGGTTATCCCAGCTGCGGAATACAGCGCGGATAGCGCCCATCAGCTGTTCCTTGGGATCCTGGGGGAATTCCTGACCCAGCTTTTCTTCATATTCCTTCTTGAACTGCTTGGCAAGATCCTTCAGGTCTTCTGCGGTGAGCTCGGTATCGAGGGTCACGCCGCGCTTTGCCTTCATTTCGTCGATGAGTTCTTCGAAATACTTCTTGCCCACTTCCATAACAACGTCAGAATACATCTGAATGAAGCGGCGATAGCAGTCATATGCGAAGCGGGGGTTCTTGGTCTTCTTGGCGAAAACTTCCACCACTTCGTCGTTCAAACCGAGGTTCAGGATGGTGTCCATCATGCCGGGCATGGAAGCGCGGGCACCGGAGCGAACGGAAACCAGCAGGGGATTGCGCTTGTCGCCGAACTTCTTGCCGGTGATATCTTCCAGCTTGCCGATGTATTCCATCACCTGTTCCTGGATATCGTCATTGATACGGTGATCGTCCAGATAATACTGGTTGCAGGCCTCGGTGGTAATGGTGAAGCCCTGGGGTACGGGCATACCGAGGGTGGTCATTTCAGCGAGGTTGGCACCCTTGCCGCCCAGCAGCTCACGCATGCTGCCGTTGCCTTCGCTGAAAAGGTATACGAACTTCTTGTTCATAAAAGCATTCCTCCAATTTCTTGATCTTATTACCCGACCAGTATAATACCCCAAACCCGCCATTTCAATAGAAAAATTGCAAAAATTCATATTTTTATGCGATAGAGCCCATAATTTTTTCTTTTTTGGACGAAAACTGCCTATTTTGATTATTATTTAACAAACAAGCCCCGCAGGATTATCCTGCGGGGCAAAATAAAACCGGTTTTTACTTGTCCTTCAGCGCGTTGCCCATGGCAAAGGCATTGCCGATGGAAGCACCCAGAGGGCGATAGGTGTGGGAAGAGGGGTCGAAGGTAATGGGGCGCAGCTTTTCAGCATCGATCTTGCCATCGGTGAGGATGGATTCATCGGCGGGAGTCTCCAGCACCTTCAGTTCCAGATGGCCCGTGCGGGGCTCGTAGTGGATCACCTTGCAGTGGAAGCAAAGGGGCAGTTCCTTGAAAACGGGAGCATAGATCACTTCGCTTCTTTCAGCGTGGAGACCGCAGCGAGCCACCTTGTCACGCACATCGTCACCGGAAACCAGACCCAGATAGTCGCAGATCTCAGCAGTTTCCACCGTGCCCATGGAAACGGTAAGGCAGCTGGAGCGCAGGAAGTTGGTGGTAGTCTTGTGCTTTACGGAGCAGCACAGAGTGATCTCATTTTTGCCCGTTACGCCGCCCCAAGCCACGTTCATAGCGTTGGGAATACCGTAATGATCATAAGTGCCCAGAATAAAAACAGGCTGGGGATAAGCCAGAGGTGCAGCCCCCAGTTTTACAATGCTCATAAAAAATCCTCCTGAATCAGATTGCTTTTATTATACACATTTCGCCGCATTTGGCAATGCATCAAACCGCGGAAAAGCCAAAGAGCACGCCCACCGCAGCTGAGCCAAGAATAAAGACGATGGGGTGGAAGTTCTTCACCTTGGGGATCACATTGGTGGCAAGAAGCAGCACCGCCGCCAAGACAATGGCCTTAAAGTTGAAAAGATCCAAAAGCTTACCCGTTGCCGCAAAGGCATCGGTGTGCAGCAGCGCGATCATCACCACGCTGATGCCGGCGGAAGCCACCATGGCAGAAGAGGCAGGCCGCAGGGCATAAAAAGCGCTTTTGACGTACTTATTTTCCTTAAATACTTTCAAAATACCTGCAACAATGGCGATCACAATGACAGAAGGTGCCACAAGGCCAAGGGTAGCCACCACCGCACCGGGGATGCCGGCCGTGGTAAAGCCTACATAAGTTGCCATATTCACGCCGATGGGACCAGGGGTAGACTCGGCCACCGCCATGAAATTGGCAAGTTCAGCATGGGTGAACCAGCCGGTTTTATCGGAAATATCATAGAGGAAGGGAATGGTGGCCATACCGCCGCCCACGGCAAAAAGACCCGTTTTGAAAAATTCCCAAAAAAGCTTCAGTAAGATCATTTCGCCACCTCCCTGCATTTAAGGGCAATGCCCGCCGCAGCAGAAAGAGCCACATACACAACGGGGGAAAGAGGCGTAAAAATGGAGAGGGCCAGCACTCCAAGGAAGATCACAAGCGTCCAGCTATCCACCACCGCTTTTTTCAAAAGCTTACGCACCGCGTTGAAGATCAGCACGCATACGCACACGCGGATGGCGGCAAAGGCATCCTGCACCCAGACAAGGTGAGAAAACCGGGTCAGGATCCCCGCAATGGCGGTGATGATCACAAGGGAGGGGAACACCACACCCAATGTAGCCATGATGGCGCCCAGAATGCCCTTATATTTCATGCCGATAAAAGTGGCGGTATTCACCGCGATAACCCCGGGGGTACACTGGCCGATGGCATAGTAATCCATCAGTTCTTCTTCCGTAGCCCAGCCTTTTTTCTCCACCACTTCCCGCTGCAAGATGGGAAGCATGGCATAGCCCCCGCCAAAGGTCATAACGCCCACTTTGGCAAAGGTCAGAAACATGGTCCATAATATTTTCACGGTTTTAAAATCCCTCCCGAGAAAAAAGTTTCTTTTAAAAATATTCTAAAGGGAAATCGGCGGAAATGCTACTGTTTTTTTCCCTCGTTTTGTGGTATCCTTAAAATGAGGAATGATCCTGCGGAATATGCAAAGAAAGGAGTGATGGCTATGGACCGCATACTGGAAGAAAAGCTGCGCACTGCCGCCAAATCGGGGCATCTGAGCCATGCCATCATTTTCAGCGGCAACGGCAACCGCGTGGAAGCCGCCCGCTATGCTGCCGCCGCTATGGAGTGTCAAAATGAAAGGGACAAGCCCTGCCGTGCTTGCCGCGCCTGTCACAAAGTGCTCTCCGCCATCCACCCCGATGTTATGCTGGTCCACGATAATGAGCGCAAGACTATCCCTGTGGACGATCTCCGCGCCCTCCGCGCCGATGCTTACATCCGCCCCAACGAAGGAAACCGCAAGGTCTATATTTTTGACGACTGCTCCCAGCTCAGCGAAGCGGGACAGAACGTGCTTTTGAAAATCATTGAAGAGGGCCCGCCCTATGCCGCCTTTTTCTTCTGCACGGAAAGCTCTGCTGCCTTGCTGCCCACGGTGCGCTCAAGATGCATCGAATTTAAATTAAACGGCCCCCGGGAAGAAACCGATTACTCCCAGGCTGAAGCCTTCTGCCGCCTTTTGAAGCGCCGCGGTCATGCTGAAGCCGCTGCTTTCCTTATGGGCCTTGAGGTAAACAAGGTTACCCGCGATGAAGTCTTTGCCCTGCTGGCCGCTTCCCGCGACCTTCTCACCGCTGCTTTATCTGCGCTTTACGGCAAAGCCCCCGCTGCCGAATTTCGCTCTACAGTTGCGGAAATTACGGAAAACTTGACAAAAAAGCAAATCATATGCACAATAGAAATGTTGGAAAAGTATTCTGCACAAAGCAGATTTAATGTAGGCGTAGGCCACCTTGCCGGTGCCCTCGCCGCTGAATTGGAGGCTATCCTTGACTGAAGTGATCAGCGTTCGCTTTCTGAGCGGACATAAAAGTTATGATTTTGACCCCCGCGGACTCACCGTCCACGCAGGGGATGATGTGATCGTGGAAACTTCCCAGGGCGTGGAATTCGCCGTTTGCTGCGAAGGCAACCACGAAGTGCCCGATGAAGCAGTGGTGCAGCCCCTGTGCCCTGTGATCCGTCTTGCTACAGATGCAGACCGCCGCACTCTGGAGCGCAACCGCGCCAAGGAGACGGAGGCTTTCAACATCTGCCAGGACAAGATCGCAGACCATCAGTTGGAAATGAAGCTGGTGGATGTTTCCTGCAATTTTGACGGCAACAAGATTATTTTCTTCTTCACCGCTGACGGCCGTGTAGACTTCCGTGAACTGGTGAAGGATCTGGCAGCCATCTTCCGCGCCCGTATCGAACTGCGCCAGATCGGCGTGCGCGACGAGGCAAAGATGCTGGGTGGTTTGGGTATCTGCGGCAGACCCTTCTGCTGCAAGCAGTTCCTGCCCGATTTCGTGCCCGTTTCCATCAAAATGGCAAAGACTCAGAACCTCTCTTTGAACCCCACCAAAATCTCCGGCACCTGCGGCCGCCTCATGTGCTGCCTGAAATATGAGCAGGATACTTATGAAGATGCTGCCAAGCGCATGCCCAAAAACGATTCCTTCGTCCAGACCCCTGACGGACCCGGCAACGTCTGCGAAGTAAACCTCATCAAAGAGCAGGTAAAAGTCCGGTTGGACGATCACAGTGAAGCTCCCCGCACCTATCACAACTGCGAAGTGCAGGTTCTGCGCAACGGCAAGGGCTCCCGCGACGGCATTGAAGTGCCTTCCCAGCGCCCCGCCCGCTATGTGAAGTCTGCTGACGAAGAAATTATCCTGCCCGAACCTGTTTACCGCACCGAGCGCCCCGAGCGCAGCGATCTGGAAAACTCCATCCTTGTGGCTGAAGCCGCATTTGATGATGCACCCGTTCGCGAAAAGACTTCCAACCGCAAGTCTTCCTCCCGCCGTAACCGCGGCCGCCGCAAGCCTTCTGCAGCGCCTGCCGGCGAAGCACAGGCCAAGAAGGAAGAAAAGGCTCCCAATAAGGATGGCGGCAGCAAGTCTCAGGAAAACAATAAGCCCCGCCACAATAAGGGCCATAAGAATGCCCCCAACAAGCAGGGCGGCAACAAGCCCGCTCCCGCCGGCAAGAGCGCAGAGGGCGGTGCACCCGCCAATAAGGGCGAAGGCGGAGGCAGCAGCAAATCCCGCCGCACCCATCGCCGTGGCGGCCGTCAGAGAGGCGGCAGCAACGGTGCATCCCGCGCCAACGCGAAAGAATAATATCAAAAAAAGTCTAAAAATACGCGCAGGTGATCCCTGCGCGTATTTTCACAAGAGGTGAACTATGGGAATTTTTGACCGCTGGCTCATCGCCTGCGATTTTGACAACACCATCACCAATACCCACGGTGTACCCGTTCCCGAAAAGTATATTTCCGAGGAAAACGCCGCCGCCATCCACCATTTTATGGAAGAAGGCGGCATCTTTGCCGTGGCCACCGGCCGCTCTCTTCCCGATGCCCGCCCCGTGGCCCTTGGCGTGCCCTCCAATGCGCCCACCATCATCTATAACGGCGGCGCTATTTATGATTACACCCGCGAAGAATACCTCACCGCCTCCTATCTGACGGATTCTGCTCCCGCCATCCGGGAGTATATCGCAGATGTTTTGGCCCGCTTCAGCGCCATCGGTGCAGAATTTTATCACGATAGCGACCTTATCCATGCCTGTGCCGTAAATAGCCACGTGCTTCATCACCGCCGCCTTTCCGATGCACCCATGGTAGAAGTGGCATCCCCTGCAGACGTCCCCGTCCCCATTGCCAAGATCCTGTTGGAAGGGGACGCAGAAGTGGTCAAAGCTGCCGAAGCCTACATTCTCTCCCAAAGCTGGGCAAAGGAAGTGGAACTGGTCTTCTCCTTTGACACACTGCTGGAAGTTACCGCCCGGGGCTGCAGCAAGGCCGATGCCGTTGCCCGCCTTGCCGGGATGTTTTCCATTCCCTCCACCCGCATCTGCTGCGCCGGTGACCACCTTAACGATATCCCCATGCTCCGTGCCGCTGCCGTGGCTTTTGCCCCGGAAAATGCCAGAGAAGAAGTCAAAGCCCTCCCCGGTATCCGCGTGATCTCCTCTCCCGAAAAGGGCTCCATCCGCGACCTTGTGGAAAAACTGGCGGCAATTGCGGAAAAGGCTTGTGAATCGTAAAGTTTTCCTCACACTTTCTGTTAGAAATTCTTATAATACTAAGCAAAAATAAGCAAAAAATTCACAAAATATTAGAAATACCCCTTGTAAGGCTCTTGCATAGTATAGTATAATGACCTTGACTATGGGCGTTTTTTCAACGCACCCGCAGTCACCCTTTATTTCAGTCTATTTTTTATATTAATTTATACGGAGGAACAGTAAAATGGCAAATCTGGATCTGACCAAGTATGGCATTACCGGTACTACCGAAGTAGTGTACAACCCCAGCTACGAAGAACTCTTCGAAGCTGAAATGGATCCCTCTCTCGAAGGCTTTGAAAAGGGCCAGCTCACCGAACTGGGTGCAGTTAACGTTATGACCGGTATCTACACCGGCCGCTCCCCCAAGGACAAGTTCATCGTTATGGACGAAAACTCCAAGAACACCGTTTGGTGGACTTCCGATGAATTCAAGAACGACAACAAGCCCGCATCCCAGGAAGCTTGGGACGCTTGCAAGGCTCTGGCTCAGAAGGAACTTTCCGGCAAGAAGCTGTATGTTGTTGACGTATTCTGCGGCACCAACAAGGACTCCCGTATGGGCATCCGCTTCATCATGGAAGTAGCTTGGCAGGCACACTTCGTTAAGAACATGTTCATCGCTGCTACCGCTGAAGAACTGGCTAACTTCGAACCCGACTTCGTAGTTTACAACGCTTCCAAGGCTAAGGTTGAAAACTATAAGGAACTGGGCCTGAACTCCGAAACCGCAGTTCTCTTCAACATCTCCTCCCGTGAACAGGTTATCCTCAACACCTGGTACGGCGGCGAAATGAAGAAGGGTATGTTCTCCATGATGAACTACTACCTGCCCCTCAACGGCATGGCTGCTATGCACTGCTCCGCTAACACCGACATGAACGGTGAAAACACCGCTCTGTTCTTCGGTCTCTCCGGCACCGGCAAGACCACCCTGTCCACCGACCCCAAGCGTCTGCTCATCGGTGACGACGAACACGGCTGGGATGACAACGGCGTATTCAACTTCGAAGGCGGCTGCTACGCTAAGGTTATCAACCTGGATAAGGAATCCGAACCCGACATCTTCAACGCTATCAAGCGCAATGCTCTGCTGGAAAACGTTACCGTTGATGAAAACGGCGTTTGCGACTTCAACGATGGCTCCGTAACCGAAAACACCCGCGTTTCCTATCCCATCGACCATATCGAAAAGATCGTTCGTCCCGTTTCCGCAGGTCCCGACGCTAAGAACGTGATCTTCCTGTCCGCTGACGCATTCGGCGTTCTGCCTCCCGTTTCCATTCTGACTCCCGAACAGACTCAGTACTACTTCCTGTCCGGCTTCACTTCCAAGCTTGCTGGTACCGAACGCGGCATCACCGAACCCACCCCTACCTTCTCCGCTTGCTTCGGTCAGGCATTCCTGGAACTGCACCCCACCAAGTACGGTGAAGAACTGGTTAAGAAGATGGAAAAGAGCGGCGCTAAGGCTTACCTGGTAAACACCGGCTGGAACGGCACCGGCAAGCGCATCTCCATCAAGGATACCCGCGGCATCATCGACGCTATCCTGGACGGTTCCATCCT
>JAZQUM010000055.1:0-9228 GCA_045631305.1 Oscillospiraceae bacterium | reverse complement strand
CACGGTGTCCACGATCTCATACAGGAAGGGACGGTTCACACCAAGGAGCTTGCCGTGGCGGGCAGCGCGGCGCAGCAGGCGGCGCAGCACGTAGCCACGGCCTTCATTGCTGGGCAGTACGCCGTCGCAGATCATCATAGTGGAGGAGCGGATATGGTCGGTGATGATACGCAGGGAGATGTCCTTTTCAGCATCTTCGTGATACTTCACGCCCACGATCTCGCTGACCTTGTTGGTCACGTTCATCACGGTATCCACTTCGAAGAGAGAGCCAACATTCTGGCAAACACAAGCGAGACGTTCGAGACCCATGCCGGTGTCGATATTCTTCTGCTTAAGTTCGGTGTAGTTGTTCTGGCCGTCGTTATCGAACTGAGAGAATACGTTGTTCCACACTTCGATGTAGCGATCGCAATCACAGCCTACGGTGCAGCTATCCTTGCCGCAGCCGAATTCCACACCACGGTCATAGTAAACTTCAGAGCAGGGGCCGCAGGGACCTGCACCGTGTTCCCAGAAGTTATCAGCCTTGCCAAAACGGAAAATGCGTTCGGGAGCAATGCCGATGTCCTTGTTCCAGATGTCAAAAGCTTCGTCATCCTGTTCGTAAACAGAGGGATACAGACGGTCAGCTTCCAGACCCACTACGTCGGTCAAAAATTCCCAGCAGTAAGCGATGGCTTCCTTCTTGAAATAATCGCCGAAGGAGAAGTTGCCCAGCATTTCAAAATAAGTGCCGTGGCGGTCGGTCTTACCGATATTATCAATATCGGGGGTACGGATGCACTTCTGGCAAGTGCAGACGCGCTTACGGGGAGGCTCTTCTTCACCCTTGAACCAGGGCTTCATGGGAGCCATACCGGCGGGAATCAGCAGCAAAGAGGGGTCATTCTGGGGGATCAGCGGAAAGCTGGGAAGGCGAAGATGATCCTTGCTTTCAAAGTAAGTCAGGAACATTTCGCGCAGTTCGTTCAAACCACGATAGGGATGTGCCATGGTGAATTCCTCCTATGAAATAAATTTAATTTACAGATTTTACCTGAGAAAAAAGAAAAAGCCCCCGCCCCGGTTAGGGGCGAAGGCTGAACTTCGCGGTACCACCCTAATTTGACGGTGCTTCCACCGCCATCTCAAGCGATCCGATATCGGGGATCAGCCGCGCCGCTCATCGCAGCGCGCTCAAAAGGGGCCGCCGCAACGCCATGTGAAGGGCTTCCACCGTCCCCTTCTCTCTGAAACACGCTTATTGCAGCTCGTCTTTTTCAACGCGAGAACCATATTTCTCAGTTTAATTAGATTTTACCACGAATTTAACGCTTGTCAACCACTTTTAGTCCTGTGCGGAAAGTTCCACCGCGTGGCGGACAATGGACCATGCAGGCACTTTATAAGGCAGCTGCATACGGAACACCATCTGGGGATTTCTGGGTTCTTCCAGCGCGTTCCCCTCTTCGTCCTGCATCATAGGAACAGTCAGCGTAAAGGGCTTGCAGTCAGGGCCCACGATCTCCACTTCGTCCCCTGCGCGGAACTTGTTGCGAAGAGACAGCGTTGCCATGCCGTTTTCGTCGCAGTCGCTGATGATTGCCACTACCTGCCACTCGCGGATATAGCGGGAATTGGCATAGTACTGACCGGGAGCACCATAGTAAAAGCCGGTGGCATAGTGGCGGTGACTTACATGGTTCACCTCATCTGCCCAGATGGGATCCACTTCCCTGCCTGCGCACACATCGTCGATGACATGGCGGTAAGCACCGGTGACGATGGCAGCATAATAAGCGGACTTGGCGCGGCCTTCGATCTTCAAACTGTCCAGACCCACGTCTACAAGATCGTCCACATGGTCGATCATGCACATATCGCGGGAATTCATGATATAAGTGCCCTGCACATCTTCAAACACAGGGAAATATTCCCCGGGACGCTTTTCTTCCATCAGCGCGTACTGATAGCGGCAAGGCTGTGCGCAGGCACCGCGGTTGGAGTCACGGCCCGTCATGTAGTTGCTGAGCAGACATCTACCGGAATAGGAAACGCACATAGCGCCGTGAACGAAAGCTTCGATCTCCAGTGTCTTGGGGGTACGTTCGCGAATCTCGCGGATCTCGCGCAGGCTCAGCTCGCGGGCCAGGATCACACGGTCGGCACCCAAATCATGCCACGCCGTAGCGCAGGCATAGTTGGCAATGCTGGCCTGGGTGCTGATGTGACGCTGGCAGCGGGGGGCATACTTCCCTGCAGCGGCAAAAACACCCATATCCGCCATGATCAGAGCATCCACCCCTGCATCATTGAGCCGCTCCAGATGAGCGGGCAGATTGTCTGCATCCCCGTTGCGGGGCATGGTGTTCACCGTCACATGGACTTTCACACCGTGATCGTGAGCAAACTTTACAGCCTTGGGCAGTTCCTCAGGGGTGAAGTTCCCCGTAAAGGCGCGCATACCGAAAGTAGTGCCTGCAAGATACACCGCATCTGCGCCGTAAAGCACGGCCATACGCAGTTTTTCCATATCTCCTGCCGGAGCCAAAAGCTCCGGCTTTTTGCGAATAATTTCTCCCATGTTAGTCCTCTTTTATCCGCCGTAGCTGCCGCTATTGACGAAGTTCACGTGATCTCTGTAGTTGGTAAAGAAATGATGGGTGCCGTCGGTGCCCAGTGCATAGAAATAGTAATCAGTGCTGGCAGGTTCAATAGCCGCGAGAATGGAATCCAGACCGGGGTTGCAAATAGGCGTGGGAGGCAGCCCCTTATTCTTGCTGAGGTTATAGGGGGAATCCAGTTCCATATCCTCTGCCGTCAGCGTGCCGGTGTAGTTTTCACCCAAACCGTAAATCAAAGAAGCATCGATCTGCAGAAGACCTACAGTTTCTGCACCGGGATTCTTCAGTCGGTTATAGATTACAGATGCAATCTTATCATGGTCGCTACCGTCGGTTTCCTTTTCAATAAGGGAGGCAATGATCATAATTTCATAGAGAGAGTAGCCGCTCTTTTCCACCAACGCCAGGCGATCGGGATCCAGCTTGCTGTTGGTGTTGGTCAAAAAGCGTTTGAGGGCAACACTACCCTTTTCGCCCACATAGAATTCGTAGGTATCGGGGAAAAGATAACCTTCCAGGCGGTTGATATCACCCAGATTTTCATTATCCACAAATTCAAAATCAAAGGCATAGTTCTTGGCAGCTTCCACCAGAGATTCTTCTGTGCTGACGCCCTTTTCCACCAGCAGATCAATGGTCTGCTGCACGGTGTAGCCTTCGGGAATGGTAACGGTAACCACCTCAGTATTAAGGGAGGAATGGCCCTTCATAGAAGCAATCAGACAACGGTAGTCCATATCGGTATCCAGCTGATATGTGCCTTCACCGATTTTATCGTCCGCATTGGCAACGGCTGCAAAAAGCTTGAAGAACCACTTGTATTCAATAAGCCCTTCATCCTTGAGCTTATCGGCAACGGAGCGAACACTGTCATCCTTGGTAATCACAATGCTCGCTTCCAAAGGCTCTTTATTCAGCGCACAAAGGTCATTGATCAAAAGCCAGCCGATGGCAGCCAGAATGGCAGAAGAAAGCACCACGCCAATAAGCCACATGCCAAAGCCGTAAGAAATCTTGCCCTTCTTTTTGTTTCTGCGCTGAGTCGTGCCATGGGAAGCAGCGCTGCGGGAAGAAGAAGCGCGGTTAGCGGTAGCTCGCTTTACTTCCTTTGCATCCCAATGAGTGGTTTCAAAATTTTCATCAAATGCCATAGTCTTTGTCCTTTCGCTCATCCCGCGCCATGCAGAATTTTTTTCAGGCGGCCAGGCCCCCTTTTCCTTTGCGGCGCATAAGATATATCAGATTATCAAGTGAGGTGACAAAAATGTGCTTTAACAACGGTAACAACTGCTCCTGCATCTGGCTCATTCTTATCATCATTCTGGTGCTGTGCTGCTGCGGTAACCAGGGCGACAGTTGCGGCTGCCGCGAAAGTACCTGCTGCTGAGTGCTGTGGAAAAAGGGTACGAAAGTGCCCTTTTTTCCTGCCGCTCAATGGGACAATCCTTACAGCAGTTCCTGCACCTTTGCGTAGATCTCTTCGTGGATATCTTCAATGGTGCGAAGTTCATCGCCGCGGACGCAGCTGATCTTTTCCCAACCGCAGAAATCCACCACGCGCTGCGCGTTTTCACGGCAGCGGCGGAGATATTCCCCATCCTGCTCATGAATATCGGGACGGACATTGTTATCCGCTTCCCGCTTGCGCATCATCTTTTCCGTCACTTCCGTGGGGATGTCCAGATAGAACACCTTGGTGGGCGCGGGAAGGCCCATCAATTCAAACTCAAAGTGGAAAAGCCACTCGAGATAAGCCTGCAGTTCATCGGCAGGCAGCTTGGTGGCCTGATGTACTGCGTTGGAGGTAGTGTAGCGGTCAGCGATCACAAGGCCGCCCGCTTCGTAAAATTCGCCCCAGTCCTGACGGTAGGACGCAAAGCGGTCCACCGCGTAGAAAGTGGATGCGGCATAGGCATTCACATCACCTGCGTGCGCGCCGAATTTACCGTCCAGATACAGGCGGATCAGCGCGGAAGATTCCTCGCTGTAGCGGGGAAACTCCAGCTTTTTCAGCGCATGACCTTCCTTCTGCAAACGCTCCACCAGCATGCGGCTTTGGGTAGCCTTGCCGGAGCCGTCGGTTCCTTCAAAAACAATCAGTTTACCCTGCATAGTTTAACCTTTCTTTCCGCCGAAGATCACATGAACCAAAAAGAGCGGCAGCTTCATCATGCGGCCGATACGGCTGGGATTTTTCATCAGGCGGTAGAACCATTCCAGATTGTGGCGGATGTAAAATTCAGGCGCTCTCTGCACCGTACCTGCCCAAACATCCAGCGAGCCGCCAAGACCCATCATCAGCTTTGCGCCGGTAGCCTTGCCGTTCTTTTCCATCCAGAATTCCTGCTTGGGCGCGCCAAGGCACACGAACAGGAGGTCAGCACCGGATGCGCGGACTTTTTCCACCACAGGACCGTCTTCTTTAAAATACCCGTCGTTGGTGCCTGCCACCGTAAGGGCGGGATATTTCTTCTTCATATTCTCTGCGGCCGCATCAGCAACGCCGGGCTTGGCGCCCAGGAAAAAGACGCTCTTGCCCAGTTCAGCGCACTTTGCGATCATATGCTCGCCGAATTCGATACCGGGGGTGCGTTCCTTCAAAGGCGTTTTCAAAATCTTCGCCCCGTAGATCACGCCGATACCGTCAGGGATCACCAGATCCGCGCCGTTTACCGCGCGCATAGCATCTGCATTTTCGCGGCAGGTCTCCACGATCTCGGGATTGGGAGTCACCACATAGTGGCAGGAATCAGAGCAAAGGAACTCCGTGCCCTTTTCCACCAGTTCCGCCATAGTGTAATTATCAAAACCGACGCCAAGAATATTTACTCGCATAACGCCGCCTCATTTCCCTTCAATTTGCAAAAGTACATACTCCTGCAGTATATTCTCTGTAATTATATCACACCTTCTCCCCTTTGTCATCATATTCCTCTTTTTATAAGTGATAAAAAAGAAAAAATCGACATGGTAACAGATGCAGATCTGTGGTATGATGCAGTTAAAATATTCCACCAAAGGAAGTGATTTTGTGTTTGGCGCAAAAGAACTGCAGCTTTCCCTGCATCATGCCCGCGTGGACTATATTACTTTCGGCAAAGGCCCCAAGATCCTTGTGATGATACCGGGTCTCAACACCCGCGGCGTCAAGGGTTCTTCTGCCATGCTCTCTTTCATGTACCGCATCTTTGCCAAAGACTACACCGTTTATGTTTTTGACCATCCCGCTCCCCTTCCTGCAGACTATACCGTTTCCGCGGCAGCTGATTGGCTCAGCGAAGCCATGGATGCGCTGGAGCTGAAAAATGCAGATGTTTTCGGTGTTTCCCAAGGCGGCATGGTGGCGCAGTATCTTGCTTTGCAGCGACCCGACCTTGTGAATAAACTGGTCCTTGCCGTGACCCTTTCCCGCACCAATGCTGCCGTAAAAGACGCGGTAGAAACCTGGCTTCGCCTTCTGGAAGCAGGCGCGCTGCGCCAATTTGTGGAAGATATGGCCCGCCGGATGTATTCCGCTGCCTATGTTAAGCGCTATAAGCCTTTCTTCCCCCTTCTTGCCCTGCTGCAAAAGCCCAAAGATCCCCAAAGATTCAAATCTTTGGCCAGGGCCTGCCTCACCTGCGACACCTACGAGCAGCTGGAAAATATCCGTTGCCCCGTCCTCGTTTTGGGCGGCGCGCAGGATAAGATCGTCACGGCGCAAGCCTCCCGGGAAATAGCAGAAAAGCTGCACTGCCAACTGTATCTTTATGAAAATCTCGGCCATGCCGCCTACGAAGAAGCCGCGGACTTCAACCGCCGCGTGCTGGATTTCTTTCAAGCATAAGAAAAGACGGAGATCACTCTCCGTCTTTTTTCTTATGCTTTTTTCTTTTCCGGCATGGGGATCTGCGCCAGAAGCACCGCAGCCAGCATCAGCGCGCAGCCAAGATATTCCCGGCCGCTGAGCACTTCCTGCAAGAAGATAGCGCCCGAAAGGGTCGCAAACACAGATTCCATGCTCATCAGGATGGATACCACCGTGGGATTTGCATCCTTCTGCGCCAGAATCTGCAGCGTGTAAGCAACACCGCTGGAAAGGATACCCACGTAAAGAATAGGACCGATGCAAACCTTAATGGCTGCCCAGTCGGGATTTTCAAAAATCAGCATGCAGATGCCGGAAAGCACCGTCACCACAACGAACTGCACGCAGGAAAGCTCCACGCCGTCCACCTTCTGCACATAGTAATCCACCAGAAGGATCTGACCGGCAAAAAAGATGGCGCAAAGGAATACGTAGAAGTCACCTGCCGCCACGGAAAAGCCTTCCGTTACGCACAGGTAATAAAGGCCTGCCACCGCCAGCGCCACGCTGACCCAGATGCTAAGACCCACTTTTTTGTGGAAAAAGATACCGGCCATAGGCACCACCACGATGTAAAGCGCGGTGATAAAACCTGCCTTACCGGTAGAAGTGAATTCAATGCCCAGCTGCTGCAGATTGCAGGCAATGGTTAAAAATACACCGCACCAGATGCCACCCGTCCAAAGCTCTTTGCGATAGGCTTTTTTCTCCTGCGGGGAAACCGGCTTTTTGTCCTCACCCTTGATCTTGCGCAGCACCAGCGCAAGGAAGAAAAGGAAAACAGCCGCAATGGAAGATCTGGCCGCATTAAAGGTAAAGGGCTCGATAAACTCCGTGCTGACACTCTGGAACACAAACGCGCTGCCCCAGATCATAGCCGCCAACAGCGGGAAAACCACCTGACGGATAAATTTACTCTTCATGGTTCTTGCCCCTTCCTCTCTTCTTTGGTACAATGATCGCAACGGCATTAATATAGCAAAGAGGTGAAAAAATGGCAAGACTCCCCCGGGAATTTTATATGGGTGACACGGTGGAGACTGCCAAGGCCCTTTTGGGGAAATATCTTGTCCGCCGCCTCAATGGCGAAGATATCGTCTGCCGCATCACCGAAACGGAGGCTTATGTGGGCCGCATGGATAAAGCCTGCCACGCTTACGGCTACTGCCGCACGCCCCGCACGGAAGTCATGTTTGGCCCGCCCGGCCACGCTTATATTTATTTTATCTACGGCATGCACCATTGCCTCAACTTTGTCACCGAGCCCGAGGGAGAACCCTCCGCCGTTTTGCTGCGGGGTGTGGAGATCATCCGGGGCATCGATACTGTGAGCCACCTGCGCTTTAGAAAAGATTACGACCATCTCACTTCCTACCAGCGCAAGAATCTCATGAACGGATGCGGCAAAGTATGTAAAGGATTATCCCTTACCAAGGAACAAAACGGCATCGACCTTCTGGGAGACACCCTCTTCCTGACGGATTCCTTGGAAGATGTGGATCTTCCCCCTGCCACAGAAGAAGAGCGCCGCCTGCATTGCGGCAAGCGCATCGGCATTGACTATGCCGAAGAAGCCGTGGATTTCCTCTGGCGATTTTATTTGGAATAAGGAGCAGACAACATGCTTTTATTTGACTTAGACGGCACTTTGATCGATTCCAACGGCCTTTGGGTGGATGTGGACAGAATCTTTCTGGAACGCCGCGGACTGGAATACACAAAAGAATATTACGAAGGTGTAGCCCACACCATCTTCCCCATGGCCGCCGTTTTCACCAAGGAATACGGCAACCTCCCCGAGTCTTGCGAGGAGATCATGGCCGAGTGGATGGATCTTGCCAAGGATGCCTATGCCCATGTTCCGTTGAAACCCTTCGTGCGGGAATATCTCACCGTCTGCCGTGAGCGCGGTGAGCGCATGGCCATCGTTACCTCCTGCGTTCCCGAGCATTGCCGCACCGCCCTTTCCCACCACGGTCTCACAGAGTTTTTTGAGCAGCTGATCTTCGCCCACGATCTGAATATGGATAAGAGCGATCCCGCCCTCTTCCATAAAGCCGCACAGATGCTGGGCGTGCAGCCCGAAGAATGCACCCTTTACGATGACTCTGTCAAATCCTGCCGCAGCGCCCGCGCCGCCGGTATGAAGGTCATCGGTGTGTTTGATCCTTATTTTGCATCCACCGCTGCGGACATGCCTGCTACCTGCGACCAATGCATCCACTCCTTTGAAGAACTGCTGTAATATCCATATAAACCAAAAGAGCCAACCGGATGGTTGGCTCTTTTTATGTAATGCAATAAACCTTTACAACTTTGTAATATGAGAACTTGCAGACTTCAGCATCAACTTCTTTGTGCCCACACCGTCAAAGGCTACTTCGATCAGCGCATCCCCGCCCATGGGGCGCACGCTGATAACCATTCCCTTGCCGAAAGCCTTGTGGTTGATCATGTCTCCCTTGTTGAGCTGCAGCATGCCTACGCTGGCCGACGCGCTGCCTGCACCGCTCTTTCCGCCGCTGACGCGAACGGATGCCGCAGGCTTGGTATAGCCGCTCTTCACAGGTTCTCTTCTGGGCATAGTCATGCCGTCATAGTAGCTGCTGCCCATATCGGGATCGGCGGAGCGGTGAGGTTCAGGCTTACCCAGCCAAACCATTTCCTTTTCGGGGATCTCCTTCAGAAAGCGGGAAGGCATGTAGCTCTGGGTTCGGCCAAAGAGCATGCGCTGGCGGGCATTGGTCATGGTAAGGCGCTCCTTGGCACGGGTCA
>JAZQUM010000054.1:0-9355 GCA_045631305.1 Oscillospiraceae bacterium | reverse complement strand
CACAGAACGACATGGCTACGATCCGACTTTGCCTTTTTGAAAGATGCTGCCCAACGCATGGGCGCAAAAAAGATCGCAACTGCCCACACGGCTAACGATCAGGCAGAGACGGTGGTTTTCCGTCTGGCCCGCGGTACAGGCGGTCTTGGCCTTGGCGGTATTCCCGCCGCGCGGGATGTGTTTATCCGCCCGCTGCTCTCCGTGAGCCGCGCAGAGGTGGAAACTTATCTTGCGCAGAGGGATATCCCCTTTGTGACGGATTCCACCAATGCCGATACCCAGTATGCCAGAAATTTTGTCCGCGCAGAGATTTTGCCTGGGCTGGAAAAGATCAACCCAAAAGCCGTGGAAAATATCTGCCGCGGCGCCGAGATCATGGCCCGTGAGAGCGACTATCTCCAGTCGCTTGCCCGTGAGCGTATGACAGCGCTGGAACAAGAGGAACGGGCTGTGGCCCTTCCCTTGCAGGATATCCTTTCCGCACCCGAAGTGCTGCAAAGCCGCATGGTCCGCGCCATGGCGGATGAGCTGGGCGTTGGAAAAAAAGACCTTGGCGCAGCCCAGGTGGAAGAAATTCTTTCCCTGCGTGCAGAGGGCGCCTGCCTTCACCTGCGGGATATGCAGGCAAGCGTTGAAGGCGGAAAGCTGATTTTGCGCTGGGGCAAAAAGGAGCAGCGCGCCGCGCTGGAGCTGGGCGGGCGATGCGCCTATATGCAGTCTGTTTTTTCTGCCCGCGAATGGACGGAAGATTCTGATGGCTTGAAGATCACCGTGCCCAAAGGCGCGGAACTCATTTTGCGGCCCTGTGCCGCCAAAGACCGCTTCCCCACGGAAAAGGGCACAAGAGGCGTCAAACGCCTGCTTGCTGACGCGGGCTTCACCCCTGCTATGCGGGAAAACTGCCCCGCCGTGGAAGCGGATGGAAAGCTGGTGGCCGTCTGGGGCCTCGGCGCAAACGAGAGTGTTCAATGGGAAGGGGAGACCCTGACCGTGGAAATAAAGAAAGAAAATGATGAGGTGCACTATGCATAAAAGTAATATGGAACAGGATATCCTGAAGGTGCTCTACAGCGAAGAAGAACTGAAAAAACGCGTGCAGGAAATGGGCGATGAGATCTATGAAAAGTACAAGGATAAGAACCCTCTTTTCCTGATGGTGCTCAAGGGCAGCTTCATCTTCATGGCTGACCTGGTTCGCGCCTGCCAGCTGAAGAGTGATATGGAATTTATCGCCGTTTCTTCTTACCAGAGCGGCACCTCTTCTTCCGGCAATGTGCAGATTCGTCACGACCTGCAGCAGGATATCACCGGCCGCGATGTGATCGTGGTGGAAGATATTCTTGATAGCGGCAATACCCTCTACTTCCTGAGAGATTATTTCATGGCCAAGGGTGCAGCTTCTGTCGCCATCGTCACCCTGCTGGATAAGCCCTCCCGCCGCCAGAAACCCATCTATGCCGATCTTGCAGGCTATGAAGTGCCCAATGAATTCGTAGTAGGCTACGGTCTGGACTATGATGAAAAGTACCGCAACCTGCCTTATGTAGGCGTTCTCAAGCCCGAGATCTATTCCAACTAAAGAATAAAAAGGGGCGGCAGCCGCTGCCCCCTTTTTGCGCAAATCAAGACCCGTTTAAGGAGGATCCCTTTATGGAAAAGCGTCGCGGCGGGATCAACACTGCCTTTTTGGTGCTGATCATTATTTTAAGCGCCGTATACCTTTTTAATTTTGGCAGCGGCAAAAATGCCGTGCCCTACACCGAAATGTGCCGCCTTTTCGAGCAGGAAAAGGTGGAAAGTTTCGTGGTTTCCGATAAGACTGTTACCCTCTATCTCAAAGATGCGGAAGAAGGGGAATATCTTACCAGCGAAATTTACGATTTTGACCAGTTCTATACCGATCTTGGCGAGCTTATTGATGAGCAGCGACAGGACGGCATCATCACCTCTGCTCAGTACAAAGGTGTGAAGGACCACAGCTGGATCGAAACTGTAGTGCCTTATGCGGCCATGCTCGTCATGTTCGTTATGTTTATGATGGTGATGATGGGCCGCATGGGTGGCGGTGGCCACGATAAGATGGCTAAATTCGGCACTGCCCGCGTTCGCACACCGGACGGTAAGAACCGCCGCGTTACCTTCCGCGATGTGGCAGGTGCGGATGAAGAAAAGGAAGAACTCAGCGAAATCGTGGGCTTCCTTCGTGATCCTGCCAAGTTCAACGCATTGGGTGCCCGCATTCCCAAGGGCGTGCTGCTGGTGGGCCCTCCCGGTACCGGTAAGACGCTGCTTGCCAAAGCTGTGGCAGGGGAGGCCTCTGCAGGTTTTCTTTCCATCTCCGGCTCTGACTTTGTAGAAATGTATGTAGGCGTTGGCGCCAGCCGTGTTCGTGACCTTTTCGAGCAGGCCAAGAAGATTGCGCCCTGTATCGTCTTCATCGATGAGATCGATGCCGTAGGCCGCCAGCGCGGCACAGGCCTTGGCGGTGGTCACGATGAACGTGAGCAGACACTGAACCAGCTCCTTGTGGAGATGGACGGTTTTGCCGCCAATAGCGGCGTTGTGGTATTGGCTGCCACCAACCGCGCCGATATTCTGGACCCCGCACTGCTGCGTCCCGGCCGTTTTGACCGCCAGATCTATGTGGGTCTTCCCGATATCCGCGGCCGCGAAGAGATCCTTGGTATCCACGCTGCCAATAAGCCTTTGGCTGAGGATGTGGACCTTAAGGTAGTTGCCCGCGGTACCGCAGGCTTTACCGGTGCAGATCTTGAAAACCTGATGAATGAAGCAGCACTTCTGGCTGCCCGTGAAGATGCCCGCTTTATCACAATGAAAAATCTGCAGGATGCCGAGATCAAGGTGATTGCAGGCCCTGAAAAGAAGAGCCGTGTTATCTCTCCCGCTGAGCGCAAGCTCACCGCCTATCACGAGGCGGGCCATGCTGTGGTGATGCATGCGCTGCCGGGCCACGATCCTGTGCATCAGATCTCCATCGTGCCCCGCGGTATGGCCGGCGGCATGACCATTTCCCTTCCCGAAGAGGATCGCAGTTATGCATCCCGCACCCATATGCTGGATCAGATCGTGAGCCTTTTGGGTGGCCGTGTAGCAGAAAAACTGGTGCTGGAAGATATTTCCACCGGCGCTTCCAACGATATTGAACGTGCCAGTGACATTGCCCGCAAGATGGTAACGGTGTATGGCATGAGCGAAAAGGTGGGCACTCTCTCCTTCGGCAGCGGCCACGATGAGATTTTCATCGGCCGTTCTATGGCGCAGGCCAAGAACTACTCCGAAAAGACGGCTGCCCTTATCGATGAAGAAGTCCGCGCCATTGTGGATGAGTCTTACCGCCGCTGCGAAGAAATTCTCCGCCGCGACATGGATAAGCTGGAAGCAGTTGCTCAGTATCTCCTTGCAAACGAAGTGATGGATGGCGAAACTTTCGCTGCCCTTTATGAAGAAAAGCAGGAAGATGCCGCTGCTGCAGAAGAATAAAAAAAGAACCAGCAGGTCTGCAGACCTGCGGGTTTTCTGTTTGGTCTTAGAAAAATCCTGCCACAGTGGAAACCACGGTGAGGATCAGCGAGAGGATGGTAAGGAAATTCACCAGGCGGTTGGTGCTTTGATTATAAAGCAGTTCCAGTTCCGATTCCAAAAGCTCCAGAAGGTACTTGATGGAATCGATAAGGGGGGAGATGTGATAGCTGCGCAGCAGCAACTGTTCCAATTCGCCCAGTTCCGAAATGCCCAGATTTTCCACACGGTTCAGGGTGGTAATAAGTTCTGCGCGGAACTGTTTGACGCGCTTGATCTCCTGCCCAAGCTTTTCGCTCTTGGCAGATTCGAAGCTGTTTTTGCGGCTGAGGATACGGCCGGCAATGGTTTTGATCACTTCCACGGTTTCCAGTGCGTGGAACACGCCGTGGCAAAGACCTGCTACATTAGAGTCTACCAGGAAGTAGGGATTTACACCGCCGTAGCATTTTCCGCCGAAATCTTCCTGCCGCGCCATGTATTCTGCTGCGCGGTGAGAGCGGTTCAGGTTCAGCAGCATGCCGCTGGTGCCGAAAATTACCACGCGGACGAAGTCACGGCTGCCCCAGTTCTGACTCATGCGCTCATCGGTAAGGGCTTTAGGTACAAACTGCCAGCCTTCATCGCCCGTCATGATGCCGTAAAGCCGCTGGGATTCCTTTTCAACGAGATCGGTGATGGCGATATCTGCGCCCACATCTTTCAGCTCTACAAAATAGGTGAGCTCGGGGTTAGTGCAGTTGGCATTCATAGCAAGGGAGATTTTGTCATACCATTCCCGCAGAGAACCCTTGCTGCCGTCTTTTGCGGTGAATTTTGCCACGCCGCCAAAAATCTGACGGAGATAGATCATCTCGTCGGTGGTGCGGTTTTCGGTTTTAAAGCAGAACTTCAGCTGCGCGGCATTAAATTCGGGAAATACCGTCAGCAAAACGGCGCTTCCTTCCATGGGGAGATCATCAAAAGAGAGATCCAGGCCGCGGATCAAAAAGCGGGTACAGGCAAAGGGGAGACCGCCGCCGTGGAGGAAGCCCTGCACGGTGTTGATCTCGGAAAATACAGGTTCGGTTTTGGCGCCTTCTTCCCATTCGGCAAGACAGTTGAAGCTTTTTTTCAGGTTTTCGTACACATGGCGGATCTTCTGCTCATGGGTGCGTGTGTCATCCTGAGAGAAAAGGCTCATGCTGAATTGATAGTTAATGCGTGCATTAAAACAAAAGTCCATGCTCTTCCGCCCTTCCTATGTTGATGGCTTATTTTATCATTTTTTGGCGGCAGATGCAATAGGCGCCTCCGCTGCACAGGCGAAGGCGCATTTCTTATTTGTGATAGATTTTGGGAAGCGCAAAGCACAGCGCGAAACCTGCCAATACGGAAAGCGTTTGCGCCAGCGCGGTGGTGCGCAGGGCGGAAACGGCAGTTTCTGCAGTGAGACTGGAGGCGAACATGGGCACAAAAACCGCCACGCCAAAGGGGGCAGACATGTCGCGGAAGACGTTGTAAGTGCCGCTTCCGCTGCCTGCCAGATGGGCAGGAAGGCCAGAGAGGACGATTTTCATAAAAATGGTGGTGTTCCCCCCAAGACCAAGGCCAATGAGAAACATCACAAGGCAGGTGAGAAGGAGGGAGGTGTTTTCGGTGAAAAGCATTTGCCCTGCTGCACCTACTGCCACAAAAAGAAGGCTTGCGGCTGCCACCTGTCGCGGTTCCCGCTTGTCTGCCATAGGCCCGATGAGAACTGTTCCTAAAGCCATGCCCACATACATTACGGAGGTTGCAATACCGGAGAGCGTATTATCACCCCGGGTCACAAGGGAGAACGTAATGAGGTTGGTCATGGAAGATTGCAGTAAGCCCTGGGAGAGAAAAAGCACTGCCACGGGGAGAATGAATTCCCGCCGCGCCATAAAAGCGCCGCTGAGAATGGGGCTTTCGACCCGCCGCTCTGCAAAAACAAGCCCCGTCAGAGCTGCAGCCCCCGCTGCGGCGCAGCCCAAAGCCGTGGGGGAGAGCCAGCCGTTGTTCTGACCGAAAGTGGGAACTGCCAGAAGCGCCGAAAAAAAGACCAGCGTCAATGCAGCGCCTGTAAAATCGAAATCTGAAAGGGCTTTTGGGCGGCGCTGCGATTGCTCTGTGAAAAAAAGAGCTGTGAGAAAGGCGGCGGCACAGATCAAAGCGCACAAAATCAATACCCATCGCCAGCTTCCCCGCTTGAGAATCATGCCACCAAGAGCGGGGCCGAAAATCACGGCGATGCAGGAAATGAGCATATAGGAGGTAAAACCGCGGCTCAGTTTTTCTTTGGGAAATTCCGTCATGATAAAGCTCATGACCATGGGCGCAATAGCGGCAGCACCTACGCCTGCAAAAAAACGGATGGCAAGCAGGAGAAGAAAACTGCCTTCGGGGCAAAATGCGGCAAGACCCTGACCTGCGGTGTAAAGCCCAAGTCCCAGTAAAAGGGCTGTGCGGCGGCCCAGAGCATCACCCAGTTTGCCCATGACAGGCGCCATAGCGGCAGCACCCAGTGAATAGGTGAGGGTGAGCCAGGTGACACTTTCTTTGGAAAGAGCCCAATCGGTAATGACGTTAGCGGGAACAGCAGCGGTAAAACCGCCGCAAAGACTCACCGCTGCTGCGGCCACAAGGTAAGGGAAAAACCTTTTTTGATAACTTCGGGAAGGACGCATATGCACATCTCCTTGGGGATTTTATAAATCAGTTTTTCCCTTCCTGCAAAAAATATTTCGGGTTAATGAAGGAAAGGTGTTCCTTTTACAGGAAATAATGGTATAATAATAAAGAATGACAATAAATTTGAACTGGAGGCATTTTTGATGAAACTTTTCTCCCGTGATAAGATCCTCTCCGATATCGAGATCGCTCAGTCCTGCGAAATGGAACCCATCACCGCCATTGCTGAAGAAGCAGGTGTGGATGAAGAATATCTGGAACTTTACGGCAAATATAAAGCCAAGGTAGATTACCGCCTGCTGCGCGAAAATCAGCGCCCCGACGGTAAGCTGATCCTTGTGACCGCTATCAACCCCACCCCCGCAGGCGAAGGTAAGACCACCACTACCGTTGGCCTTGCAGACGCTATGCGCCGCATTGGTAAGAATGTTATGGTTGCTCTGCGTGAGCCTTCCCTTGGCCCCGTGTTCGGCGTAAAGGGCGGTGCTGCCGGCGGCGGCTGGGCACAGGTGGTTCCCATGGAAGATATCAACCTCCACTTCACCGGTGACTTCCATGCCATCGGCGCAGCCAACAACCTTCTGGCTGCTATGCTGGATAACCACATTCAGCAGGGCAACGCACTGGGTATCGACGTTAAGCGCATCGTGTGGAAGCGCTGTGTGGATATGAATGACCGCCAGCTGCGCAACATCGTTTGCGGTCTGGGCGGCCGTATGCAGGGTGTTCCCCGTGAAGACGGTTTTGACATTACCGTTGCCAGCGAAATTATGGCTGTCCTCTGCCTGGCTTGCGATATTCCCGACCTGAAGGCTCGCCTTGGCCGCATCGTGGTGGCTTACACCTTTGATGGCAAGCCCGTTACCGCTTCCGATCTGAAGGCCGAAGGTGCTATGACCGCCCTTTTGAAGGACGCTCTTAAGCCCAACCTGGTGCAGACTCTGGAAGGCACTCCCGCTTTCATCCACGGCGGCCCCTTCGCGAACATCGCTCACGGCTGCAACTCCGTCATGGCTACCCGTATGGCAATGCGCCTTGGCGATTATGCCATCACGGAAGCCGGCTTCGGCGCTGATTTGGGCGCTGAAAAGTTCCTGGATATCAAGTGCCGTCTGGCAGGGCTTACTCCCTCTGCCGTTGTAGTGGTTGCCACCGTTCGCGCGCTGAAGAATCACGGCGGCGTTGCCAAGGCTGACCTCAACGAAGAAAATCTTGCCGCACTGGAAAAGGGCCTTCCCAACCTGCTGCGTCATGTGGATAACATTAAGAATGTGTACGGTCTTCCCTGCGTGGTGGCCATCAATGCCTTCCCCACCGATACCGCAGCTGAACTTGCGCTGGTGGAAGAAAAGTGCCGTGAACTGGGCGTAAACGTTGCTCTCAGTGAAGTTTGGGCCAAGGGCGGCGAAGGCGGCGTGGCTCTGGCTGAAGAAGTGGTTCGTCTGTGCGAAGAAGAAAACAACTTCCGCTTTGCGTATGAAGACGATGCCAGCATCGAAGAAAAACTTAACTGCATCGCCTGCCGCGTGTACCATGCTGACGGTGTGGAACTCACCACCGGTGCCCGCAAGCAGATGAAGGAACTGGAAGCTCTTGGCTTCGGTAAGCTGCCTATCTGCATGGCAAAGACCCAGTATTCCTTCTCCGACGATCCCACCAAGCTGGGCGCTCCCGAAGGATTCACCATCACCGTGCGCAACATCAAGGTTTCCGCAGGTGCAGGCTTCCTGGTAGCTCTCACCGGCGAGATCATGACCATGCCCGGTCTTCCCAAGGTTCCCTCCGCTGAAAAGATCGACGTGGATGAAACCGGTAAGATCACCGGCCTCTTCTAAGAAAATAAGGTTCTGCAAGAACAGGCACAAAAGTGCCTGTTCTTCTTTTCCATTGACGGGAAAGTGAAAAATGTAGTATACTACAAGAGAAGTGAATAGTGAACGTCTTTGGGGCAGGGTGAAATTCCCGACCGATGGTAAAGTCCATGAACCCGCATTGCGGGCCGATCCGGTGTGATTCCGGAACCGACGGTAAAGTCCGGATGGGAAAAGACGAACGCGTGGGGCAGTGCCTTTGCAGGCTTTTTGTATCCACAAGTTTTCCCGGGGCGATTCATAGGCGCTTCGGGATTTTTTGTTTGGAGGTACACCCTATGCGTGAAAAGAAAGTCAGCCGCTTGACTATGGCGGCTATGATGGGTGCGGTGGCTTTTGTGCTGATGTATTTCAGCTTTTCCATCCCCGTGCTCTCTCCCTTTGCTGAATTTGAGTTTGCGGCCCTTGCTGAGCTGATCGGCGGCTTCATTCTGGGCCCTGTGGGCGTTTTCGAGATTGTTGGCATCAAGCTGCTTTTGAAGATCGTTTTCAAGGGCACCCAGTCCATGATGACGGGCGAACTGCAGAACCTGATCTTAAGCGTTGCCTTTGCCATGCCCGCCGTTCTTTATTATCGCCGTCACCGCACCAAGAAGGCGGCTGTTATCGGCCTTCTCATCGGCAGCGCTATCAATGTAGTGCTGGCAGTGCTCACCAGTCTTTACATGATCTTCCCCTTCTACATCAAGCTCTACGGTATGGATTGGGACAGCCTTGTTGGCATGTGCTCTGCGGTGAATCCCTGGATCAAGGACGTTCCCACCATGGTGGCCTTCTCCGTGATTCCCTTCAATGTGGTCAAGTGCGTGGTGCATTCTATCATCACCATGCTGGTCTATAAGAAACTCAGCGTGCCGCTGAAGAAACTCATCAAGTGAGGTGCAGCATATGAAATTCAGTATGGATAAGGAACTTAGCTTCTCTCAGGCTGTGGAGCTGATGTTTGATAAACTGGGCGATACCAAGATCATGGCTCTTGCCAGCTCCGTCAATGACTATGTGATGGTGCGCAATGTCAGCTGTTTGTTCTATGATGGCAAGGTCTGGTTCAAGACCGATAAGAACTTCCGCAAGACCCAGCAGCTCTATGCCAACCCTCAGGTGGCTCTTTGCTGGAGCGGTGTGCAGATCGAGGGTATTGCCCGCAACTGCGGCCTTGTGGTGGATGAACCTGACCGCCGCTTTGAAAAGCTCTATGAAAAGCATCTCTGGAAGTCGGAGGCCAAGCGGTCTTAGGAAGACAAGACCTG